>NZ_JBBCAT010000001.1:1943434-2267340 GCF_037203705.1 Prosthecomicrobium sp. N25
CGACGGCGTCGAAGACCGGCCCGGTCAGCTCGTAGTCCTCCAGCAGGGCGATCTGGAATTCGAGGATCGCGACGGCCTCTTCGTCGTCCTGCGTCGAGGCGAGCCCGGCGAGGGCCAGGCCCGCGGCCGCGATGGCCGCCCGGAGCGCCTCGATCTCCTCCGCCTGCGTGCCCGGGACGCGGTCCTCCGTCCCGCCGTCGTGGAGGCGGACGGCCCAGCCCGCCGCATAGCCCGGCGCGGCGACGCGGCCCCTCAGCACGACCGGTCTCGGGTCTCCCATGGCCTCAGGCGTCCTCCTCGGCGAAGTCCGTCTCGACGAGCCGCACGAGCGCCGCCACCGCGGCCTCCGCGTCGTCGCCACGGGCTCGGAAATGCAGCACCGTGTCCTTCGGCGCCTTGGTGGCCATCACCCGGACGATGCTCTTGGCGTCGATCCACGGCCCCTCGGCGCTGGTGGCGAGCTCGATCTGTGCCGCGAAGCCCTTGGCGAGCTTGGTCAGCTTGACCGACGGGCGCGCGTGCAGCCCGACGTCGTGGAAGAGCAGGACGGAGGCGGAGGCAGTGGTCATCGGGTCCTCCTCAGGCGGGCGAGAGCTCTTCGGCGGTGCGGCGCACCTCCTCGAGGCTCGCGCCGCCCCAGGCTTCGGTCGCCGCCATCACGGCGCCCTCGACGATCGGCGCGTTGCATACCACCACGCGGTCGCGCCGCTCCTCGGGCAGGAGCTCGATCGCCATCTCGCTGTTCGATTCCGCGCCCCCGAGGTCGACCAGGATCGCGACGCCCCGGTCCGACCAGGCGTCGCCGATGGCGGCCATGATCCGCTCCACACTGGTCCCGAGCCCGCCGCCCGGGTCGCCGCCGGTCCAGGCGAGCGGCACGTCCGTGCCGACCATCTGGCGGACCATGTCCGCGGTGCCGCGCGCCACGTCGGGCGAATGGGACACGATGACGATCCCCACCTTGTCGTTCATGCCTTCGCCTCCAGGACGTCCAGGACCGCCTCGATCATGATCAGCGACGAGCGGGCGCCCGGGTCCATGTGCCCGATCGACCGGTCGCCCAGGAAGGAGGCCCGCCCGCGGATCGCCTTCATGGGAACCGTCGCCGCGGCGGCCTCCGCGGCGATCCGGCGGAGCTCGGCGAGCGGAGCGCCGGCCGAGAGCGCGTCGGAGACCGGCATCAGCACGTCCAGCATGGTCTTCTGCCCCCGATCCGACTTGCCGCGCGCCCGGACGGCTTCGATCGCCCGCGCGAAGGCCCGCGCGGCGACCGCCCGGTCCACGGGCCCGGGCAGTTCCTTGCCGAGCGTGATGAAGAGCGTCCCGTAGAGCGGGCCCGAGGCGCCGCCGACCTTCATGACGAGCTGCATGCCGGCCGCCTTGAGCGCCTCCCCCGGCGCCTGCGCGGCGATCTTGGGGAGTTCGGCCGCCACCGCCTCCATGCCGCGCTTCATGTTGACGCCGTGGTCGCCGTCGCCGATCGCCTGGTCGAGCGTGGTCAGTTCGTCCGCGGCCGCGACGATCCGGCTGGTGACGGCCTTGATCAGGGTCTCGAGAGTGTCGGACATTCTATTGCCTCTTCACACGAGTCGTCGGCCGTCGGCGCCGAAGCAGAGCGGGTCGACGAGCGCGACGTCGACCGCGTCGTCGCGGCCGAGTTCGGTGTCGGGGTCGACGAGCGCCACCAGCGTGTGGGCGCCGACCTCGACATGGATGTGGCTCTGGTCGCCCAGGTGCTCGATGCGCGCCACCCGGCCGCGCGCCTCACCGTTCGCCGCCGTCACCCGGATGTGCTCGGTGCGCGCCCCGATGGTGCGGGTCCCCTCGCTGAGGCGGTTGGCGGGCAGCAGGTCGGCCGGCAGCAGGTTGATGGACGGCTGGCCGAGGCGCTGGGCGACGTAGGTGTCCACGGGGCTTTCGTAGATCTCACGCGGCGTTCCGACCTGGACGAGACGACCCCGGTCGATCACGCCGATTCGGGTGGCGAGGGTCATGGCTTCGATCTGGTCGTGGGTCACGTAGAGGATCGTGGCGCCGAGGTCCATCTGGATCCGCTTCAGTTCGAGCCGCAGGTCGGCACGCAGCTTCGCGTCGAGCGACGACAGCGGCTCGTCCATCAGATAGACGGCCGGCCGCCGCACGAGCGCGCGGCCGATCGCCACGCGCTGCATCTGTCCGCCCGAGAGCTGCGTGGCGCGGTTGCCGAGCTTGTCCTCGATCTGCAGGAGGCGCGCCAGGTCCTTGACAATGCGCTCGATCTCCGGCTCCGGCACTCGCCGGGTCGGCGAGCGGAGCGGGAAGGCGAGGTTGTCGTAGACGGAGAGATGCGGATAGAGCGAGTATTGCTGGAACACGAAGGTCACGTCCCGCGTGGCCGGCGGTTCCGCCGTCACGTCGCGCCCCGCGATGGAAATCCGCCCGGCATCCGGCCGCTCCAGCCCGGCCACGAGCCGGAGCAGCGTGGTCTTGCCGGCCCCCGTCGGGCCGAGGATCACGACGAATTCCCCGTCCCCGACCGTCAGCGACAGGTCCGCCACCGCCTGCGTCGCACCGAACCGCTTGGAGACGCCCTCGAGCCGCACCTCAGCCATGCCGACGCCCTCCCGTGCCGGCGACCGTCCAGGCCGTCCTGAGCGCCCGCCCGCTCGCCCTGTCGAACACCGACAGCCGCTCGGGCCTGAAGGTCAGCCGCACCGCCTCGCCGACCGTCGCCCGCGCCGAGGCCGGCAGCCGCGCCCTGACCTTGCCGACCCGCGTCGTCACGGTGACGATCTGGGTGGTGCCGAGGTATTCCGAGCCGAACACCTCGCCGGCCAAACCCTCGCCGTCCGACAGGACGACCTGCTCCGGCCGGACCCCGAGCACGAGGTCCCGGCTCGCGCTGCCGTCGAGGAGCGCCGGGATCGCCACGGACACGCCGTCGACGACGAGGCGCGTGGCGCCCGCCGCCGCCGGACCCGCCGCGGGCAGCAGGTTCATGGGCGGCGAGCCGATGAAGTCGGCGACGAAGAGCGTCGCCGGGCGGCCGTAGATCTCGTGCGGCGTGTCGAACTGCTCGATCAGGCCGCGGTTCATGACGGCGATCTTGTCGGCCATCGCCATCGCCTCGAGCTGGTCGTGGGTGACGTAGATGGTCGTCGCCCCGAGCCGGTCGTGGAGGGCGCGCAGCTCCGTGATCATCGCCTCCCGCAATTCGGTGTCGAGCGCGCCGAGGGGCTCGTCCATCAGGAAGGCCTTGGGATCGCGGACGATCGCCCGGCCGAGCGCCACCCGCTGGCGGTCGCCGCCCGACAGGCCCGAGACCGACCGGTCGAGCAGGTCGGCGATGCGCAGCGTGCGCGCCGCCTCCTCCACGCGCGCCTTGATCTCGGCCTTCGGCACGCCCTGGTTCTTCAAGGGGTAGGCGATGTTCTGGCGCACGTTCATGTGCGGGTAGAGCGCGAAGAGCTGGAACACGAAGGCGATGTCGCGCGCCGAGGCCCTGAGCTGCGTGACCGTCTCGCCCCCGAGCCGGATCGCCCCGGAGGTCGGCAGTTCCAGGCCGGCGATCATCCTGAGCGTGGTGGTCTTGCCGCAGCCCGACGGCCCGAGCATGACGAAGAACTCGCCGTTCTCCACCGTGAAGGTCGAATCCTTCACGGCGACGAAGTCGCCGAAGGACTTGTGCAGGTTCTCCACGCGGATCTCGGCCACCGTGCCACTCCCCCTTAGGCCGGGAACTTCGAGCCGACCACGAACAGCGCCGTACCGGCGAGCGTGACCGCGAAGGAATAGGTGTAGAGCGTGAGCGAGAACGGCTGCATCAGCATGAACACGCCCGCGACGATCAGGATTGTGGCGAGGGTCTCGGCGACCCCGCGCGGCGAGACGCGGCGGCGGGGCGGGCGAGGTGACGGGTTCGGGCTCATTTGCGGACCGCCCCGAAGGTGATGCCGCGCAGCAGGTGCTTCCGGAGCAGGATCGTGAAGACCACGATCGGGATCAGGAAGATGGTCGTGCCTGCCGCGACGGCGGGCCAGTCCTGGCCGCCCTCGCCGATGATGATGGGGATGAAGGGCGGCGCGGTCTGCGCCTCGCCGGAGGTGAGCAGCACCGCGAAGGCGTATTCGTTCCAGGCGAAGATCATGCAGAAGATCGCGGTGGCGGCGATGCCGGTGGCCGCCTGCGGCAGCACCACCTTGGCGAAGGCCTGCAGCCGCGTGTAGCCGTCGATCATGGCCGCCTCCTCGTACTCGCGCGGGATCTCGTCGATGAAGCCCTTGAGGAGCCAGACGGCGAGCGACACGTTGACGGCCGTGTAGAGCAGGATCATGCCGAGCCGCGTGTCGGACAGGCCGAGCTCGCGGTACATGAGGTAGATCGGGATCGCCACCGCGATCGGCGGCATCATCCGGGTCGACAGGATGAAGAAGAGCAGGTCGTCGGCGAGCGGCACCCGGAAGCGCGAGAAGCCGTAGGCCGCCATCGTGCCCAGCGCCACCGCGAGCACCGTCGAGCCGAACGCGATCACCACCGAGTTCCAGAAGCGCGGCAGGTAGTTGGACGGCCCGGCCACCGCCATGTTGCGCTCCCGCGCGATCTCCTCGCAGCGCCCCTGCGCCGGCGGCAGCGAGCGGATGTACTCCTCCGTCTGCCGCGAGCGCGTGGTGAAGAGGTTGCAGAAGCCCTCGAGCGACGGCGTGAACACGATCTTGGGCGGATACGAGATCGAATCCGGCGGCGTCTTGAGCGCGGTCAGGAAGATCCAGACGAGCGGGATCATGGTGAGGAGCGCGTAGGCGACGACCAGCGTCCCGGCGATCGCCTTGGTGCGCGCCGTGGGCTCGACGACGGAATGGGCGGACGTGCTCATCGGCTCTTCACCCGGTTGAGCGCCTTCACGTAGATGTTGGCGAGGCCGAAGACGGTGACGAAGAGGATGATGGCGAAGGCCGAGGAATAGCCCGTCCGCCACTTCTCGAAGGCTTCCCGCTTCAAGGTGATCGAGGCGACCTCCGTGGTCGAGCCCGGCCCGCCCGAGGTGAGCAGGTTGACCATGTCGAACATCTTGAAGTTCTCGATGCCGCGGAACAGCACCGCCAGCATGATGAAGGGCAACGCCATCGGCAGCGTGATCGTCCAGAACTGGCGCCACGGCGAGGCGCGGTCCACCTCGGCCGCCTCGTAGATGTAGTCGGGGATCGAGCGCAGCCCGGCGAGGCAGATCAGGATCACGTAGGGCGTCCACATCCAGGTGTCGACGACGACGATGGACCAGGGCGCCAGGCTGACCGAGCCGAGCATCTCGAAGGAGGAGGGCGGCACGCCGGTCACGGCCGAGATGCCGTAGTTGAACAGCCCGATCTGCGGCTGGTACAGGAAGCGCCAGAAGTTCCCGACGACCGCCGGCGACAGCATCATCGGAACCAGGATCACGGTCGTCCAGAAGCCGTGCCCGCGGAACTTGCGGTCGATCAGCCAGGCGAGCGAGAAGCCGAGCACCGTCTGGATCAGGATCGTCCAGATGACGAAATGCGCCGTCGCCTGCATGGGCTGCCAGACTTCCGGGTCGGTCAGGATCGACACGTAGTTGTCGATGCCGACGTCGCGGACCAGCGCATTCGGCCGATTGGCGCGGTAGTTCGTGAAGGACAGCCGGATCGTCCAGATCAGCGGAAAGATGTTGATCGCGAGCAGGAGCAGGATGGTCGGCGCGATGAAGATCCAGGCGATCGCCCGGTCCGACAGGCCGCGCACGCGGCGAGCGAGGCCCGCGGGTGTGGCAACAGCCGCGCGGTCGATGAGGTTCGGCTGCAGGGATTGGTTCATGGCACGCCGATCCGAAATTCGGTGAGGCGAAGGCGGTCCGGAATTCCGGCCGCCCCCCATCCGCATCCCCGGACAAGGCCGCGCAGCGGCCGCAGATCCTGGGCCCAGGCCGTGCCGGCCGCGAGGCGGTGCCGCCCCGGAGGCGCCGGCTCCCGGCTCTCCGCTCCGCTTCGGCCGGGACTGCGGGGGGAGGGGTATCGCTCTATTGGGGCGCCGGGCACGCGGGCGCCTCCCGCGGCGGCTCGGCAGAGGTGCGGTCCCCACATCGTCGCTGACCGGAGTTGGAAGGGCTGCAGGATGGCCCGGATGTATCGGACCCGCCCGCGGCTGGGAGACCGCGGGCGGGCGCGGGCGACGTCAGAGCTTGCCGTCGTCCTTGAAGACCTTGGTCCAGTCCTTGACGAGCGCGTCGAGGGCCTCCTTGGCGGTGCCCTTGTCGGCGACCACGTAGTCATGGACGCGCTTCTGCTGGGCGAGCAGCAGCTGCGCGTAGGACGGGTCGGCCCAGAAGTCCTTGACCTCGCCCATGGCCTTCAGGAAGTCGGCCGCGAAGGGGGCGGAGGCGGCGAAGGACGGATCGTTCAGAACGCCCTTGTGGCACGTGTAGCCGCCGAGGGCCCACCACTTCTTCTGGACGTCCAGCGAAGCGAACCACTTGATGTACTGCAGCGCCTCGGTCTTGTTCGGCGAGTAGCTGACCACCGAGATGCCCTGGCCGCCGAGCTGAGAGGCCGAGACCTTCTCGCCCGGGTTCACGAAAAAGCCGATCTTCGAGCCGCCGACCTTCTCGTCCTTGTAGAGGCCCGGGAAGAAGGCGAACCAGTTCATCTGCATGGCGACCTGGCCGGACTTGAAGGCGTCGAGACCCTCCTGCATGTAGGCGTCCGTGTAGCCCGGCGGCGTGCAGCACTTGTAGAGCGACTTGTAGAACTCCAGGCCCTTGACCGCGTCGGGCCCGTTGACGAAGCCTTCCATCGCGTAGGGCTTCTTCGGATCCTGGTACTGGAAGCCGAAGGTGTAGAGCGCGTTGTTGACGCCCATCGTGATGCCTTCCGAGCCGCGCTCGGTGAAGATCGCGGCGCCATAGACCTTCTTGCCGTCGATCTCGCGGCCCTGGAAGAACTCGGCGATCTGCTTCAGCTCGGTCTGCGTCTTCGGCGGCGCGAGGTCGCGATCGTACTTCTGCTTGAACGCGGCCTTGATCTCCGGCTTCTCGAACCAGTCCTTGCGGTAGGTCCAGCCGAGCGCGTCGCCCATGGCCGGCAGCGCCCAGTAGTTCGGCGTGCCCTTGGGCCATTCCGCGTAGCCGGTCACGGTCGCCGGCATGAAGTCGTCGATCTTGATGCCTTCCTTGGCGAAGAAGTCGTTGAGCTTCACATAGTGGCCGTTTTCGGCCGACCCGCCGATCCACTGGCTGTCGCCGATCAGCAGGTCGCAGAGGCGGCCCTTGGAATTGAGCTCGTTCAGCATGCGGTCGGCGAAGTTCGGCCAGGGCACGAACTCGAACTTCATGTTGACGCCGCTCTTGGCGGTGAAGTCCTTGGACAGCTCGACGAGCGCGTTGGCCGGGTCCCAGGCCGCCCAGCAGAGGGTGATCGTCTTGCCCTGGGCGGTGGCCGGCGCCGTCGAGAGCGTGGTAGCGGCCAGCAGGGCGGCGGTCGCGAGACCCGCCGAGGCGAAGAACTTCCGCATGCGATGTCCTCCCTTGTTCGCGTGCTCCATCGTCCCGCGCGGCCGGGCCGTCAGCCCTCCGCCGGTCGACAGACACGCACCGTCCCGTCGCGCTTCTCCTCCCGAGAAGCCCGTGGAATCCGCCGAATTGTGTTGGAGGCGAGCGCCTCCTCCCGTGCCGCCCTCGTGTCGGGGCGTTTAGTGATCGAGTTTAGTGAAACCCACTTCGCTAAACTTTGCAAGCGTGGATTCGTGACCACGCGATTGCTGCCTCCGCGCGCTTTCGGGGGAACGACGGCGCCGCCCGGGCGTTCAGGAAGGAGCCGCCGGACGACGCTCCGGCACGATCCCCCATGAAACAGAGAGGAGGAGCCGATGGGTCTCTTCGCCAAGGACATCGCCACGATGGACGACCTCTTCGTCCACCAGCTCAAGGACATCTACTACGCCGAGAAGCGCATCACGAAGTCGCTTCCGACGATGATCGAGAAGGCCACCTCGCCCGAGCTGAAGCAGGGCTTCCAGAAGCATCTCGGCGAGACGGAGAACCACGTCCGCCGCCTCGAGCAGGTCTTCCGCATGCACGGCGTCGAGCCGGCCGCGGTCACCTGCGCGGCGATCGACGGCATCCTCGAGGAGGCCGACGAGGTCGCCGGCGAGGTGAAGGACAAGGAGGTCCTGGACGCCGCGCTGGCGGCGGCCGCGCAGGCCGTGGAGCACTACGAGATCACCCGCTACGGCACCCTGATCGCCTGGGCGCGCGAACTCGGCCGCAGCGATTGCGCGGACGTGCTGAAGCAGACCCTCGACGAGGAAAAGGCGACCGACGCCAAGCTGACCCAGCTCGCCGAGAGCCGGATCAACCGCAAGGCCGCCGCCTGACCTCATGACGCGCGCGGGGCGCGCCCCATCCGGGGTGCCCCCGTCCGCCGCGTGACGGCCCGTCCCGCCCGCGCTTCCCGGCGCGCCGCCCCGGACCCCCGATGCCATGAACGTCGCCGAAGCCATCCAGCCGGCCCTCGACAAGATCGAGGCGATGATCCGGGGCTTCTTCTGGGTCCTGCCCAACCTCGCCATCGCGGCGGTGGTGCTGGCCGCCTTCTGGGGCGCGTCCTGGGTGGCGCGCCGGTCCGTGGCAGGCGTGTTGCACCGGCGCGGGCGCGAGGACTTCGGCCTCCTCCTCGGCGGTTTCGCCCGCTGGGGCATGATCCTGTTCGGCGTGCTGGTCGCCGCCACCGTCGTCTTCCCCTCGATCAGCCCCGCGAACCTCCTGTCGACGCTCGGCATCGGCTCGGTCGCGCTCGGCTTCGCCTTCAAGGACATTTTGCAGAACTGGCTGTCGGGCCTCCTGATCCTCTACCGCCAGCCCTTCCGGGCCGGAGACCAGATCCGCTCCGGCGAGTTCGAGGGCACGGTCGAGCACATCGAGGCGCGCGCCACCCTGATCCGCACCTACGACGGCCAGCGCGTCGTCATCCCCAACGCCGACATCTACACCCGGGCCGTCACGGTCCGCACCGCCTTCGAGACGCGCCGCAGCGAGATCGAGGTCGGCATCGGCTATGGCGACGACGTGGAACGCGCCCGGCAGGTGATCCTGGACGCGATCGGCCGGGTCGACGGCGTCGAGCCCAAGCCGGCGCCGGACGCCATTCCCTGGGAGCTCTCCGGCTCGACCGTCAACCTGCGGGTCCGCTGGTGGTCCCGGTCCAAGCGGTCGGACGTGGTCGCCTCGCGCGGCCGGGTGCTCGCCGCCGTAAAGGCAGCCCTGACCGAGGCCGGAATCGACCTGCCGTTCCCGACCCGCACCGTCCTGCTCCACGACCAGACCGAGCCCGCCGACCGCGACCGCCGCCGCCACCGCGAGGGCTGGCCGCCGGCCGCCGGGTCGCCGCCGGAGCCCGGCCCCGAGGCGCACCGGGCCGACGACCGCGTCACGGCATCAGCTGCCCGCCGTTGACCTCCAGCACCTGGCCCGTCACGTAGCTCGACAGCATCGGCGAGGCGAGGAACAGGTAAGCGCCGACGCAGTCCTCCGGCACGCCCGCCCGCCCCATCGGCACGCTCGCCACCATGGCCTTCATGTGCTCCGGGGTCGAGTAGCGCTCGTGGAACGGGGTCGTGATCACGCCCGGCGCGACCGCGTTCACCCGGATCCCGGAGCCGACCAGTTCCTTGGCGAGCCCGCGCGTCAGATTGCTCACGAAGGCCTTGGCGGCCGCGTAGAACACCGCCCCGTTGCCGCCGCCGTTGCGGGCCGCGATCGACGAGGTGTTGATGATCGACCCGCCGCCGCGCGCCCGGATGTGGGGGATCGCCGCCCGGCTGGCCGCCACCACCTGGCGAACGTTGAGGTCCATCACCGCGTCGTAGATAGCCTCGTCGGAGTCCGCGATCGGCACCCGCTTCACGAGCGCGCCCGCGTTGTTGACGAGGATGTCGAGGCCGCCGAACTGCGCCGCCGCCGCCTCCACCACCCGCGCCGCCTCGCCCGTCCGCCCGAGGTCCCCGTGGATCGCCACGGCCTCGCCCCCGGCGCCGCGGATGTCCGCGACGATCGCCGAGGCGGCCTCCGCGCTCGCGTTGTAGTGGACGCCCACGCGCGCGCCCTGCGCCGCGAAGGCCCGCGCCACGGCGGCGCCGATGCCGGTGGAGGCCCCGGTGACGAGACATGCCCGGCCGGCGAGGTCGGGGATCTTCAGGCCGTCGAAACTCATGGTCGCCCTCATGCTCGAATTCGGATGCGTAGCCCGGCAGTCTAGCCGCCCCGCTCCCATTTGTCCGAGGTTTCCGCAACCGCAGGCGATCCCATGCCGGGGCGAGATCGATAAAATTTGAGCGGTCTCTACGCAATCATAGTTGTTGGAGAGATATTGGATCGTTTTAGCTCGCGCATCCTAAGTGCGACTACATATTCATCGTGTCACAGAGTCTTAAACCGACGTCCGTATTGTCGAGCCTCAAGAAGAGCAGAGCAAAGCCAGTGGGGACGTCATGACACTGTTCGACCTTTCGGGCCGGCGCGCCCTCGTCGTCGGCATCGCCAACGATCATTCCATAGCGTACGGCGTGGCGCGGGCGTTGCGGCAGGCCGGCGCGGACCTCGCCGTGACATATCTCAACGCCCGGGCGGAGCCGCACGTGCGCCCGCTCGCCGAGGCGCTCGGCGCCGGGATCGTGATGCCGCTCGACGTGGCGGACGCGGAGCAGGAGGCGGCCCTCTTCGGCCGCATCGCCGACCAGTGGGGCCGCCTCGACGTCTTCGTCCACTCGATCGCCTTCGCGCCCCGCGACGACCTGCACGGCCGCGTGGTCGACACGACCGCGGCCGGCTTCGGCCAGGCCATGGACGTCTCCGTCCATTCCTTCCTGCGCCTGGCACGCCGGGCCGAGCCGCTGATGACCGAGGGCGGCACCTGCATGACGATGAGCTTCTACGGCGCCGAGAAGGTCGTCTCGACCTACAACGTGATGGGCCCCGTGAAGGCCGCCCTCGAGGCGACCGTCCGGGAGCTCGCCACCGAGCTCGGCCCGAAGGACATCACGGTCAACACGCTGTCGCCGGGCACGATCGCGACCCGCGCCGCCGGCGGCCTCGACCACTTCGACGAGATGCTGCAGGAGGCCGCCGCGCGCGCGCCCATGCGCCGCCTCGCCACCATCGACGACGTCGGCGCCGCCGCGGTGTTCCTCGCCGGCCCGGGCGCCCGCAACATCACCGGCTCGACGCTCCACATCGACGCCGGCTTCCACGTCACGGCCTGACGAACCCCGGGGGATTCTCAATGTCCGATCTCATCCGCAACACCACCTGGGACGACCTGCGCGTCGGCGCCTGGGCCGCTCTCGACCGGGTCTGCACGCCGCAGGACCTGCTCCTCTTCGCCCATGTCTCCGGCAACCTGAACCCGCTCGTCGTCCCGTCCGACGGCGAGCCCAAGGATCCGACCGTGGTGGCGCCCTCCATGTGGGTCGGCTCGATCATCTCCTCGGTGCTCGGCAACGTCCTGCCCGGCCCCGGCACCCTCTACCGGATGCAGACACTGCGCTTCTCGCGCCGGGTCGCGATCGGCGAGCGGCTGATGGTGATGGTCACCTGCGTCGCCAAGGGCGACTGCCCCAAGGCGGTCTTCGAGACCCTCGTCGTCGACGCCGAGGGCGCGACCGTCTGCGAGGGCCTCGCGGAAGTGGACGCCCCGACCGTGCCGGTCGCGATGCCGGCCCGCGAGCTGCCGCACTTCCATCTCGACCACAAGGACCATTTCGCCCGACTGCTCGCCGCCGCGAAGGCGCGCCCCGCGATGCCGACCGCCGTGGTCTGCCCCGACGACCGCAACGCCCTCGGCGGCGCGCTCCTCGCCCGCGACGAGGGCCTGATCGAGCCCGTGCTGATCGGCGACCTCGAGGCGATCCGCCGGGCCGCGGCCGAGCGGGGCACCGACCTCGCCGGCATCCGCCTCGTCGCCGCCGAGGACCACCGCGACGCTGCCCGCCGGGCCGTCGCCATGGCGGCCGCCGGCGAGGTCGCCGCCATCATGAAGGGCAACCTTCATTCCGACGAGCTGCTCGCCGAGGTCGTCCGCAAGGACGCGGGCCTGCGCGGGACGCGGCGCCTCAGCCACGTCTTCGTCATGAGCGTGCCCTCGCTCGACCACCCGCTCTTCATCTCGGACGCTGCGCTCAACATCGCCCCGGACCTCGTCACCAAGGTCGACATCGTCCAGAACGCCATCGACCTGGCGATCGCCTGCGGGGTCGAGCGCCCGCGCGTCGGCGTCCTCGCCGCGGTCGAGACGGTCAACGTCAACATGCCGTCGACCCTCGATGCCGCGGCCCTCTCCAAGATGGCCGAGCGCGGCCAGATCCGGGGCGGCCTCGTCGACGGCCCGCTCGCCATGGACAACGCTGTCGACCTGGAGGCCGCCCGCACCAAGGGCATCGCCTCGCTGGTCGCCGGCCGGGCCGACGTGCTGGTGGTGCCGAACCTCGAGGCCGGCAACATGCTCGCCAAGGAGCTGACCTTCGTGGCCCGGGCGGACGCCGCCGGCCTCGTCGTCGGGGCGCGCGTGCCGATCATCCTGACGAGCCGCGCCGACAACGACCGCGCCCGGGTCGCCTCCTGTGCGCTCGCCCAGCTCCACGACGCCTGGCGGCGGTCCGGCACGAGCCTGTTCGCCGCCGCGCCCCTCCTGGCCGCCGCGGAGTGACGACCGTAGCCGAGTGCCTCCTGACCCTCAACGCGGGCTCCTCCTCGATCAAGTTCGCGCTCTTCGCCGCCGCCGGCGGGGAGCCCGCGCCGCTCGCGGCCGGCCAGGTCGAGGGGCTCGGCACCGCCCCCGTCTTCAAGGTTCGCCGGTCCGCCGCCCCCGGGCCGGTCGCGGTGCCGCTCCAGGCGGAGGGGCCGATGTCCCACCGGGCCGCGCTCTCCGTGATCCTCGCCTGGATCGAGGCCACCTGCCCGGACGCTCGGATCGGCGCCGTCGGCCACCGGGTGGTTCACGGCGGCAGCCGCTTCGAGGCGCCGGTGGCCGTGGACGAGGGCGTCCTGGCCGCGCTCGAGGCCTATGTCCCGCTCGCCCCCCTGCATCAGCCGCACAACCTGTCGGGCATCCGCGCCGCCCAGGCGGCCTTTCCGGCTGCCCTGCAGGTCGCCTGCTTCGACACGGCGTTCCATCGCGGCCACCCCTACGTGGCCGATACCTTCGCGCTGCCGCGCTCGCTCTACGACGAGGGCCTGCGCCGCTACGGCTTCCACGGGCTCTCCTACGAGTATGTCGCCCGCCGTCTCGCCGAGGACCACCCCGCCCTCGCGGCCGGCAAGGTGGTCGTCGCCCATCTCGGCAATGGCGCCTCCATGTGCGCCCTGAACGCAGGGCGCTCGGTCGCCTCCACGATGGGCTTCACGGCCCTCGACGGCCTGCCCATGGGCACCCGCTGCGGCCAGCTCGACCCGGGCGCCGTCCTCTACCTCATGCAGGAGAAGGGGATGACCGCCCAGGAGATCTCCGACCTCCTCTACAACCGCTCCGGCCTCAAGGGCCTGTCGGGCGTGTCGAGCGACATGCGCGACCTCGAGGCCTGCGACCGCCCCCAGGCCCGCCGGGCCATCGCCTATTTCGTCGACCGTATCCGCCACGAGCTCGGCGGCCTCGCCGCCGCGCTGTCCGGCCTGGACGCGCTCGTCTTCACCGGCGGCATCGGCGAGAACGCCTTCCGGGTGCGCGAGGCGGTGACCGCCGGCATGGACTGGCTCGGCATCGTCGTCGACCGCGACGCCAACGCCGGGAACGCCACCGTCGTCTCCACCCCCTGGAGCCGGGTCCAGGTCCTCGTCCTGCCGACCGACGAGGAGGCCATGATCGCCCGCCATACCCTCGCGGCGGTCGCCGCCCGCAGTCCTGTCGCCGCCTGAGATCCGCGCGGGCGCTCGACGCTCCCTGCCAACCAAGCGAGAGTCCCCATGACGCCGTCCTTCTTCACCGCTCCCTCGGATCAGGCGGTCGCCGGGGCCACGGCCCTGTCCGACCAGATGGACCTGATGGGCCAGGCGGCCGCCCGGCACGCCGAACGCCTCGGCCATGGCCATGCGGAACGGGCCCGGGAGTGGTTCCGGCGCGGGCAGGCGGTCATGGCGCGGCTCGGCGGCGCGGCCGCGGCCGGCACCCTGCCGGACCTCATCGCCGCCTATGCCCGCGACGCCGCCGAGCGCGGGGTCCTCACCCTCGATGCGCTGCGCGAGCGCGGCAACAACGACATCGCCCACCAGGCCGAGGGCACGCCGCCGGTGCTGGTCTACGACTACGAGACGGTCGTGGACGGCGCCGGGCTCCGCCGGCCGGTCAACTACATGCTGCTGCGGATCCTGCCGCCGGCGGGCGTCGAGGTGAACGACCGCAAGCGGCCCTACGTCATCATCGACCCACGCGCCGGTCACGGCGCCGGCATCGGCGGCTTCAAGGCCGACAGCCAGGTGGGAGTGGCGCTCCACGCCGGCCACCCGGTCTATTTCGTCGCCTTCCGGCCCCATCCGGAGCCCGGCCAGACGCTCGCCGACGTGACCTTCGCGGAGGGCGAGTTCATCCGCACCATCGCGCGCCGCCACCCGGATTCGCCCAAGCCCATCGTGGTCGGCAATTGCCAGGGCGGCTGGGCGACCCTGCTCCTGGCCGCCACCAACCCGGACCTCACCGGGCCGCTGGTCATCAACGGCGCCCCTGTGGCGACATGGTCGGGCCGCATCGGCGAGAGCCCGATGCGATACAACGGCGGCCTGCTCGGCGGCGTGCTGCCGGCGCTCGTGCTGTCCGACCTTGGTGGCGGCGAGTTCGACGGCGCCCACCTCGTCTCGAACTTCGAGATGCTGAACCCCGCCCGAAACTACTTCGGGAAGTACTACGACCTCTATGCCGACGTCGACGGCGCGCGCGAGAAATTCCTGGAGTTCGAGCGCTGGTGGGGCGGCTACCACTTCATGAACGAGGCCGAGATCCACTGGATCGTCGAACAGCTCTTCGTCGGCAACCGGCTCGCCCGCGGCGAGGCCCGGCTCGAGCGCGGCCGCCCGGTCGACATCCGGCAGATCCGCTCGCCCATCATCGTCTTCGCCAGCCGCGGCGACAACATCACCCCGCCCCAGCAGGCCCTGAACTGGATCGCCGACGCCTACGCGGACGAGCACGAGATCAAGATCCGCGGCCAGCGCATTGTCTACATGGTGCACGACAAGGTCGGTCACCTCGGCATCTTCGTCTCCTCGTCGATCGCCCGGCGCGAGCACACCGAGGTGACGTCGACCCTGCAGACCATCGAGGCGCTCGCCCCCGGCCTTTACGAGATGCGCATCGACGACCAGGTCGGCGAGGGGATCCACGCGCATTTCACGGTCAGCTTCCACGAGCGCCGCATGGAGGACGTCCGGCACATCGACGGAAGCCATCGCCGCGAGGAGGTCGCCTTCGCGGCGGTCGACCGGCTGAGCCGGCTCGGCGCGGAGGTCTACGACATGGCGCTGCGCCCGGCGCGGCGCGCCGCCGTCACCCCGGTCTCCGTCGAGGCCTTCCGCGAACTGCATCCCGGCCGCGTCGGGCGACTCGCCTTCTCGGACCGCAACCCGCTCGTCGGCCCGGTGGCGGCGGCGGCCGACCGGATCCGGGCGGAGCGCAAGCCCGTGCCGGCCGACCATCCCGTCCGCCAGATGGAACGGCTCTGGGCCGACGCCGTCGAGCAGTCGCTCGACCTCATGAGGGACGTCCGCGATGCGTGGTTCGAACTCGCCTTCCTCGGCCTGCACATGTCGCCCGTCATGCAGATGCTCGGCCGCTCGCACAATCTCGAACGCACCCGTGCGGATTCGCGTGAGCTCCACCGCCTGCCCGAGGTCCAGACCATCCTCGCCGGCATCGAGCGCGGCGGCCTCGCGGAAGGCGTGATCCGCATGCTGGTCCTGCTGGCGCACGCCCGCGGATCGGTCCGTCGCGACCGGCTGGAGCGCTCCTCCGAGGTCATGAGCCGGCAGGAGCCCTTCACCACGCTGGGACCCCAGGAGCGGGTCATGATCATCCACGAGCAGACCGTCATCGTGGAGTTCGAGCGCGCCCGGGCGATCGAGACCCTGCCGAAGCTCATCCGCACCCCGGCCGAGCGGCGGCGCGCCCTCCAGCTCGTGGACTACATCGCCGGGCCGGCGGCCGAGATGGAGCCGCACACGGTCGAGACCCTGGCGGCCATGCGCGAGGCGCTGAAGCGCAAGACGCTGGAGGTGGTCGCGCCCCCGGCCGGCAAAACCGGAACTGCCGCCTGATGTTCCTGAACGGCCGGGTCAGAAGCCGACCCGGTCGCCGCCCTTGAGCTCGAGGATGCCGCGGGCCTCCGCCGGCGTGGCGACCTCGAGCCCCAGCCCCTCGATGATCTGGCGCACCTGGCGCACCTGGGCGGCGTTGGACCCGGCGAGGCGGCCCGGGCCGAGCCAGAGCGAGTCCTCGAGCCCCACCCGCACGTTGCCCCCCATCGAAGCCGCCATGGCGGCAATCGGCAGCTGGTGCCGCCCCGCGCCGAGCACCGACCAGCGGTAGTTCGAGCCGAACAGCCGGTCCGCCGTCCGCTTCATGTGGGCGACGTCCTCGGGGTGCGGGCCGATCCCGCCCAGGATGCCGAACACGCTCTGCACGAAGAAGGGCGGCTTCACGACCCCGCGGTCGGCGAAATGGGCGAGTGTGTAGAGATGGCCGATGTCGTAGCACTCGATCTCGAAGCGGGTGCCGTTCTCCGCGCAGGTGGTCAGGATGTACTCGATGTCCGTAAAGGTGTTCTTGAAGATCCGCTCGCGCGAG
This sequence comes from Prosthecomicrobium sp. N25, assembly GCF_037203705.1. NCBI lineage: Bacteria > Pseudomonadati > Pseudomonadota > Alphaproteobacteria > Hyphomicrobiales > Kaistiaceae > Prosthecomicrobium > Prosthecomicrobium sp. N25. The sequence continues at coordinate 1,960,243 of NZ_JBBCAT010000001.1, forward strand.
GTCTCCAGATACTCCCGCTCCCAGGCGTGCCGGAAGTCATTGAAGCGCTCGAGCATCGGATAGAGCCCGAAGTTCATCGAACCCATGTTGAGCGAGGCCACCTCCGGCTTGAAGGTCGCCGCCGGCCGCACCCGCTCCTCGATCGTCATGGTGGCGGCGCCGCCCGTCGTCAGGTTCACGACCACGTCGCTCGCCTGCTTGATGCGCGACAGGAACGGCGCAAAGGCCTCAGGGGTCTGGTCGGGTCGCCCGTCGACCGGGTTGCGCGCATGCAGGTGCACGATCGCGGCGCCGGCCTCCGCGGCCCCGATCGCGGCCTCGGCGATCTCCTCGGGCGTCACCGGCAGGTGCGGCGACATGGATGGCGTGTGGATCGACCCCGTGACGGCGCAGGTGATGACGACTTTGCGGGACATGGCAGCTCCTCGTCGGCTCGCCCGTTGTTAGCGCGGCCGGGCGGCGAGCGCGAGACGGCGTCGGCCCGCCCTCCAGCGCGGTTTCGGCGGATGAAACAGCGGGCCGCTAGCCGGCCCTCGCCCCGTGCGCCGCTGTCCTGAGCCGCTCGGCGTAGACGTTGATGACGAGTGCGGCGAGCAGGATCAGGCCGCGGATCAGGATCTTCAGGAAGCTGTCGATGTTGACGTGGTCGAGGCCGTTGTTGAGGACGCCGAGCACGAAGAGCCCCACGATCGTGTTGCCGATTCCGCCGCGCCCGCCGAAGAGGCTCGTTCCGCCGACCACCACCGCCGCGATGGCGTCGAGCAGGTAGCTGTCGAACTCGTTCTGCTGCGCGCTGCCGAAATAGGCGACGCCCAGCATGCCGGCGAGCCCGGAGCACATGGCCGAGATGACCATCACGGCGCCGATGATCAGACGCACGTTGACACCCGAATACTCCGCCGCCTCGCGGTTCCCGCCTACCATGTAGACGTAGCGGCCGAAGCGCGTGTAGGTCAGCACGAGGTGCGCCACCAGGAGCGTCGTCGCCGCCACGATCACGATCCACGGCACGCCGCCGATCGAGCGCGATCCGAGCGTGACGATGATGTCCGGCACCGAGTAGGCGATCTGGCCGCGCACCAGGAGCGCGCAGACGCCCGCCGCGATCTGCATCATGGCGAGGGTCATGATGAAGGACGGGATGCCGATCCGGGTCACGCCCACCGCCGTGACGAGGCCGAGCGCCCCGCAGGTCATCAGCGCGAGCAGCACCGCGGCCGGGCCGGGCAGCGGCAGGTTCGCGATGTTCACGCTCGCGTCCTGGAGCGTGAAGAAGGCGACCACGATCCCGGTCGCGTTGGCGACCGCAGCGACCGACAGGTCGATCTCGGCCGTCAGGATCACGAAGGTGAGGCCGACCGCGATGATGGCCGTGACCGAGATCTGCTGGAGGATGTTCCAGACGTTGCCGACCGTGGCGAAGGAGGGGCTCGCGAAGGAGAAGAAGACGACGAGCGCGAGGAGGGTCAGGAAGGGCGCGATGTTGCGCAGCTGGTTCTTCAGGAAGAAGCCGAGCCCGCGGGGGGCCGAGGGGCGGTCGAGTGTGGTCTCGGTCGAGCTCATGGGCGGGTCCCGTGGTGGTCTCAGGCGGCTGCGAGGAGCTGGTCCTTGGTGATCTTGGTGTCGGTGAACTCCTCGGCGATCGTGCCACGGCGCAGGACCAGGATCCGGTCCGCCATCGACAGCACGGTTTCCGGCTCGGTCGACACCACCACGACCGCGATGCCGCGCTCCTTGAGCGAGCGGACGATGTGCACGACGTCCTCCTTGGCGCCGACATCCATGCCGCGCGTCGGCTCCGACAGGATGAGGACACGCGGCGGACGGGTCAGCCAGCGGGCGAGCGCCACCTTCTGCTGGTTGCCGCCCGACAGGGAGCCGAGCCGCGTGTCCGGTCCGGGCGCCTTGATGGACAGGGTGCGGATGTGGCCGGCCGCGATCTCGCGCTCCCGGGCCGGCTTCAGGAACAGCCGCGACAGGTGCTCCAGGATCGAGATCGAGATGTTCTTGTAGATAGGCAGGTCGGCGAACAGCATGTCGCGCCGGCTCTCCGGCACGTAGGCGATGCCGGCCCGCTTGGCCGTCGCCGTGTTGGCGAGCCGCGTCGGCGCGCCCTCGACGAGGATGCGGCCCCGGTCGGGCGCGATCTTGCCGAAGAGCGAGCGGGCGAGCTCGATCTGCCCGCAGCCCATGAAGCCGTAGATGCCCAGCACCTCGCCGCCCCTGACCTTGAGCGAGATGTCGTCGAAGGCGGTCCCGAAGCCGAGCGCCTCCGTCTCCATGACGACCGGCGCTTCCTTCGGCGACGTCAGGGTGATCTCGCTGAGCCAGCTCTCCTCAAGGTCCTCGCGGCCCGACCCGATCATCCGCTCGATGATCCAGCCCTTGTCGGTCTCCGCCGTGACCGGCGCGGTGACGACCTTCCGGCCGTTGCGGAAGATCGTGATCGTGTCGGAGATCCGGAGGATGTCGTCCAGGAAGTGCGAGATGAAGACGATCGAACGCCCGCTCTCGCGCAGCTTGCGCAGGACGGCGAAGAGTCGCTCGGTCTCCGGCGGCGACAGCGCCGAGGTCGGCTCGTCGAGGATGATGATCCGCGCGCCCGAGAAGAGCACCCGCGACAGTTCGACGAGCTGCTGGATGCCGATCGGCAGGCTCCCGGCCGGCATGCGGGTGTCGATGTCGAGGCCGAGGTTGACGAGCTGCTCGCGCGCCGCCTTGTGCATGCCCGCCCAGTCGACCACCCCGAAGCGGTTGACCGGCTGCGCGCCCAGGAAGACGTTCTCGGCGACCGTCAGGTCCGGCGCGATCGAAAGCTCCTGGTGCACCATCCCGATCCCGGCCGCGAGCGCGTCGCGCGTGGAGCGGAACTGCACCGGCTTCCCGTCGATCGCCATGGTGCCCGTATAGCTCGCATGCACCCCGGCGATGATCTTCATGAGCGTGCTCTTGCCCGCCCCATTCTCGCCGATCAGCCCATGGATCTCCCCGGCCCGCAGTGTGAAGTCGACGTCCTTCAGCGCCTGCACGCCGCCGAAGGACTTGGAGACGCCGGTGAGCGACAGGAGGGGAGGGGAATCCGTCATGCGGCCGTCCTGGTTCGACTGTCGTTCGCGTCCTGTGGACTCGGGAGGCCGGTCCGTGGCCGGGCGCCCCCGCCCCCTGCAGCCCTGCCGGTCCGGACGCGCGCCGGAGGCGGACGGACGTGGAGACCGCCCGCCCCGAAAGGCCCGCCCGGGATGCGGGGCGGGTGGCCCCGCCGCCGGTCCCGGACGCATGTGCCGCGTCAGATGAGGAACTGCTCCTCCATCCAGGCCATGCCGGGGGCGTTGGCCTTGGTCACCACGGGGCCGTCCGTGATGATGTGCTTGGGGATGTCGGTGCCGGTCTTGGCGCCGTGGATGACGGCCGCCACGCCCGCCACGATCGCGCCGCCGTGGATGCGGCAGGACGGATTGCGGACGGTGGCGAACATGCGCCCGTCCGAGACCGCCGCGATGGCCGGCGGCATGGCGTCGACGCCGCCGATCTTGATCTCGGTCCGGCCCTTGGCCTTCATGACGTTGTAGGCGGCGAGCGCCATGTCGTCGTTGTGGAAGAAGGCCGCGTCGATCTTCGGGTGCTTGGTGAGATAGGACTCCCAGAGTCGCACCGCCTTGGTGACGTCCCAGTCCGCCGGCTGCGTCTCCAGCACCTCGATCTTCGGGAACTTCTTGACGACGCTGTCGAAGCCGCGCGCGCGGCCCTGCGCGCCGGTGTGCCCGAGGGCGCCCTGCGTCATGATGATCTTGCCCTCGCCGCCGATCGCGTCGACGAGCGCCTGGGTCACCGAGGCGCCCATGAACTCGTTATCGGGGGCCAGGAACGTGTGCACGCCGATGGAATCGAGCGGCGCGATCAGCGTGTCCATGTCGATGACCGGGATGCCGGACTCGATCATCTTGTTGACCGGCGCCGTCAGCGTGCCGATGCCGAAGGCCTGGATGGCGACGAAGTCCCACTTCTGCGAGGCCATGTTGTCGATGGCCGAGCGCTGCTTGACGGCGTCGAGCTGCCCGTCGAACCAGGTCACCTCCACGTTGAAGAGCTTGCCCCAGTACTCGGCCGCCTGCTTGCCCTGGGCGCACCAGGTCGCCTGCAGGCCGGCATTCGAAAAGGCCGCCTTGAGCGGACGGGTCGCGCGGCCGGCCTCCTTGGCCATGGCCTGCGCCACGAACGGGTCGAAGCCGAAGCCGGCGAGCGCGGCCGCCCCGGCCGCCAGGGACGCATTCCGGATCAGGCCGCGGCGCGAGAGCCCGGCATCATTGTCCTCGGACATGGGTCTTCCTCCACCTTTATTGGCTCGGGACGCCGGTCCTTGCCGGGCCCGTACCGAAACAGGCTGCCACGGGATTCAAATCGGTTCAATCCGTCGCGGCATAATTCCTCGGACATTTTCGCAAGGCAGGTCCGCGCCCCGGGGCCTTGCGGGAGGCCGCTACTTGCCGAGCGTCAGCAACGGGTTATGCTTCGCCGCAACAAGCAGGGACTGCGGGAGGAACACCTCGATGGACGACGCCCAGCGCGTGGCGGCGGGCTACCGCCCGCTGTCCGAAGCCGATCTGCCACGCTACCTCGCCGGCCTCCCCGGCATGGCCGACCGGCTCGGCGGACCGCCCGCAGGCTGGACGGTGCGCGAAGTCGGCGACGGAAACCTGAACCTCGTCTTCATCGTCAAGGGACCGGCCGGCGGCGTCGCGGTCAAGCAGGCGCTCCCCTACGTCCGGCTCGTGGGCGAATCCTGGCCGCTGCCGCTGTCCCGTGCCCATTACGAGCAGATGGCCCTCGCCGAGCAGGCCCGCCTCGTGCCCGGCCGCACCCCCGCGATCCGCCACTACGACGAGCGCCTCGCCCTCATCGTCATGGAGCTCCTGGAGCCGCACGTGATCATGCGCCGCGGCATGATCGCCGGCACGCGCTACCCGGCCTTCGCGGCCGAGATCGCCGACTTCATGGCCCGCACCCTCTACTTCACCTCCGATCTCGCGCTGACGGCCGCGGCCAAGAAGGACCGCGTCGGCGCCTTCGCGGGCAATCACGCCCTCTGCAAGATCACCGAGGACCTGATCTTCACCGACCCCTACCGGGTCGCCGCCAACAACCGCTGGACCAGCCCCGAGCTCGACGACATCGCCGCCGCCTTCCGCGAGGATCTCGACCTCCACGTCGCCGTCTCGCGCCTGAAGCTGAAGTTCCTGAGCGCCGCGGAGGCCATGCTGCACGGCGACCTGCACACCGGGTCGATCATGGTGACCGAGGCCGAAACCCGTGTCATCGATCCGGAATTCGCCTTCTACGGCCCGATGGGCTTCGACATCGGCGCCGTGATCGCCAATCTGCTCCTCAACTATCTCTCGCAGCCCGGCCACGAGACCGAGCCGGGCGGCCGGCGCGCCTACCAGCGCTGGGTCCTGGACACAGTGGGCGAGGTGTGGTCCCGCTTCCGCGACGACTTCCTCGCCCTCTGGCGCGCGAACCCGACCGGCGACGCCTATCCGCCCGACCTCTTCCAGGGCATGGCCGGCGCCGCCCGTCTCGAGGAAGAGCGTCAGGCCTTCATGGACCGGCTGTGGCGCGACACGGTCGGCTTCGCGGCCGCCAAGATGATCCGCCGCATCCTCGGCCTCGCCCACAACCTCGACCTGGAGAGCATCCCCGACCGCCGCCTCAAGGCGGCCGCCGAGACGGCCGCGCTCGGGATGGCGCGCACGATGATGGTCGAGACCGAGCGCTTCCCCTCGGTCGACGCCATCCTGGCGCGGGCCGAGGCCGCCGGCGCGAGCGTCCGCGCCTGAGCCTCCCGCCGCCCGCCCGCGGCAGACCAGACCCGCACCGGCCCGGCCGGTCGGCCCTGGCCTCCGCAACGGGCTTGGCGTAGGAGTGTGTGCCCATTTCGGCGCCAGTTCCCGATCGAAAGATTTCACGATGTTCGACGACAACTCCCATCCGGCCGCCGCCGGACCCGCGCAGACCCGGTCCACCCCCGTCGCCCTCGCGCGCGGCCGCGAGTTCCTGTCCATCCCCGGTCCGACCAACGTCCCGGAGGTCGTCCTCGCCGCCATGAACCGGCCGGCGGTCGACATCTACGCCGAGGAACTCCTGGAGACGACCGGCCGCTGCCTGGAGGATCTGAAGACCGTCTTCCGCACCAAGGCCGCCGACACCTACATCTACATCGCCAACGGCCACGGCGGCTGGGAGGCGGCGCTGACCAACACCCTGTCGCGCGGCGACCGCGTGCTGGTGCTGGAGAGCGGGCGCTTCGCCAAGGGCTGGGGCGAAATGGGCGCGCTCATGGGCATCGACGTGGAGATCCTGCCGGGCGACTGGCGCCGCGCCGTCGACCCCGCCGCCGTCGAGGCGCGCCTGCGCGCCGACCGCGAGCACCGCATCAAGGCCGTTCTGGTGGTCCAGGTCGACACCGCCTCCGGCGTCGTCAACGACATCCCGGCGATCCGGGCCGCCATGGACGCCGCCGGCCACCCGGCGCTCTACATGGTCGACGGCATCGCCTCCGTCGGCTGCATGCCCTTCGAGACCGATGCCTGGCGCATCGACGTCGCGGTCACGGCCTCCCAGAAGGGGCTGATGATGATCCCGGGCCTGGCCTTCCTGGCCGCGAGCCCGAAGGCGAAGGCGGCCCATGCGAAGGCGGACCTGCGCACCGCCTACTGGGACTGGACGGCGCGCGACGGCATCGAGAACTACCGCAAGTTCTGCGGCACCGCTCCGGAGCACCTTCTGTTCGGCCTCACGACCGCCCTCGACCTCCTCTTCGCGGAGGGTCTCGAGGCCGCCTGGGCGCGGCACCGGGCGCTCGCCCGCGCCGTCCAGGCCGCGGTCTCGGTCTGGGCCAGGGGCGGCGCGCTCGAGTTCAACGTCGCGAACCCGGCCGAACGGTCCCCGTCGGTGACCACGATCCTGACCCCCGGCTTCGATCCGGAGGCGCTGCGCGGCTTCGCCCGGGTGAACCTGGGCGTCATCCTCGGCTCCGGCATCGGCGACCTGTCCGGCAAGGCCTTCCGCATCGCCCATATGGGCTACGCCAACGCCCCCATGGTGCTCGGTACCCTCGGGGCGGCCGAGACGGCACTGCGCGCCCTCGGCATCCCGCACGGGACGGGCGGCCTGCAGGCCGCCGCCGACGCGCTCGCCGGCCATTTCGGGTGACGGGCCCGCCCGGTCGATCCGGTACCGGCCGCGCTCGGTCCGCTGCGCGACCCTCGTCTCTGTCCTGCCCGGGCTTGTCCCGGGCATCCAGGACGAAGGCGCGGACCTCGTGGCGCGGGTTGCCGGGACAAGCCCGGCGATGACGGACCGGGAGGCCGAGACTTCACGCCGCCCTCAGGGCAGGACCTTGCCCGGATTGAGGATTCCGGCCGGGTCGAGCGCCGCCTTCACCCGCCGCATGACCGCGATCGCGGCGTCCGAGCGGGCGAGCGGCAGGTACGGGCGCTTCAGCGTGCCGATGCCGTGCTCGGCCGAGATGGTGCCGCCGAAGCCCCGCGTGGCGGCGAACACGACGACGTCCATCTCGTCGTGCGGCTGGTGCCCGCCGGCCGAGGGCACGTTGACGACCACGTGCAGGTTGCCGTCGCCGACATGCCCGTAGCAGAGCACGCGCGCATCCGGCCAGCGCGCCTCGATGTCCCGGTGCAGCGCCTCCACGAGCGCCCCCATCGCGCCGATCGGGACGCCGAGGTCGTAGCCGATGATGCGGCCGAGGATGCGCCCGTATTCGGATACGCCCTCGCGCACGGCCCAGAGGTCGCGCACGTCGCGCTCCGAGGCGGCCACGACCACGTCCTCCACGGTGCCGGCCTCGATCAGGCCGGAGAGCGCCGCCTCCAGCCGCGCCTGCACGTCGTCCTCGGCGAAGCCGCTCGCCTCGACCAGCACATAGGCCCCGTGCGTCCGCCCGAAGGGCTTGCGCACCGTCCCGAGCCGGTCGGCCATGAAGTCGTAGTAGCAGGGCCACATGCCCTCGAAGACGGTGAGCGCCGGCCCGAGCCGCCCGCGCAGGCTCTTCAAAAGCTCGGTCATCGCCGGGAAGCCCGGGAGCGCGCAGAGCGCGGTCGCCACCCGGGCGGGCTTCGGCTGCAGGCGCAGCACCGCGCGCGTCACGATCCCGAGCGTCCCCTCAGCGCCGATCAGGAGCTGCTTCAGGTCGTAGCCGGCGTTGTTCTTCAGCATCGTGTTGAGCGCGTCGACGATGGTCCCGTCCGCCAGCACGAACTCGACGCCGAGCACGTTCTCGCGCGTCATGCCGTAGCGGATCACCCGCACGCCGCCCGCGTTGGTCGAGAGGTTGCCCCCGATGGTGCAGGATCCGCGCGCCCCGAGGTCGACCGGGTATTGCAGCCCGACCGCCTCGGCCGCCGCCTGCACGGCGGCGAGCGGCGTCCCGGCCATCACCGTCATGGTGGACCCGACCTCGTCGACGGCCTCGACCCCGTTCATCCGCTCGAGCGACAGCACGACCGCGCCCGCGATCGGATGAGCCCCGCCGGCGAGCCCCGTCAGCCCCCCCTGCGGCACGACCGCGACGCCGAGCCGGTTGCAGGCCGCGAGCGCCGCGGCGACCTCGGCGGTCGAGCGCGGCCGCAGGAGCGCCAGCGGCTCGGTCGGGTCCTGGTCGCTCCAGTCGTGGCGGTAGCGGGGCTCCACCGCGGGCCCGGGCGTCAGCACGCCCTTGGGCAGGGCGGCCGCGAGGGCCGCGAGGGCTTCGGCCGTGTCGGTCGGCATCGGTCCGGTCTCCGTCAGAGAAGGCGCGGCAGCAGGAGCGCGATCGAAGGGAAGAAGACGATCAGCACGATGAGCAGCATCGTGCAGAGGATGTAGGGAAGGGCGGCGAGCGACACGGTCTTCAGCGTCGTCCCCGGGGGCGCGACGCCGAGCATGATGAAGAGCAAGAGCCCGAAGGGCGGCGTGGTGAAGCCGACCTCGTAGGACAGCAGGAGCAGGAGTCCGAACCACACCTGGTCGAAGCCGAGCTGCTTGGCGATCGGGATGAAGACCGGCAGTGTGATCAGCATCATGGAGAGCTGGTCCATGAACATCCCGAGCAGCAGGATGATGCCGATCATCACGAACAGCATGGCGTAGGGCGACAGGTCGAAGGACAGGAACCACTGGATCATGCCGTTCGACGCCCCCGAGAAGGCGAGCGCCTGCGCGAAGGTGGTCGAGGCGGCGATGATCAGGAAGGTCATGCCCGAGACCTTCATGGCGTCGTCGAGCGACCGCCATACGACCCACCACGAGAAGCGCCGGTAGGCGAGGAGCAGGCCCGTCACACCGAGGCAGCCGAGCGCGGCCGACTCGGTCGGCGACGCGATGCCGAGGATGATCGAGCCGATCACCAGCAAGACTATCACGCCCATCGGGATCACGTTCGCCGCCACCGCGGAGAGCTTCTCGGCGAGCGAGGCCTCCGGCGTGTCGTAGTTCGGCGCCGCATCCGGGTCGATGGCGGCCTGCACGGTGATCAGCGCCATGTAGAAGGCGGTGAGCAGCAGCCCCGGCAGGAAGCCGGCGATCAGCAGCGCACCGACGTCGATCTGCGCGAGCGACCCGAGCAGCACGGCGAGCGAGGAGGGCGGGATGATCACCGCGAGCCCGCCCGCCCCGAGGATCGGCCCGAAGCTCATGTGCGGCTTGTAGCCCCGCTTCAGCATCTCCGGCACCATCGCGGAGCCCATCATGCCGGTGTTGGCGATGCTGGACCCCGAAAGTGCCGCGAAGACCGCGCCGGACAGGACGACGATGTAGGAGAGCCGCGCCTTCACGCGCCCGATGCAGAGGTCGACCGCGTGGAAGACGTTGTCGCCGAGCCCCGACCGGAAGAACAGGCTCCCCATCACCAGGAACAGCGGCAGCGGGGTCAGCGCGTAGATCGACACCGCCTCGCCGAAATTGGCGACCATCTGGCGGATGCCCAGCCCGCCGCCCATGAACAGGAAGATCGACACGATGTTGGTCGCGAAGAACGCGAAGGCGACCGGCACCCCGAAGCCCATCAGCATCAGGATGAGGCCGATCATCACCGCGAGCGCCGTGTACCACTCCATGGCTCAGAACCCCTCGATGTCGCGCACGTCGACCGCGTAGAGCGAGTCCTCGCCGAAGAGGAAGCGAAGGAATTCCACCGCCGACAGCCACATCCCGACGACCATCGGCAGGTAGATCGACCAGCGCGGCACGTCGAAGGAGCGCACATCGTAGGCGCCCGTCCGGACATTCTCGGCGAAGAGCTCGAAGGCGATGCCGCCGAGGTAGAGGCAGATGCCGATCGCGAGCAGGCAGACGAGCTTCTCCGCCGCCCGCCGCGCCCCCGGCGGCAGGGCGTGGCGCAGGAAGTCCGCGCAGACGTGCCCCTTCTGCCGCACGAGCCAGGGCATGGGCAGGAAGGCGACGTAGATCAGCAGGATCTCGATGAAGGACGCCGTCCAGGCGACCGGCCGCGCCAGGTTGCGCATCGCCACGTCGTAGAGGACGAGGAGCACGATGGCCCCGAGGATGAGGCGGGTCACCACCGCCAGGGCACTGGAGACGAGCCCGCTGAGGCCGAAGACTTTCTGCACCGTGGCCTCCGGGAAAGGCGGCAGGGAGGAGGGGAGGGGCATGCGCCCGCACCGGTCCGGGCCCCGTCCGCCGGAGCGGACCGGGAGCCGGCCGGGCCGGGCGGCGTCGCCTAGCCGAACTTCGCGCGGAGCGCGGCGACGTTGGTCGGGTCGCGCTTCTCGAGCCGCGCCCAGCTCTCTTTCGCCGCGGTCTCCAGGAACAGCTTCCTCTGCGCCTCCGGCATCTCCACCACCTTCATGCCGGCGTCGAGCATGGCCTTGCCCTCGTCGGCGGTGATCTTGAGGTTGGCCGCGACGCTCTCCTTCTCGTGCTCGATCGCCACCTCCTGCAGGATCTTCTTCGCGTCGTCGGGCAGAGAGTCCCACTTGGCCTTGTTGACGCTGATCAGCACGTCGGTCTGGAAGAAGCTCGGGTCGATCCGGAACTTGGTGAACTTGTTCCAGCCGAAGCCCGAGTAGCCGGCGATCGAATAGGCGTTGGCGTTGACGAGGCCGCGTTCCAGCGACGTGTAGACCTCGCCCGGCCCCTGCACGACCACGCTCGCCCCGAGCTTCTCCAGGAAGTCGCGGTAGAGGGCGGAGCTGCGGATCTTCAGCTTGGAGAAGTCGATCGTGCCGTCGGCGGCGCGCGGCGGCTCGTCGACCGTGAAGATGTGGAAGCCCGCCCCGCCGTCCACATGGGCGAGCACGAAGGCGTTGCCCTTCTTCCCGTAGATCTCGTTGATCAGCGCGAAGCCGCCGTTGGCCCGAAGCTCCGCCGGGGTCTTCGACGTCGCCGAGAAGACCTCGCCTTCGGGCACCAGGTTGAGATAGGGCCCCGCCGGGCAGTTGATCATGTCGACGAGGCCGGACTTCTGCGCGTCGCCGAGCTGGCCGAGCGGCAGGATCTCCGGCCCGCCGCGCACCTTGATCTGCACGACGCCCTTGCCGCGCTCGTTGAGCTTCGCCACGAAGGCCAGGAAGCTCCGCGCGTAGCTCACCTGCGCGGGCGTGAAATGCACCGCGTTGAGCGTGACCTCGGCGGCGCGCGCCGGCCGCGCGAGGCCGACGCCGGCGAGCGCCAGCGCCGAGGTGGTGAAGGTTCGCCTGCTGATGCCCATCGGTTCGTCCCCCTTGTCCCGGTGCCCGGGTCTCAATCCTCGTCTTCGTCCTCGACCAGCGCGAGCACGCGCAGCGGGCTGCCCGAGCCGTTCTCGATCTTCAGCGGCGCGGTGACGAGCACCGCGCCCGTGGGCGGCAGCTGGTCGAGGTTGCAGAGGCTCGCGAGCCCGAACTTGTTCGCCCCGTGCATCAGCGCATGCGCCGGGAAGGGCGGCTCGAACGCGAAGGCCTGGCCGGCGTCCGTGCCGACCGCCTCGACGCCCCAGCCCTGCACGTCGCACTCCTCGACCAGGTAGCGCACCGCGTCCGGGCTCGGCCCGGGCACGTGCGGCCCGTCCTCCTTCATGTTCAGAAAGGCGGCCGGGTCGGTCCGCTTCGACCAGTCCGACCGCATCAGCGCCCAGGCTCCCTTCGGGATGCGGCCATGCTCCTTCTCCCAGGCCTTGACGTGGCCGGGCGTCACGAGGAAGCGCTCGTCGCGGGCGCAGTCCCGGGAGAAGTCGAGCACGCAGGCCGGCGCGATGAAGCGCTGCGGGTCGATCGTGTGGGTCGCCCCGTCGGCGAGGTGCCGGCCCGAGATCCAGTGGATCGGCGCGTCGAAATGCGTGCCGGTGTGCTCGCCGCAGGCGATGTTGTTCCAGTACCAGGCCGGCCCGCGGTCGTCGTAGCGGGAGATCTCCGAGATCGAGAAGGGGGACGAGGGCGCGAAGTTCGGCGGCAGCTGGATGACCGGCGTCGACGGCTTCAGCACCTGCGTCAGGTCGACGACCCGGATCCGGCGCTTGGCGATGGCCTTGGCGAATTTCTCGAGGCTGCTCTTGCCCATGACACTCCCTCCGCTTTCGTTTCGTTTCAGTCCGCCCCCGGCCCGCCCGCCGGGCGCGCCTCGAACCGGCAGTCCGGCGCCCCCATGGCGGCGCAGGCCGTCTCCACCACCGTCACCGGCCGGTCGAGCACCATCTCGCCGACCGCCGTCATCATGCCCCGGATCGGATGGCAGACCGGCGCGTCGGACGCGCCGTAGCCGGCCGCGAAGGGACTGTTCGAGACGGTGAGGCGCAACAGGTCGGGCTCGAGCGAGAAAGTCCAGCGCCCCCATCCGAGCTGCGGCGCGGTCGCCGCCACGATGTCGAGGAGCCCCGGCCCCGCCCCGCCCATAGCCCGGTAGGCGCGCGCGCTGTCCGCGCCCTGGCGGGTGATCGAGCGGGCGAGCGCCTCGAAGGCCTCCGCCCGCCGCTCCGCCGGGAGGTTCAGGAAGAGGCCCATCAGCGCGTCGGGCCTGATCAGCATGTAGCGCCGGCCCTGGTCCCACCAGGCCCCCTCCGCCTCGTCGAGCCGCAGCCGGTCCTTGAAGGAGGTGGGGGCGTCCGTCATGGCTCAGGCCTTCGACTTCTGCTCGATGGCGGGGGCGCGGGCGGCGCGCGGCAAGGCGGGCTCGGCGGCCGGCGGCGGCACGGGCGCCGGCGGGTCGCGGAAGCGCCGCGTCACCTCGGCGAAGCCGCGCTGCACGATGTCGATGTCGTTCGCCGTGGTCACCATCCGGTAGCCCTGGCTGCGCGCCATGGCGGCCATCTCGGGCCGGCCGGTGAAGACCCCGCAGGGCATGTAGGCCGCCCGGCAGATCCGGTGGATGTCCGCGCAGGCGACCGTGTGGTCGTGCCGGTGCGCCGGGAAGGTGCCGAGCGACAGCGACAGGTCGCCCGTCCCGATGAAGATCATGTCGACGCCCTCGACCGCCGCGATCTCCTCGGCCGCCTGGAGCCCCGCGTCGGTCTCGATCATCACGATGACCGCGATGCTGTCCGCCCCCGCCACATAGGGCACGAAGTCCTTGAGCGGCCGCACGCCGCCGCCCGAGCGGTGGCCCTTCGGCGGGTACATCGCATGCCGGACCGCCGCCCGCGCCTGCTTGGCGGATTCGACGAGCGGCACGATCACGCCCTCCGCACCCGCGTCGAGCGCCGTCCCGATGGCGAGCGCCGAGTTCTCCGCGACCCGCACGATGACCGGGATCCGGCTCGGCACCGCGCCGATCACCGCCTCCAGCTCCCGCCGGTCCCACAGCCCGTGCTGCATGTCGATGACGACGGCGTCCGGCCCGGACGCGACCGCCAGCTCGACGATCGCCGCCGAGCCGAGCGAGAACCAGGCCGCCCCGATGCAGCGCCCGGAGTGGATCATGGACTTCAGCGTCGGCCGCTTCGGATCGAACATGGCTCAGGCGTCTCCCGGCAGCGGAACGACCGACCGGTAGCCGCCGTCGCAATAGGCGAGGGGGCCGGCCTCCGCGTCGAAGAAGTGGATGTCGCGCACCGTGCCGATGACCACGTGGTGGGTGGCCCAGTCGTGCACATGCGCGACGGTGCAGTCGAACGCGACCCGACAGCCGACGAGGAGGGGCACCTCGCTCTCCGCCGAGCGCATCCAGTTGCCGAAGGCGAAGCGGCTCGTCCCGCGCACGTCCATCTGCCCGCCGAAGGCGCGCGCCACGTCGGTCTGCCGGTCGGTCAGCACGTTGACCGAGAAGGCCGCGTCCTCCCCGAGGGCCGAGGCGATCGTGCTCTGCCGGTTGACGCAGACGAGGAGCGAGGGCGGGTCGGCGGTCAGCGACGTCACGGCGGTCGCGGTCAGGCCGACCGGGTGGCCGTCCGGACCGTGGGCGCCGATCACCGTCACCCCGCCGACGAGCGACCGCATGCCGAGCTTGAAGCGCGCGCCTCCCGAGGTCCTGCCGGTCGGCCGGGTCATGACGGTCATCCCCCTTGCTCCTCAGACCACCCGGAGCCCGGCCTGCTTCATCAGCGGCAGGACCCGGTCGCAGAAGAAGGGCAGCTCGTAGGCGTAGTTGACGAAGGTCAGCGCCGCGCCCGCGTAGCCCTCGTTGGAGATCTTCAGCATCTCCTCGACGATGAACTCCGGCGTGCCGACCAGCGGGTAGGAGCCCGCTCCGCCGGCGAAGCGCTTGCGGTAGAGGTCGAAGGCGCGCTTGTCGTGGGAGTTGGCGAACTCCGCCTTCTGGCTCATGTGCAGGTCGACGGCGGCGTGGTCCGCCTCGGTGACCGCGTAGCGCTGGTAATAGTCCTCCGCCTCCTTCTGCGTCTCGCGCGCCACCACATGGCAGACCGTGTAGACGCCGACCTCGCGCTGGTAGGCCTTCGACCGCTCGCGCATGTCGGTGACGTGCCGGCGGCCGTCCTCGATGTCCGTGAAGGTGGAGAACAGGAAGTCGCAGTAGCGCGCCGCGTAGTCCCGCCCCGGCGGGCCGAAGGCGGCGTTCATGGTGACGGGCCGCGGGACCTGCACGCTCGCCGGCCGCGAGACGACCTGCTTCAGCTTGTAGTACTTGCCGTCGAAGTCGAAGGGCTGCTGGGTCCCGTAGCAGCGGTCGATGACGTCGATCCACTCGCCCGCCCGGCCGTAGCCGTCGTCGCCGAGTTCGATCCCGAACATGCCGAACTCGGCCGGGTTCCAGCCGCACACGATGTTGAGCCCGGCCCGCCCGCCCGAGATGTGGTCGACGGTCGCCAGCGCCTTGGCGGCGTAGACCGGATGCACGATCGGCACGTGGACCGTCATGAAGAGGCCGATCCGTTCGGTGGAGGCCGCCAGCCCCGCCGCCCACGTGAAGGTCTCGAAGGACCACTCCCGCACCCGGTTCTTGCCGCCGAAGCCCTTCCAGCGCGCGATCGGCAGGAAGAACTCCAGGCCTGCCCGGTCCGCGATGCCGACGGCCGCCAGGTTGTCGTCCCAGCTCGCCCGCCAGCGCTCCGGCACGTCCGTGATGGCGAGCCCCCCGTCCGCGTTGGCGGAGAAGACGCCGAGCTTGAACTTGTTGGGGCCCTTGAGGGGATGCGGCTTGATCACGACGGTCTCCCTGTCGCGCGGGCTCTGGGCGCCGCCGGTTCGTCCTCGTGCCCCTCGGCTCCGGCGGCTCGGAAGAAGGCGGCTCGCGCATGGTCCACGAAGCCCCGCATGCGGGTCTCGGAGAGCGCGGGGTCGCGCGCCCGGAAGGCGTCGAAGATGCCCGCCAGTCCCTCGACCACGATCCGGCGGGTTTCCCGGTCCTGCAGCGTGGCGAGCCGGACCGTCTGCACGTGGTCGACGAAGCGTCCGATCGTCTCGGCGAGCCGCCGGTTGGCGACCGCCCCGAGCCAGGCCGACCGGAACGCCACGTTGGAGAGGATCATCCCGTCGATGTCGTCGGCCGCATGCGCCCGCCGGCATTCCGCCAGCGCCTCGGCGAGCTTCGCCTCCGTGCCGGCATCCATGTCGCGCGCGGCGTTGGCGGCGGCCTGCGGCTCGAGCAGGCGCCGGATTTCGAAGATGTCGCGGATATCCTGGAGCGAGAGCGCCGGCACCGTGAAGCCGCGAGTCGTGCCGATGAGGTAGCCTTCGGCGACGAGCCTCAGCAGCGCCTCCCGGACCGGCATGCGCGACAGGCCGTATCCGCGCGCGAGCTCGACGTCGACGAGCCGTTCCTCCGGCCCGATCCGCCCGCGCTGGAGCTTGCCCAGGAGGTCGGCATAGACCTGCTCGCCGAGGCTGTCGCGCCGGGTCACGCTTCTGACGGACGCGATGCTGCCCCGGGCCATCCCATGCCTCGCCGGCTAACCGTATACTGTATACGGTTGAGGCTACGCCTGCCGCCGACGGCTTGTCAACGGGGCGCGTTCCCTGCGGCGGAGGGCACGCCAAGGGTCGGGAGTAGCGAGCCCGGCAGTCGCCGAGCGCACGACGGCACCGTTCCGGCAAAGCCCCCACACGTGTCACCCCGGCCATCGAGCCGGCCTATTCGGCGGTCCCGCGGGGCACGTCCGTGCCACCGGACGCCGGCTTGCAGGACGAACGGCCATTAGGTCCCGGCTCGATGGCCGGGATGACACCGGGGGGACGGTCGGGGCAGGAAGGCACCGTCCCGGCGAACGGTGAGGGGCCAAAGGGCGCGGGAGATGGTCCTCGAATGCGCCGAGACTCGGAGCGCCCCGTCCGGTCAGCTCGCCGGGTCGTACATGAACTCGCGGAGCTCCTGCGGGCAGCGGCACGCGGCCGCGAGCTTCCGGGCCCATTCCACGGCCTCCGCGCGGGTCGGCAGTTCGAGCACGGTGAACCCGCCGGTGAGGCGGCTGCCGGGGTATGTGTCGGGGGACACCGACCCGTCGGCGGAGACCAGCACCGGGGAGATTCGCTCCGCGATGCCGCCGCCGAAGACATAGACCCCGGCGGCCTTGGCTTCTTCGATCACCGCATGGGAGTCGACGTCGGCGAGCGCGAGGTCCTCGGCCGAAAGCGCCATGGCCTCGCTGGGGAAGGAGATCAGATATTTGGTCATGTCTCGCTTTATGGGTTGCTAGGCGGTGGAGGGCAAGGGACGGCGAGCCCAGGCCTGCTGCTCCACATCCACCATCCGCTGTCGAGATCCTTGCCGTTTGGACGTCCCTCTCCCGGCGAACGCCGATCAAGAGGACTCCCAGCCTCTCCCCCGCATTCCCGGACAAGGCGCGGAACGCGCCGCCGATCCGGGATCCAGCGCGGGGGGCAGATCGCAGCGCTGCGGCGGGGGGAATGCGCCGGGCCCCGGCGCTTCGGCCGGGGATGCGGGCTGAGGGGTGGGTGCACGCCGACGGCGTCGGATGCGGGTGGAGGGGTGGGTATACCGCTATGCCCGGCGCACCCCGCGGGGGCCGGACCGGATCAAGCAAGCCCGACCCCACCTCACATCAGTTCGTTCCCGACCAGCCGCTCCATCACCCGGAAGCAGTCCTGCAGGTCCGCCTCGGCGATGAACTCGTCCGGCTGGTGCGCCTGCGCGACGTCGCCGGGGCCGCAGACCACGGACGGCACGCCGGCCTTCTGGAAGATCCCGGCCTCGGTGCCGTACGCGACCTTGCGGGGCACCGGGCTGTCGAGGAGCCGGGCCAGCGGGGCGAGGTTCGCCGCCGGCTCGGGCTTCAGCGCGGGAATGCGCGACAGGATCTCGAAGGCAATGCCCGTGCCCGGATCGACGGCCTTCATGGCGGGCTCGACCTCGCGCGCGGCGAAGTCGCGGAACCGTTCGAACACGGCCCAGTCGTCCGCGCCCGGAACCACCCGCATCTCCCAGAAGAAGCGGCAGCTCTCGGCGACGATGTTGCCGTGCAGGCCGCCCTTGATGGTGTTCACCTGGATCGTGCTGTAGGGCGGGTCGAACCCGTCCGCGCGCGGCCCGGTCTCGCGCATCTCCGCCCGGATCCGGGAGATGAACGAGATCACCTCGGCGGCCGCCATCACGGCGTTGACGTAGCGGTCCGGCTGGGATGAGTGGCCCGGCTTGCCCGTCACCACGCCCCAGCCGATCAGTCCGCCCTTGTGGCCGTCGATGAGCCGCATGGACGAGGCCTCGCCGATGACCGCGAGCCGCGGCGCGAGGCCGGACGCTCCGACCCATTCCGCCATGCAGCCGACCCCCGTGCAGCCGACCTCCTCGTCGTAGCTGAAGGCGAGGTGGAGAGGCCGCGTCAGGCGGCCGGGGTCGAGCGACTGGGCCAGCGCCATCATGACCGCCAGGAAGCCCTTCATGTCGGTCGCCCCACGCCCGACGAGGCGGCCGTCCGCCCGCCGCATCGCGAAGGGATCGCCCGTCCAGGCCTGCCCCTCGGTCGGCACGATGTCGGTGTGGCCGGAGAGCAGGAGCCCCCCGGGCGCCTCGGGTCCGATCGTGACAAGCAGGTTCGCCTTCGTGCCGTCCTCGTTCGGGAAGCGGCGGAAGGTGGTGTTCGGGCCGGCGAGTTCCGCCTCGATCCAGCCGAGGCAGTCGAGGTTGGACGCGCTGGAGACCGTCGGGAAGGCGATCAGGCGGGCGAGCAGGTCGGCGATCATGGCGTCCCCCGTCAGCCGAGCGCGCCGGCGATGCGGTCGACCGCGACCTCGACCACCGCCGGGTCGCGGAAGACGCACATGCGGATGAACGGCCGTCCGACCGCGCCGAAGAGGTTGCCGGGCGCCAGCCCCACATGGGCCTCCTCCAGGATCCGCATGCAGGCCGCCGCCGAGTCCGGCTCGCCCTTGAGCCGGAAGAAGGCGTACATGCCGCCGCGCGGCTTGTCGGGCAGCTCCACGCTGTTCAGCCGCCCGAGCCGGTCGTAGGCGATGTCGAGCCCCGTCCGGATCCGCGCCTTGACCTCCTGAACGAAGGGCTCGCCTTCCCGGATCGCCACCTCCGCTCCCGCCTGCACGAAGGGGGACACGCCCGAGTTGACGTATTGCGTCATGGCGGCGAGCTGCGGCGCGACCGAGACGGGATGGGTCAGCCAGCCGATCCGCCAGCCCGTCATGGCCCAGGCCTTGGAGAAGCTGTTGACCGCCATCACCCGGTCGTCCTCCTCGGCGAATTCCAGGATCGACGGCGCCGCCTCGGCCTCGAACCAGAGCCGGCCGTAGACCTCGTCGGAGATGATCCAGATCCCCGTCCGGCGGCTGAAGTCGAGGAGCGCCTTCATCTCCTCCCGGGTCACCGTGAAGCCGCAGGGGTTCGACGGCGAGGAGAACATGATCGCCTTGGTGCGCGCGTCGCAGGCCGCGAACAGCCGGTCGAGGTCGAGCCGCCAGTCGGTGTCGAAGCCGAGCGCCACCGGCCTCGGCTCGGCGCCGACCAGGTGGATGGCCGCCGCGATGTTCGGCCACTGCGGTTCGACGAAGACGACGTTCGCGCCCGGCTCGGCGACGAGCGACAGGGCCATGAACACCGCCTGCATGCCGCCCGGCATGACCGTCGACCGGCTCGGCGCGATCGGCCGCCCGTAGAGCCGCGTCTGATACTCCGACAGCGCCGCGACGAGCCCGGCCGCCCCGCGCATGTTGGGCTCGTAGAAGGTCTTGCCCGCATCCATCGCCGCCTTCGCGGCCTCCCGGATGAAGGCCGGGGTGACGATGTCGCCCTCGCCGTACCAGAGCGGAATCACGTCCGGAATCGACTGCGCGCGGACCGCGAGAAGGGCGATGTTCTCGGTTTTCAGGTCGCGAATCTGCGGGCGGATTCCGGAGAAGGCGAAGGGGTCGTCGGGACGGGGGACCGGCATGGCTGTCCTTATGGTCGGGTCCGGCGGACGGTCGCCCGCTCGGCCGCGATGATGCGGACGCCCCGCGGGAACTTCAAGCTTCAACATTTTATGGCTGCCGCGCGCCGGGGAGCATCCCTGCGCGCCGCGACCCCCTTGCGCCCGGGTCCTTCAAGCTTAAAGTGACTCCCCGGCCGACCGGCCCAAGGGAAACCACCGCCATCGCGGGAGACGCCGATGTTCAGGAAAGCCGCCGCCCTCACACGCTCTCTCGCGGTCGCCGGCCTGGCCGCCGCCGCCCTTGCCGGCCCGGCCGGCGCGGCGAACTTCAAGTTCGCCGGCCCCCTCGACGCCTACACGCTCGACCCGCACGCCGTCTCCAACACCCTCATCTTCGCGGTGCTCTCCAACGTCTACGAGCCGCTCGTCCGCCGCGGCGCTGACCTGAAGCTCGAGCCCGCGCTCGCCACCGAGTGGAAGCAGGTCGACGACCTGACGTGGGAGTTCACGCTCCGCCAGGGCGTCAAGTTCTCGAACGGCAACGCCTTCGACGCCGACGACGTGGTCTTCTCGCTGAACCGCGCCAAGGCCGGCGGCGTCAAGGCCAACCTCGCCGCCATCGCGTCGATCGAGAAGGCGGGGGACCACAAGGTCGTCGTGAAGACCGGCGCGCCGACGCCGATCCTGCCCGCCATGATCGTCAACTGGTTCATCATGGACAAGGAATGGGCGGAGGCGAACGGCGCCGTCCAGCCCGGCTCGGCCAACAACCAGACCGAGACCTTCGCCAACCGCAACGCCATGGGCACCGGCCCCTACGTGATCAAGGAGCGCGACCCCGGGGTGAAGACGGTCTTCGCCGCCAATCCCGGCTGGTGGGACAAGATCACCGGCAACATCGACCAGGCGACCTTCTTCGTCATCGCCAACCCGGCCACCCGCGTCTCCGCCCTCGTCACCGGCGAGGTCGACATGGTCGACGGCCTGCCGCCCCAGGACGTGCAGCGCATCGAGGAGACCAAGGGCCTGCGCGTCCAGGCCGGCTCCGACCTGCGCACCATCTACATGCAGCCCGACATCGCCCGCGACAATCTCCTGCACGGCAGCGAGAAGTCGAAGAACCCGTTCAAGGACGTCCGCGTCCGCAGGGCCATGACGCTCGCCATCGACACGACCGCCATCCAGAACCGCGTCATGCGCAAGCTCTCCACCCCGGTCGGCCTGCCGATCGGCAAGGAGGTCGAGGGCTTCGACGCGGAGCTCGGCAAGCCCGTGGTGGCCGACGTCGACAAGGCCAAGGCCCTGATGGCCGAGGCCGGCTGGGAGAAGGGCTTCACGGTCAACCTGGACTGCACCAACGACCGCTTCATGAACGACGAGGCGACCTGCCTCGCCATCGCGGCCTCCCTCCAGCGCATCGGCATCACGGTCGAGCCGCGCATCGCCCCGACCGCCCGCTGGGCGAAGCAGATCAACCCGCCGGACTACGACACCAGCCTCGTCCTCGTCGGCTATTCGCCCGCCACCTACGACGCCCACCTGTTCTTCACCTCGATCGTCGCCACCCGCGACCCGAAGTCCGGCCTCGGCGCCTTCAACATCGGCGGCTATTCCAACCCCGAGGTGGACCGCCTGATCGCCGACATCGGCAAGGAGCGCGACCGCACCAAGCGCCTCGGCCAGATCCGCCAGGCTTTCGCGCTGATGAAGGAGGATGCGGCCTACATCCCGATCCACCAGTTGAAGATCCTGTGGGGCGTGAAGGACAGCGTGACGGTCGTCCAGCCCGCCGACCTCGGCTATCCGCTCCGCTACTTCGTCGTGAAGTAGAGGCCGACCGGCGATCGAGACACGGGCGGGGCGGATCGGACGCCGCTCCGCCCGCACCGTCCGCCCGCCTGCAGCGAAGGACCCGGCCGTGCTCCTCTATCTCGCATCCCGCGTCGGCCAGACCCTCGTCGTGCTCCTCGTCATCAGCCTGATCGCCTTCCTGCTCGTCGCCAACCTGGGCGATCCGCTCGCCGCGCTCCTCTCCGCCGACGCCAGCCAGGCCGAGCGCGCCGCCCTGGTGCGCGAACTCCAGCTCGACCAGCCCCTCGCGGCCCGCTTCGTCGGCTTTCTCGGCAAGCTCCTCCAGGGCGACTTCGGGCTCTCCTACCGCACCCAGGAGCCGGTCGCGAAGCTGATCGCCGAGCGCCTGCCAGCCACCCTGGAACTCGCCTTCGTCAGCCTGCTGATCACCCTCTTCGTCGGCGTGCCGCTCGGCATCCTCTGCGGCGTCGCCCCCCGCTCCATCCCCGCCCGCCTGGTCATGTTCGCCAGCGCGGCCGGCGTCACCCTGCCGAATTTCGTCGTCGGCATCGCCCTGATCGCGATCTTCTCGGTGCAGATGAAGCTGCTGCCCTCCTTCGGGCGCGGCGAGACGGTCCAGGTCGGCGCCTGGACCACGGGCCTGCTGACCGCCTCCGGCTGGCGCGCCATCGTGCTCCCGGCGATCACGCTCGCCACCTTCCAGTCGACCTTCGTGATCCGCCTGATCCGGACCCAGCTGATGGAGGTCGGCCTTGCCGAGCACATCCGCTTCGCCCGCGCCCGCGGCCTCTCGGAGGCGCGGATCTGGGGCCTTTACGCCCTGAAGAACACCGCGCTGCCGGTCATCACCATGCTGGGCCTGCAGCTCGGCAACATCATCGCCTTCTCGGTCGTCACCGAGAACGTCTTCGCCTGGCCGGGCCTCGGCACCCTGTTCCTGCAATCCGTGCAGGCCGCCGACGTGCCGGTCATCGCCGTCTACCTGATCTTCGTCGGGGCCGTCTTCATGGTCATCAACCTCGCGGTCGAGATCGCCTATCCGCTGATCGACCCGCGCGTGCTCGGCCGGTGACGCCATGACGGACGCCGCCGTCGCCGCCCCGCGCCCCGGCCCGCTGCGCCGCCTCGCCGGCACGGTCGCGGCCGCCCCGGGCCCGAGCCTCGCGGCCGTGATGCTCGTCCTCCTGCTCGCCTACGTGATCGTCGTTCCCCTGGTCACCCCCAACCCCTTCTCGTTCGCCGGCATGTCCGTGCTCGACGCGCTGACGCCGCCGATCTGGAAGCCGGACGGCGACCCGCGCTTCCCGCTCGGCACCGACGACCAGGGCCGCGACCTCGTCGCCGCGATGGCCTACGGCCTCCGGACCTCCATCGTGGTCGGCGTCCTGTCGGTGCTGATCGGCCTCGTCCTCGGCGGCGGCCTCGGCCTCCTCGCCGGCTTCACGGGCGGCAAGACCGACGCGCTCATCATGCGCGTCGCCGACGTCCAGCTCGCTTACCCGGCGCTGCTCCTGGCGATGATCATCGACGGCGCCGCCCGGGCGCTCGGCCTCCACGGCGGCAACGCCGGCACCGTCATCGTGGTCGTGTCCATCGGCATCGCCTTCTGGGTCCAGTACGCCCGCACGATCCGCGCCTCGGTGCTCGTCGAGCGTGACCAGGATTACGTCTCCGCCGCCCGCGTCACCGGCCGCGGTACGCCCGCGATCCTGCTCCTGCACATCCTCCCGAACGTGATGGCGCCGGTGCTCGTGGTCGCCACCGTCAACCTCGGCGTCGCCATCATCACCGAGGCGACGCTGAGCTTCCTCGGCATCGGCATCCCGGTCACCCAGCCCTCGCTCGGCACCCTGATCCGCAACGGCAACAACTTCCTGCAATCGGGCGAGTGGTGGATCTCGATCTTCCCCTGCATCCTGCTGGTGCTCTTCGTGGTCTCGGTCAACGTGCTCGGCGACCACCTGCGCGACGTCTACAACCCGCGGCTGAGGACCCGGTCGTGAGCGCCGCCCCGCTGCTCGCCGCTCCGCTTCTCGCCGTCGAGGGCCTGACGGTCGAGATCCGCCGCGGGTCGCTGCGCCTGAAGGCGCTGGACGGCATCTCCTTCGCGGTCGGCCGCGGCGAGGTGCTCGGCATCGTGGGCGAATCCGGCGCCGGCAAGTCCGTGACCGGTGCGGCGGTCGTCGACCTCCTGGTCCCGCCGCTGCGCCGCACCGCGGGCACGATCACGCTCGCCGGCGAGCGCATCGACGGCCTGCCGCCGGCCGCGCTGCGCAAGGTCCGGGGCGGCCGGGTCGGCTGCGTCTTCCAGGACCCGATGACGAGCCTCAACCCGGTCCTGACCGTCGGCCGCCAGCTCGCCGATACCATGCGGGCGCATCTCGACCTCGGCCCCGACGAGATCCGCCGCCGTGCCGCGGGCTGGATCGCCCGCGTCGGCCTGCCCAACCCCGAGGCGACCCTCGCCCGCTATCCGCACCAGCTCTCCGGCGGCCAGCGCCAGCGCATCGTCATCGCGCTCGCCCTCTGTGCCGAGCCGGTCCTGGTCATCGCCGACGAGCCGACCACCGCCCTCGACGTCTCCGTCCAGGCCCACATCCTCGAGCTCCTGAAGGACCTGCGCGCCGAGACCGGCGTCGCCATGATGCTGATCACCCACGATCTCGGCGTGATCGCCAAGATGGCGGACCGGGTTGCCGTCTTCTACGCCGGGCGGATCGTCGAGGAGGGTCCGGTCGCCGACATCGTGCATGCCCCGCGCCACCCCTATACGGCCGGCCTGATCGGCGCGACACCCGCCGTGCAGGCCGACGGCACGGTGCGGCTCGAGCAGATCCCCGGCGCCATGCCGGGTCTCGGCGCGACGCCCCCGGGCTGCGCCTTCCACCCCCGCTGCCCGCGCGCCGGCGAGCCCTGCCGGTCCGTCGTGCCCGCCCTCGGTGGCGAAGGTCCGACCCGGCACGCCTGCTTCTTCCCGCTCGGGAGGGCCGCCTCGTGACCGCCGCGCCGGACCTCCTGGTGCTCGACCGGGTCAGCAAGGTCTACGCCCAGAGGTCGGGCCTGCTGGAGCGCCTGGCCGGCCGCGCCCGCCCGGGCATTCGCGCCGTCGACGGCGTGAGCCTCGCCATCCGGGAGGGCGAGACCTTCGGCCTCGTCGGCGAGAGCGGCTGCGGCAAGACCACGCTCGGCCGCATCGTCGCCGGCCTGGTCCCCCCGACCGCCGGCCGCGTCGACCTGCGCCCCCGCGACCATGGCGGCCGGCCGCGCCTGCAGATGATCTTCCAGGACCCCTTTTCGTCGCTCAACGGCCGCTGGCGCATCGCCGACATCGTCGCCGAGCCGATCGTCGTCAACGACCTCCGGCAGGGCAGGGCGGCGGTCCGGGAGCGCGTCGCGGAACTCCTGGTCCAGGTCGGCCTGTCGCCCGCCGACGCGGACAAGATCCCGCAGCAGTTCTCCGGCGGGCAGCGGCAGCGCATCAGCATCGCCCGCGCACTCGCGGGCGAGCCGGAGTTCCTCATCCTCGACGAGCCGACGAGCGCGCTCGACGTCTCCGTCCAGGCCCAGATCCTGAACCTCCTGCGCGACCTGGAGACCCGGCTGGGCCTCACCAGCCTCTTCATCACCCACAACCTGGCGGTCGTGCGCGTCATGGCCGACCGCATCGGGGTCATGTATCTCGGCGAACTGGTCGAGACCGCCGATGCCGAGACCCTGTTCCGCGCCCCGCGGCACCCCTACACGCGCCTCCTGATCGACGCCGCCCCCGACCTCGACGTCGCCGACCGCAGCCTGCACCCGATCCGCGGCGAACTGCCGAGCCCGGCCGCGCCGCCGCCCGGCTGCCGCTTCCACCCGCGCTGCCCCTTCGCCGAGGACCGCTGCCGCCGCGAGGCGCCGGCCGAGCGGGCGGTGCCGGGCGGCACCGTCCGTTGCCATTTCGACCTCGATCTCTCCCTGCCTCGGCGCCTGGCGCCGGCCCTGGAAAGGACCTCCCCATGACCGCCGCCCCGTCCCGCGCCGAGGCCGTCGCGGCGGCCGTCCGCATGCTCGACGACGGCCGCTTCGAGGCGGACCTGCGCCGGCGCGTGGCGATCCCGACCGTCAGCCGCATGGCCGAGCATGCCGGCGACCTCGCCCGCTACCTGACCGATGAGATGGTCCCGACCTTCCGGCGCCTGGGCTTCACGACCGCGATCTGGGAACATCCGGCCGCGCCCGGGCCCTTCCTGCTCGCCGAGCGGATCGAGGACCCGGCGCTCGTCACCGTGCTCCAGTACGGCCACGGCGACGTGGTCGCCGGCCTCGACACCCTGTGGGAGCCGGGCCTCGCGCCCTTCGTCCTGACGGAGCGCGACGGCCGCTGGTACGGCCGCGGCACCGCGGACAACAAGGGCCAGCACGGCGTCAACATCGCGGCCCTCGAAGCGGTGCTGGCCTTGCGCGGCCGCCTCGGCTTCAACGTCAAGTATCTGATCGAGATGGGCGAGGAATGCGGGTCCCTCGGCCTCGACGAGGTCTGCGCCGCGCACGCCGCCGACCTCGCCGCGGACGTCCTCGTCGCCTCCGACGGTCCGCGCCTCGCGCTCGACCGGCCGACCCTCTTCCTCGGCGCCCGCGGCGGCATCTCGTTCGAGCTCTCGATCGAGGCCCGCAAGGACTTCCAGCATTCCGGCAACTGGGGCGGCATCCTGGCGAACCCGGGCATCGAGCTCTGCCACGCCATCACGGATCTCGTCGACTGCACCGGCCGGATCAAGGTTCCGGCGCTGACCCCCGGCACCATCCCCGACAACGTCCGCCGCGCGCTGCAGTCCTGCCGGATCGCGCCCGAGCCGGGCGACCCGCCGATCGACGCGTGGTGGGGCGAGCCGGGCCTGACCCCGGAGGAGAAGGTGTATGCCTGGAGCTCCTTCGAGGTGATGGAGTTCGAGTGCGGCAACCTCGCCCGGCCCCTCTATGCCATCCCGCCGCGCGCCCGCGCCCGCGTCCAGCTGCGCTTCCCCGTCGGCGTCGACCCGGACGGCATCGTTCCGGCCGTGCGCGAGGCCCTGGCCGCCGCGGGCCACCATCGGGTCGTGGTGAAGGACCCGACCGACGCCGTCTTCCTGGCGAGCCGGCTCGATCCGGACCATCCCTGGGTCCGCCGGGTCGCCGCCTCGCTCGCCGCCACCCTCGGCGCCGAGCCCGCCATTCTCCCCAACCTCGGCGGCTCGCTGCCCAACTCCATCTTCTCCGACCGCCTTGGCCTGCCGACCGTCTGGATCCCGCATTCCTACCCCGGCTGCCTCCAGCACGCCCCGAACGAGCACCTGCCGATCGCCATCGCGCGCGAGGGCCTGGCCATCATGGCCGGGCTCTATTGGGACCTCGGCGAGCGCGCGGGCGGCTGAACGGAGCCCCGTCCTCTTTTCGCCAATCCGCCGCGCCTGCTCCCGATCGCCTCTT
This sequence comes from Prosthecomicrobium sp. N25, assembly GCF_037203705.1. Classification (NCBI taxonomy): domain Bacteria; kingdom Pseudomonadati; phylum Pseudomonadota; class Alphaproteobacteria; order Hyphomicrobiales; family Kaistiaceae; genus Prosthecomicrobium; species Prosthecomicrobium sp. N25. The sequence continues at coordinate 1,987,259 of NZ_JBBCAT010000001.1, forward strand.
GCCGCCTCCGCGCGTCGTGCCAAACTGGTCTCCGGGGGCCTTGGAGGTCGGACGATGCGGCAGTCTCTCGCGACCCTGCTATCCCTTGGTCTCGTCGCGGCCGTCGCCTGCGGAGCGGTGGCCGCCGAGGGCGGAAAGGAAGTCGACCTGGCGCTCGTCCTGGCGGTCGACGTCTCGCGCTCCATGGATCCCGACGAGCAGCAGCTCCAGCGCGAGGGCTACGTCGAGGCCCTGCGCTCCCCGGCCGTGCACGCCGCCATCCGCAAGGGCGCGATCGGTCGAATCGCCGTGGCCTACGTGGAGTGGTCGGGGGTCGCCGAGCAGAAGGTCGTCATGCCCTGGACCGTGATCGAGGGGGCGGCCAGCGCCAACGCCTTCGCGGACCAGCTCGCCGAGGCGCCGATCGGCCGCGTCTACTCGACCTCGATCTCGGCCGCCATCGACTTCTCGGTCCGTCTCCTCGAGCAGAGCGGCTTCGACGCCGAGCGGCGGGTCATCGACATCTCGGGCGACGGCCCGAACAACACCGGGCGCGCCGTCAACCGCGCCCGCGACGAGGCGGTCGCGGCCGACATCATCATCAACGGCCTGCCCTTCATGCTGAAGCGCCCGAACGGCTTCGGCGACATGGAGAACCTGGACCGCTACTACGAGGATTGCGTCATCGGCGGGGTCGGCGCCTTCGTGGTCCCGATCCGCAGCCGGACCGAGATCATCGAGGCCACACGCACGAAGCTCATCCGCGAGATCAGCGCCGCCCCGGACCCCGAGCCGGCGGTCGTGCCGGCCCAGGGACGCGAGTCCGTCAACTGCATGATCGGCGAGATGCGCCGGCAGCAGCAGTGGGGGCCGTGAGCCGGCCGGTCACTCCGCCGCGGCGCGGTGCCCGGCGAGCCCGCCGAGATGCCCGATCACCTCGTCGACCTTCATGACGTCCGCGTACTTGTGGTGGAGGTCGAACAGGTTGACCTTGTGGATCAGGTCCGACCGGTCGAACGTGCATTCCTCGACGAGCGTCACGTGGTAGCCGCTCGAGTAGCCGTCGACGCAGCTCGCCCGGACGCAGCCCGAGGTGCTCTCCCCGCAGACGATCAGGCTCCTGACCCCGAGCACCGTCAGGTGCGAGACGAGCGGCGTGCCGGCGAAGATGGAGGCCCGCTGCTTGGTGATGACTACGTCCTCCGGCGCCGGCGCGAGCTCCGGATGGATGACGAAGTCGTCCGGGAAGGACGTCGTCCGCTGCCGCCGCGTGGCGTTGACGCGGATCGACGGCCGGCTCTGCGGCCGCGTCTCCGACGTGCAGTAGAAGATCGGCACCCCGGCGAGCCGCGCCGCCGCGAAGAGCCGCCTGGTCGGCTCCAGCGCCGCCCAGGCGTTGATCCCGCAGGAGCTCGGGAACTCGGCCTGCAGTTCCACCGGCGGCCTGGGTCCGCCCCGGTAGGCGGAATTGTAGAGGTCGATCGCGATGACGGCCGGGTTCGGCCCCACGAAGGTCTCCCGCGCGTAGGCCGAATAGACCTTCAGGGTGTCCGCGTCGATCGTGTCCTTCCAGCAATGCTCTTCGAAGTCTTCCCTGCGGGCCATGGGCGGCTCCCCGGTTCGGCGGTGGACGGCGGCGACGGCGACCGCTGACGGCCGCCGTCCCCGGGACCGGCGGCGCTCAGGCCGCCTTGCCCTTGGGCAGGTCGAACATCCCGGCCGGCAGGGTGTCGATGAAGGCCAGCACCTCCTCGGTCTTCACCACGTCGGCATACTTGGCGTGCATGTCCGCGAGGTTGATGGCGTGGTTCGCCTGCACCCGGTCGAAGCACCCCTCCTCGATCACCGCGACGCGGATGTTGTTGGAGAAGGCGTCGATGACGGTCGCACGCACGCAGCCGGACGTGGTCGTTCCGACCACGAAGACGCTGTCGCAGCCGAGCAGCTGCAGGTAGGCGAGGAGGTTGGTGCCGTAGAAGCCGGAGGGCTTCTGCTTCAGGACCACGATGTCCTGCGGCTCCGGCGCGATATCCGAGACGATCTCGTTGCCGTCGGGCAGGTTGACGCGCGCCTTGGCCGATGCGGTCGCCGCATCCTCGCTCACGCGGGAGTTCTTGAAGCCCCAGCTGCCGATGTCCCACTTGTCCTCGCGGACGACGCCGGTCGTGTAGATGACGGGCAGGCCCTTGGCGCGGCAGGCGTCGGCCACCTTGGCGATGTAGGGGATCGCCACCCAGGCGTCCTCGCCGCAGCTGTTCGGCCATTTCTTGATGGAGTCGAGGATCGGCTCCGACTTCTCCCCGCAGAAGGCCCAGGAGACGTCGATGATCAGGAAGGCAGGCCGCTTGCCGAAGCCGCCCTTGGCGCCGAAGCCGCCGGCCGCGAAGACCTGGCGGTCGCGCTCGGTGAGGAAGGGATCCCAGATGTCGGACATGGGGAGAGTCTCCTGTCGGATGAGGGGGGTCAGTACCAGACGTTCGCGGGGTTGACGCCGGAGCCCGACGGCAGGTCGAACATCCCCTGCGGCAGCTCGCGCAGGTGGGCGAGCACCGTCTCGGAGTCGAGCACGTTGGCGTATTTGGCGTTCATGTCGCAGAGGTTGATCGCGTGGCTCGCCTGCGAACGGTCGAAGCAGCCGTCCTCGACGACGGTGACCCGGAAGTTCTGCGAGAAGGCGTCGATGACGGTCGCCCGCACGCAGCCCGAGGTCGTCGTGCCGGTGACGATCACGCTGTCGCAGCCGAGGATCTGCAGGTAGCTGCCGAGCGGCGTGCCGAAGAAGCCCGACGGCTTCTCCTTGCGCACCACGATGTCGCGCGGCCCCGGCGCGATCTCGTCCACGATGGTGTTGCCGTCGAGGCCCGTGGCGTCGACCTTCGGGCGCTCGCCGCCGCGCTTCGACTTCCACAGCCAGGACCCGCCGTTCCACCCGTCCGGCCGGCGGATGCCGGTGGTGTAGATGACCGGGATGCCCTTGGCGCGGCAGAGGTCGATCAGCCGCTGCAGCACCGGGATCGCCTCCCAGGCGTCCTCCCCGCAGGAGGTGCGCCACTTCTTGATGGACTCCAGGATCGGCTCCGGCTTGTCGCCGCAGAAGGCGTAGTTGACGTCCACGACGATCAGCGCGGGGCGCTCGCCCCAGGCGCCGAGCGCGCCGTAGCCGGCGGCGGCCAGCACCGCCTTGTCGCGTTCGGTCAGGAACTGGTCCCAGATGCGGGGCTTCGCTTCGCTCATGGTCGAGGTCTCCGGTCAGTCGGATGGGGAGGGGAGGGGGTGTCGCCGGCCGAAGGCCAGGAACAGGCCGGCCGACAGGGCCATCAGGCCCGCATTGAGCAGGATCGCGCCGCCGTAGCCGATGGGCGTCAGGTCGATGGCCGTCCCGAGCAGGAGCGGCCCGGCCACGAAGCCGACGTCGCCGGCGAAGCGCATGAGGCCCATGGCGGGCCCGAAGCGGCCGCCGGGCGCGTGGTCCACCGCGTAGGTGGCGACCGCCGGCCCCTGCAGGCCCGTGGCCGCGCCGAGCCCCGCCATCGCCACCCAGAACATCCAGGCCTGCCCGCCGAGCGCGGCGAGGACGAGCGCCGCCGTGGTCGCGAGCGTCGCCGCCACCACGCAGGCGACCGTCCCGTGCCGCTCGATCAGCCGCCCCGTGAACGGCAGCACCGCCAGGTTGGCGACGGTCATCAGCGTGATGGCGAGGCCGATCCGGCTCGTGTCGAAGCCGAAGCGCTCGTGCGCCGCCAGCGGCAGCATCTGCCACTGCCCAGCCGCGCGGGTCAGGAAGGTGCCGAAGTTGACGAGCAGCGCCACCGCCATGACCGGGTTGCGCGCGATCGGCACGAAGGCCCGGAACGAGTGATCGTGGTGCGACCCGCCGGCGTTCGGCCGCCGCGTCTCGTCGAAGCACAGGAAGGCGTAGAGCGCCGCCCCCATGCCGATCGCGAGGCTCAGCCAGAACGGTGCCGCGTAGCCGAAATGGCCCGCGAGATAGCCGCCGACGACCGGCCCGAACCCGGCCCCGACAAGCATGGCGGTCTGGTAGAGCGCCATGATGCGGCCGCGCTGCCCAGGCTTGGCAAGGTCGGCGCAGACCACGCTCGCCGCCGTCATGTAGATGCCCGAGCCGAGCCCCTGCACGAAGCGGAAGCCGACCAGCAGCCAGAAGTCCGTGGCGAGCGCGGCGCCGAGCGAGGCCACGCCGACGATCGCCGGACCGAGCCAGACCAGGAGCCGCCGCCCGTAGCGCTCGGCCATCAGCCCGGCCGGCAGGTCCATCAGGAGCCGCCCGACCCCGAAGGCCGTGATGATCAGCCCGACCGCCCATTCGGCCACGCCGAAGCTCTTCGAATAGAGCGACAGCACGGGCGCCAGCATGCCCATCATCATCATGTGGCCCGCGACGGTGCCCATGATGACGACGAGCGCCGGCTGGGCCGCCAGGATCGCCCAGGTGGAGGCCCTTGCGGCGGGCGTCGTTGCCGAGAGCGTCTCGATCGTCATGCCGGCCCCGGCCCCGGCGCGACCGCCTCTGTCCGCTCGGCCCCGGCCGCCGGCGTCCGCGCGGCCTTGGTCCGGTTCGCATAGGCCGAGAACCCGGTCATCACCCCGAGCAGGAAGATCCCGCCCCCCGCGAGCGCCGCCGAGAGCCCGAGGGCATGGCCGAGGAGCCCGAACAGGGCTGGGCTGAGGATCTGGGCGAAGCGGTTGGCGAGCAGTCTCAGCCCCATCAGCTTGCCGCGCTCGCCCTCGCCGACGGCATCCACCATGACCATGATGCTGACCGGCAGGTTGACCCCGACCGCGCCGCCCATGACGGTGACGACAAGCAGCATCGGCACCACGTGCTGGCCCGCGAGCGGCGTCACCGCCACGCAGGCCGCGGCCGTGAAGCCGGCGACGGTCAGGATGTGCTCCGGCGCCATCCGGTTCATGAGACCGCCGAGCACGTAGCGGGTCAGCATGGCCGAGAGCCCGTTCATGGCGAGCGCCGTGGAGATGATCAGGGTCGTGAAGCCGACAGAGTCCATGTAGAGCGGCAGAAAGCCGTTATAGAGCGACTGGATGTACATGATCAGGAACGTCGCCGTCAGCCCGAATTGCACCGGCCGGTGACGGGTCAGGTCGATCCCCTTCTTGTAGCTCTTCAGGACGCCGGCGGGACTGATCATGCTGCGGAGGTCGAGGTCGGCCTCCTCCGGCTTCGGATGCGCGTAGCTCCGGCCCATCCAGACGAGCGCGACCATCAGCCCGGCTGACGACAGGGCCGCCGCCATGAAGGCCGCCCGGTAGCCGTCCATCGGTACGGGAAAGAGCGAGGCGACCAGGCCGCCGATGAGTGGCCCCAGCATGCCGCCGCCGGACATCCACATGGAGTAGCGCTGGATGTATTCGTTGCGGATCGCCTGGTCGCCCGTCGAGACGAGCACCTGGAAGGACGACGCCATGATGATGATGCTGGACCCCAGGAAGAACTGCGAGAGGATCAGCGACACGAGGCTTGACGCGGTGGCGTTGAGGACGAGCGAGGTCAGCAGGCAGGCGTTTCCGACCACGAGCATCTTCATCGGCCCGATCGTGTCGATCAGCTGGCCCGACGGCATGGCGATGAAGATCGGCAGCACGGCCCGCAACGTGACGAGCAGGCCGATCGTCAGCGTCGACGCCCCGAGCTCCTGCGCATAGAGCGCGAAGAACTGCCCGGCGAGCCCGGTGATCGTGAAGAACAGGCCGCCGCCCAGGACCCCGAACCGGCGGAACCGGTCATCCTGCATGATGGCACGCCTCCAGGCGGTCGCCGGCGCGGCTCTTGAGGACGGGCTTGTCGGTCCGGCACAGCGCGGTGGCCTTCGGGCAGCGCGACGCGAAGGCGCAGCCGGGCGGGATGGCGAGCGGGCTCGGCAGTTCGCCGGCGATCACCTGGATGGTCCGGTCGGCCTCGGCCTCCGGGTCCAGCACCGGCACGGCATCGAGCAGGGCGCGGGTGTAGGGATGCGCCGGCGCGGAGAAGACCGCCTCGGCCGGCCCGTATTCGACGACCTCGCCCAGGTACATGACGGCGATCCAGTCCGAGATGTAGCGGACCGTCGAGAGGTCGTGCGAGATGAACACGAAGCTGACGCCGAGCTCCGCCTTCAGGTCGGACAGGAGGTTGATGATCTGCGCCCTGACCGACACGTCGAGCGCCGAGGTCGGCTCGTCGGCGACCACCACGGACGGGTTGAGGGCGAGAGCGCGGGCGACCGCGATGCGCTGCCGCTGCCCGCCGGACAACTGGTTCGGGTAGCGCTCCAGATAGCTCTCCTCGAGCCCGACCTGGCGGATCAGGCCGCGCACCGCCTCGGCCCGTTCCGCCCGGTTGCCGCGGCGTGCCACGACCAGCGGCTCCTCGATGATGTCGAAGACGCGCATCTTCGGATTGAACGAGGAATAGGGGTCCTGGAAGACCATCTGTCCCGTTCCGGCGATGAAGATGTCGCCGCTCGTCGGCTCGTCGAGCGCCAGGAGCAGCCGGGCGACCGTGCTCTTGCCGCAGCCGCTCTCGCCCACGATACCGAGAGTCTCGCCCCGCCGCACCCGGAGACTGACGCCATTGACCGCCTTGACGACCGGCGGCTTCACCCAGGGGAGCAGCGACGATCCGACGAAGTGCTTCGTGAGATTGTTGATTTCGAGCACGTCCTGCTTCGGCAGGCTCTTCCAGGCCGGCGGCTCGGCCTGCGCCTGCGCGGGGCCCGCGACGGGCGCCTCCGGCAGGTCCCCGAGGCCGTTCGGCAGAAGGCAGGCGGCGCTGTGCAGCGGCCCGCGCGGCGCGAGTGCCGGCACGGCCTCCGCGCAGCGCGCCTCGGCGGCGGGGCAGCGCTCCTTGAAGGCGCAGCCGGCGACCGGCATGCGCATGTCCGGCGGGAAGCCCGGGATCTGCGCCAGCCGCTCGCGCGCCCCGCCCGACACCCGCGGGACGGTCCTGAGCAGGCTCTGCGTGTAGGGATGCTTCGGCCGCCCGAAGACCGCCGCGGTCGGACCCGTCTCGACGATCCGGCCCGCATACATCACCGCCACCGAGCGGGCGAAGCGCGACACCAGCCCGAGGTCGTGGGTGATGAACAGCATGGCGGTGCCGGTCTCTGCCGTCAGCCGCTTCAGGAGCTCGACGATCTGCGCCTGGATGGTGACGTCGAGCGCCGTCGTCGGCTCGTCGGCGATGATGAGCCGCGGGTTGCACGAGAGCGCCATGGCGATCATCACCCGCTGCCGCATGCCGCCGCTCATCTCGAACGGGAAGGCGTCGATGCGGCGGCCCGCGTCCGGGATGCCGACCTTGTCGAGCCACCCGATCGCCGCGTCCCGAGCGGCCTTCTCCTTGAGCTTGAGGTGGCGGGCGATCGGCGGCACCATCTGATCGGCGACCCGCATCACCGGGTCGAGTGACGACATCGGGTCCTGGAAGATCGTGCCGACCCTGGCGCCGCGGATCTCGTTGAGGCGCCGTTCCGAGGCCTTCAGCAGGTTCTCGCCGTCGAGCCAGACCTCGCCGCCGGCCACGTGCCCGGGATGGGCGAGCAGCCGGATCAGCGACATCGCCATGGCGCTCTTGCCCGACCCGCTCTCCCCGACGATCGCCATCCGCTCGCCCGGCCGCAGCGTGAAGGAGACGCCGTTGACCGCCTTGACCACGCCGGTCTCAGTGCGGAACTCGGTCCGGAGATCGCGGACGTCCAGCACGGTGTCGGTGACGGGTCTCGCATACGTCATGGCTTGGCTCCGCTTTGCGCCGTCATTGGCGCGAGCGCGGATCGAGCACCTCGCGGATGCCGTCCGACAGGAAATGGAGGCTGAAGGCGATGAGCAGGATGACGAGGCCGGGCAGGGTGGAGATCCACCAGGCCTGCTCCAGGTAGGTCTGGCCGTCCCGGATCAGGTTTCCGAGCGAGGGCTCGGGCGGCATGATGCCGAGGCCGAGGAAGCTGAGGCTCGCCTCCACCAGGATCGCGTTCGCGGCCGCGATGCTGGCCGCCACCAGGAGCGGCGCGATCGTGTTGGGCACGATGTGGCGCGTCAGGATCCAGCGCTGGGAGGCCTTCACGGTGCGCGCCGCGTCGATGTAGGCGCGCGTCCGCAGGCTCAGCACCAGGGACCGCTGCAGACGCACGAAACGAGGGATGTCGGCGAGCGAGATCGCCATGATGACCGGCACGATTCCGGTCCCGATGGTCGACACGAGGCCGATGGCGAGGAGGAGCGAAGGGAAAGCGAGGAAGATGTCGACGACCGTCATGATCGCCCGGTCGACGACCTTCCCGAAGAAGCCCGAGATCGTGCCCAGCACCACGCCGAAGACCAGGGACACCGTGGCGACGCTGAAGCCGACCAGCAGGGACATCTTCACGCCCTCGAGCGTGCGGCTGAGCACGTCGCGGCCCATGCGGTCGGTCCCGAACGGGAAGGTTAGCGACGGCGGCTTCATCATGGCGCGCAGGTTGGTCTGCAGCGGGGCCTGGAGGGGCAGCCAGGGGAGGAGGATGACCAGGAGCAGGATCGGCACCAGGATGGCGAGCGCGACCTGCGTGCGTCGGTTCGCCAGGATTGCCTTAAGCGTCCGCAGCCGGGGTGCCCCGCGCGGGACGGGCCCGGAGCTCCTAGGCGTCTCGGGAACGCCGGCCGGGCCGCCCGTCATGGCCGTCGCGGGGCGGCGGGCCGGGGGGGCGTCGCCGGCCGGAGGCGCGCGGTCGAGGGATACGGCGTCCGTCATGGTTCGCGTCCCGTCAGAACGTCACCCGCGGATCGAGCTTGCGATAGACGAGGTCAGTCGCGAAGTTGATCGTCACGAAGATGAGGGCGTAGAAGATGATCAGGTTCTGCACCATCTGGTAGTCGCGGCTGTTGATGCCGTTGACCAGGAGGCTGCCGATCCCAGGGATGTTGAAGATGAACTCGACGATGACCGTGCCGTTGAGGAGGCTGCCGAAGCTCAGGCCCACCACGGTGACGATCGGCAGCGCCGCGTTCTTGAGCGCGTGGCGGAACAGCACCCGGAGTTCCGACCAGCCGAGCGAGCGGGCCGTGCGGATGTAGTCCTCGCCCAGGACCTCCAGCACCGACGTGCGCGTGATCCGCGCCATGGTGGCGATCTGGGTCACGGAGAGGACCAGGACCGGCAGGGCGATCCGCTTCAGGAAGTTCGCCGGGTCGGCGATGTCGACGTCGCCGCTCGCCGGGAAGAGCTTCAGCGTCAGCGAGAAGAAGAGCAGGAAGACGAGGCCCGTCCAGAAACCGGGCATCAGGTCGAGCACCATCGCGGCGCCGGTGATCAGGTTGTCGAGCGCCCGCCGGCCCTTGTGCGCCATGAAGGCGGCGAGCGTCCCGAGCGGGATCGCGACCGCGACCGTCAGCACGATGGTCGAGAAGGCGATCGACAGGGTGATCGGCATGGCGCTCCGCATCAGCCCGGCGACCGAGAGCCCGGTCGTGATCGTCTCGCCGAAGTCGAACACCGCCAGCGCCCGCAGGTAGTCGAAATATTGGACGATCAGGGGCTTGGTCAGGCCCATCTGCTCGCGCAGCCGCTGCAGCGCCTCGCCCGAGAGCGTGTCCCCGGCCATGGCCGAGGCCGCGTCGCCCGGAATGAGGCGGAGCGTGAAGAACACCAGCGTCACCACGCCGAAGGTCGTCACGACGAGCTGCAGGGCCTTCTTCACGACGTAGGCCAGCATGGCCGTGGCCCCTCGCTCACTTCACGTCGACTTCGTAGAAATTGACTTGCGCCAGGTAGTTGATCTTGACGCCGGTCACCTTCTGCTTGCTCGGCCAGATCACGTTGTTGGCGTATTGCGGCATGTAGTAGAGGTCCGTCATGGCGATCTTCTGGACCTCGGCGTACATCGCCTTGCGCTTCTTCGGATCGACCTCGGCACGGGCGCCCTCGAGCAGGGCGGTGAGCTTCGGGTTGTCGTAGCGCGCCCCGTTCAGGCCCTTGGGCGAGATGTTGCTCGGGTGCAGGTAGCTGAACAGGATCATGTCCGGGTTGACGGCCGGCAGCAGCCGCGTCGCCGTCTCGAAGTCGCCGGCGTTGCGCCGCTGGTTGAAGGTCGGCGTGTCGACCAGCTCCATCTTCATGGTGACGCCGACCTGGGCCAGGTAGTCGATCTCGAACTGCTGCAGCTCGGTGACGCCCTGCGCGGAGGTGCTGAGCTGCTTGATCGTCAGGCCCTTGGCGTAGCCCGCCTCGGCGAGCAGCTTCTTGGCCTTCTCGGGATCGTACTTGTACTTCGGGATGTCGTCCGAATAGACGTCCATCCAGGGCATCAGCATCGAATAGGCGGCGAACTGCAGGCTCGGCGCCACCGCCTTGTTGATCGTCTCGTAGTCGATCGCGTAGGCGAGCGCCTGCCGCACCCGCACGTCGGCGAGCGGCTTCACGGCGGTGTTGTAGACCTTCAGGGCGACCGCGTAGTTCTCGACCTTGTTCATCTTGAAGCCCTCCTTCTGGAGGGTGGCGAGATGCTCCTCGCGGTTCGCGCGCATCACGAGGTCGATCTCGCCGTTCCTGAGCGCGATCGTCGAGGTGTTCTCGTCCTTGATGATCTGGAACAGGATCGTGTCGATCGGCGCCGGTCCCTTGTAGTATTCCTTGTGGCTCTTCAGGATGATGCGCGCGTTCACGTCGATGAAGTCGAGCGCATAGGGACCGGTTCCGACCGGGTTCCAGCGCACCTTGTCGCCCGCGTCCTCGATCGCCTTCTTGTTGACGATCTGGCCCTGGTGGTAGTTGGCGACCTGATGCAGGAAGTTGCCGTCCGGCGACTTCAGCTCGATCAGCACGGTGTAGGGATCCGGCGCCTCGATCTTGGCGATGTTGGCGAGCTCGGCGGCGTAGGGCGACGCGGTCTTCGGATCGCGGATTCGGCCGTAGCTGTAGAGCACGTCGGCGGCCGTGAACTCGCCGTAGCCCTTCTGCCACTTCACCCCTTTGCGCAGGTTAAACTTCCAGTGGAGGTTGTCCTCCGTCTCCCAGGACTCGGCGAGGTCGGGGATGATCTTGCCCGTCGCGCCGTCGTAGGTGGTCAGCCCACTGAAGATGTTGAACGCAATGTTCTCGTTCTCGATGCGGAAGATGCTGGCCGGGTCGAAGCCCGCCGGATCGTCGTAGAAGCGCACCTTCAGCGTCTTCTCCTGGGCGGCCGCCGGGCCGGGCGCCGCGGCGGCGAAGCCGAGGAGCGCCGCGCCCGCGGCGAGGAGGGACAGGACCTGGCGCCTGGAGATTGTCATCGGTCGACCTCTTGGGAAGGCGGGGACGGGGCGCGCGGGCGCGCCGGCAGGAAGAGGCCGGCGGCACCCACGCGCCGCCGGAGGATGGAGAGGCCTCGGTTCAGCGCGCCTTGCTGCGCAGGTAGTCCTTGGCCATGTCGAGCGTGATCACGTCGGCGTACTTCTGGTGCATGTCGTAGAGGTTCATGAAGTGCGACGCCTCCGTGCGGTCGAAGACGCATTCGCTCACGACGCCCATCCGGAACCGGTTCGTCGCCCCGTCCACCACGGTCGCGCGCACGCAGCCGCTCGTCGTCTCGCCGCAGCAGATCAGCGTGTCGATGCCGAGGCTGGTCAGGTGGAAGGCGAGCGGCGTGCCCTGGAAGCCGCTCGGCGCGGTCTTCTCGATCACCACCTCGCCCTCGACCGGGGCCACCTCGGCGACGATCTCCATGCCCTTCTTGCGCATTTCGGGCGAGAGCTTCGAGGGTTCGCGGTGCCGGTGCACCCAGGGCGCGATGTTGGTGTCGAGCCCCTTGATGTGGACGACCGGGATGCCGGCCTTGCGCGCCACCGCGAGGAGCTCGGCCGTCTTGTCGACCGCCTCCCAGCCCTCGAGGCCCGTGCTGCTCGGCCACATCTTCATGGACTCGAAGATGGGCTCCCGCTTCAGCCCGAGGACGCTGTAGTAGATGTCGATCAGCAGCAGCGCCGGCCGGCCGCCGAAGCCGAACAGGGCCTTCTTGCCCCACTGCTCGTCGTGCTTCCTGTCGCGCTCGCTCAGATAGCTTTCCCAGCCGTACATCCCGCATCTCCCTGGTCGACCGATGGCAAAAGTCTCCGGCGGTCGCATGCGGGTCCATGAATTGCTTCGGGCCCGCCGCCAACCGTCCGTAGACCGGGTCGCTGCGTCATCAGCAATCGGCGTGCCATCTGATCCACTGGGCCTGACGATAAGCTTTCTGCAGGAATTCCGTTGCGGGAGGAGTCGGGTATGGGACGCGGATGCACAGTCGATACACAGATCACTAAAATTGTGCACAAAAAATGGGTTCCAGCAGCTTCTGATAATGGAAAAAGCGATGATTTGGATACAAAACTGCGGAGACGGTCTGATTGGCGTCGCCTAATTCCACGGCAAACCGCCCCCCGGCACGAGGCGGCAATCTCGATAGAACAGTGGGATGGCTCCACAAACGCACCTTCCGGCCGCGCCCCGTACGCGTCAGGGCGATCGTATCCAAGACAGGGACAGTCTGGTGATGGGTGCCGGAACCCGATCCCGGCCACCTGCACGTGGCGCGATGTTTGCTTTCCCCGCCGGCATCCCCGCCGGGCCCCCGGCGCGCCTGACCGCGTGCCGAGGCCCGGGACCCAAGCCCCGCGAGGAACGCCATGACGACGAGAACGGACTTTTCCGAGATCACCATTTCGCGCCTGATCGCCGGCTACGAGGCGGGCGAGTGGACCGCCGCCGAGGTGGTGGCCTGGTATCTGGACCGGATCCGCCGCCTAGACCGCGCCGGCCCGCGCATCAACGCGGTGATCAGCGTGAACGCCGAGGTCGAGGCGCAAGCCGCCGAGCTCGACCGCAAGCTGAAGGAGAGCGGCCCCGTCGGTCCCCTGCACGGCGTGCCGATCCTCGTCAAGGACCAGATCGACGTCCGCGAGATGCCGACCACCTGCGGCTCGATCCTCTTTCGCGACAACTGGCCGAAGCGCGACGCCTTTCTGATCGCGCGCCTGCGCGCCGCCGGCGCGCTCATGCTCGGCAAGACGACGCTGGGCGAGATGGGCGCCGGCGACACCCACGGGTCCCTCTTCGGCTCCACGCGCAACGTCTACGCCGTCGACCGCACGGCCGGCGGCTCCTCCGGCGGCTCCGGCGCGGCCGTCTCGGCGAACTTCTGCACGGTGGCGCTCGGCCAGGAGGGCTTCGCCTCCATCCGTCGTCCCTCGATCTGGAACGGCGTCGTCGGCATGCGCCCGTCCGTCGGCCTCGTCAGCCGCGGCGGCGTCTATGACGGCTGGCCCTCGGTCCTCGGTTCGGTCGGCCCGATGGCGCGCACGGTCGAGGACGCCGCCCGCATCCTCGACGTGCTCGTTGGCTACGATCCGGTCGACCCGGTGACCGCCCACGGCGTCGGCAAGCTGAAGGGCTCCTTCGTCGACGGCATCGCCCCCGGTGGCCTCCAGGGCGTCCGCCTCGGCGTGCTGCGCACCTCGATCGGTGTCGACGCGGAGCCGGACTCCGAGGATTTCAAGCGCGTGCGGGCCGTCTTCGACGCCAGCCTTGGCGCCCTCACGGCGGCCGGCGCCACGCTGGTCGATCCGATCGAGATCCCTGAGCTGAAGGAACTGCTGGCCTTGCGCGCGGGCCATCCGACCCACGGTTCGGAAGCCTTCGAATACTACGTCGCGGACCTGCCGGACGCCCCCTACCGGTCGAAGGCCGATGCCATGGCCTCGCCGCAGTATCCGGGCGTCTCGCCGCAGATGAAGACCCGCTGGGCCCGCGAGGGGACGCCGGAAGCCTACGCTCGCTATCTGGAGGCCCGCGACCTCCTGATGACCCGGTTCCTCAAGGTGATGGCCGACCACGACCTGGACGCGATCGTGCACACCGCCATCGAGCACGAGCCGACGCTGATCGCCGACGGCATCAATCCGCCCTGGGTCAACCACAAGGGCGCGCCGCACATCAACACCTTCCTGGGGCCGGTGCCGACCATCGTCGTTCCGGCGGGCTACACCTCGATCGGTCTGCCGGCCGGCATCGCCTTCCTGGGCCGCCCCTACGACGACCTCGCCATGGTGCGCTACGCCTACGCCTTCGAGCAGCAGACCAAGGCCCGGCGCGTGCCGGACCTCGACGCGGCCGCGCAAGCGGCTGTCGCCTGACGGGAGGTGCGCCGCGAGGCGGGGCGGTCCTCGGACCCCGCCGCCCGCGGCGGTCCCGCGGCGATGCGCAGCCGACTACCGTAGCACCCACGCGCCGTCGGCCTTGCGATAGAGCCGCTTCACCGCCGCCCAGGCGATCCGGAACGCCCGCGCCTCGCGGTCCGCTTCGCCCGCGTGGGACGCGTAGGCGCTGTTGAAGGCGGCGACGAAGATGTCCTGGGCGTGAGCGGGCAGGTGCCGGCGCACCGAGTCGGGGAGATCGTCTGCGCTCGCATAGGGCATGGGCCCGCCTGCCCGGCTCCTGCCGGCTGCTGCGTGAGGGAACTGCCGGAAAAAAGGAAGCCCCGCCGCCCGCGGGGCCAGTTTCGGGTCCTCTCGCCGCCGCGATGGCACACAGCGACACTAAAATATTAATGGTACAGCCCAAGCCGTTGCAGCCGTGAGACTACGGACGGCCGGCAACCGGACCGTCTGCGCAAGCGGCTGCCGAGCGCTCCGCCGGACGTCCCGCCCGAATTCCGATGCCGCCGCGAGCCCCGGTCGTCGCGCCGGAGCGCCGGCCCGCCCTGCACGGCGGCCTCAATCCGGGCGGGCCCCCGCCGCCGTGCCGGCCGGCGGGAGCGGGAGAAGCGGCACGTGGTAGTCTTCGAGGATTGCCTCGATGTCCGCGCGGCGCTGGACCAGGACATGGTCCAGACGGTCGCGCAGGTCCCGGTCGCCGCGCCGGACTCCCATGGCGATGTCGAACTGGAAGCGAAAGGGACCGCTCCGCCCCCCGCCTGCGATCGGCATGACGGTCAGCGGCTCGGCTGCGCGCGCGGCGAAATAGCCCGCCTGCGGCCCCCAGACGGCGGCGACGTCGACCTCTCCGGCCGCGACCGCGTCGACGATGGCGGCGCCCGGCGCCGGGGTGCCGTAGTCGCCGGTCACCATGTAGCCGCGCAGGTTGCCGCCGAGCCCGAGGGCGGCGAGCGCGTGGGCGGGCGGCGTATTGGCCCCGTCGTCGCCCACCAGCTGAACGCCGATGCGCAGCGAGTCCAGCCGCGGATCGTCGAGCGAGGCCGCGTCGAGCTTGTCCCGGCTGCGCGAGACGAGGACGTAGGTCGACCGGTAGTAGGGCCGCGTGGTCGCGACCGGGTCGTAGCCGGCCGGCACCCCGATCGCCACGTCGCAGAGCCCGGCCGCGAGCGTGTTGCGGACGAAGCCGCGTCGCTGGGCCCACCAGGTGAACGCCAGCTCCCGGCCGAGCGCCTCGGCGACCACCGCCGCGATACGGTTCTCGAATCCTTCCCGGGCCTCGTTCGAGAAGGGCAGGTTGTTGGGGTCGGCGCACACGCGCAGGGCCTCGGCCCGGGCCGGGGCCGCGAGCGGACCGGCGAGGAGGATGGCGGCGGCTCGGCTGCGGCGCATGGCGATGTCCCGGACAGGGACTTCCAAAGCCGGGCCTCCCGGCATTGTTCCCCGTGCCGCCCGCGCCTGCCCCCGGGGCCCTCCGGCGTCGGGGCGGCCCGGCTTCTGGGCTCCGGGTCAGCGCTCGGCTGGACCCGCGGCGAGCGTCACCGTCCCTCGGAGCGTTGCGCCGGGTTCGAGCACCACCAGGCCGGCCGCCTCCGGAGCGGCGAGGCCAAGGGCCGCGAGGTTGAATCCGTCGGCGAGATGGCTGACCGGCTCGAGGCAGGCATAGCGGCCGCCCGGCGGCCGCCAGACGATGAAGTGGAGGAAGTTCGGGTCGGCGGTCAGCGTCACGGTCCAGCCGTCCGGCTCAGCGAGGCGCGCCCGGCGCCAGACAGAGAGGTGCGCGGAGGCGGGCGACGGTCCTGCCGGGGCCGGCCCCGATGCCCCAGTGGGCAGGCCGCTGGCGTCGAGCACCCAGGCGGTCCCGGCGTCGACCGTGACGGTCGCGTCCGGTCCGGCCGGCACGAAGGGGTGCCAGCCGATGCCGGCGGGAAAGGCCTCCGTGCCGGTGTTGCGCAACGCGATGTCGACCGCGATCCCGTCCCCGGTCAGCGTAAAGTCCTGACGCGCCTCGAAGGCCCAGGGCCAATGCTCGTCGGGCTCGTGACGCAGGACGAGGCTCGCCGCTCCCTCGCGCGCGGCCTCCGTCGCCCAGGGCCGGAGGTGTCCGGTCCCGTGCAGGGTGGAGGGCGCCGCATCGGGATGGGGCGTGAGCCGGTAGGAGCGGTCGCGGAAGCGCAGGAGCCCGTCGCGGATCCTGTTCGAATAGGGGACGAGCGGGTAGGCACCGGTCTTCGGCCAGATCCGCGGGTCCGGCCCCCAGCCGTCCATCGGCGCCACGACGTCCCGGCCGGCGACCGTCAGCCGCGCGAGCCGCCCGCCGCGCGCCGGCGCGAGCGTCGCCGAGACCGCCCCGCGGACGAGGTCCACGGTCGGTCCGATCGAACCCCCTGCCGCTGCCGTCGATCCGTCCGGATCCATCCCGGCTCCCGCTCCACCGTTCATCCTCGCCCCCCGCGCGCCGAAGCGTCGGACCGGGCCGCCGGACCCTACACGGAGGGTGCGCGTCGGTCACGCCCCGGTGGTCGGGCCCCCGGCCGATCCGCTAGGATGCCGCCAGAGGAGGAGCCCGATGAGCCACACGAGCTTCGGCAAGGACGACTTCGCCGCCTTCGAGCGCGCCGACCGGCCCGGCCCCATCCACATGCTGAACCTGATCGCGCTGCGCGCCGAGGCTGTCTACCCGGACGGCCGCGTCGCGACCGGGGAGGAGGCCTATGCGGCCTACGGGCGCGAGAGCCGGCCGGTGTTCGAGGGGCTCGGCGGCCGGATCGTCTGGCGGGGCCGGCCCGAACTGATGCTGATCGGACCGAAGACGGAACGCTGGGACCTCGCCTTCATCGCCGAGTATCCGAGCGTGGCGGCCTTCGCGGCCATGATCCGGGACCCGCGCTACCGGGCCGCCATGGTGCATCGGCAGGCGGGCGTGGCCGACTCCCGGCTCCTCCGCCTCGCCCCGCTCGCCCCGGGGGCGGATTTCGCCGCTCCCGGGGTGGACTGACCCGAACGTCGGGACGGTGCGGCGGCCGGCGCGCGACGGACGCGCGCGGCCGCCGGACCGGTTACTTGCGGCTGCCGGAGGCGCGGCGCTTCTGCGGCTGCGCGTCCTGCTCCTCGCCTTCGCCCTCGTCGGCCTGGACGTTGATGGTCTCGGCGATCTGGGTCAGGAGCTCGTCGGTCTTCTTCTCCTCCGCGAGCGTCTCCTCGAGAAGCCGCGCCGCATCCTGGTAGCCGAGCTGGGCGGCCCAGGTCTTCAGCGTGCCGTAGCGCGAGATCTCGTAGTGCTCGATCGCCTGTGCGCCGGCGATCAGCACCGCGTCGGCGGCCGGGGACCCCTGGAAGTCCTCCAGGTGCTCGTCCATCTCGCTGCTCAGCCCCTGCATCGCCTCGCAGGTCTTGCCGCGCGCCGGCTTGCCGATCGACTCGAACACCTGCACGAGCCGCTCGACCTGGTTCTGGCTTTCCTCGGCATGGGTCTCGAAGGCGGACTTGAGCTCGTCCGCCTGCGCCGACTTGGCGGCTTTCCGGAGC
This sequence comes from Prosthecomicrobium sp. N25, assembly GCF_037203705.1. NCBI lineage: Bacteria > Pseudomonadati > Pseudomonadota > Alphaproteobacteria > Hyphomicrobiales > Kaistiaceae > Prosthecomicrobium > Prosthecomicrobium sp. N25. The sequence continues at coordinate 2,004,926 of NZ_JBBCAT010000001.1, forward strand.
GCGCGCACGGAGTTGCGCTCCGCGTAGTACACGTCCTTGAGGGTCTCGTAGAAAGCGTCCTGGAGGGTCTTCTGCTTCGCGGCCATGGATGATTCTCCTGTCTTGGGCTCCGGAAACCTGCGGACAGCCATGCCGGTTCCCCCGGGCCGCGCGTATGGCGGCCGGATCGCGTCGACGGGGCTCGGGGCAGGAGCGCGGACGGCGGCCCGGCCGCGGCGGGATCTTGCCGGGGGCCGGTCCCGCGCGTAGCGTCCGCTCCTGCCCGTGACCCTGACGGATCGCATCGTCCCATGATCATCCGCATCGCCCGGACCGCACTCGCCCTCGTTCTGGCCATGGCGTGCCTGCAGCCCGCGGCCGGGCAGGAGAGGCGGCCGGTCCTCGTCTTCGCGGCGGCCAGCCTGCAGACCGCGCTGCAGGCCGTCGCGGCCCGGTGGACGGCGGAGACCGGCAGGGCCGTGACCTTCTCGTTCGCGGCCTCCTCGGCGCTCGCCCGGCAGCTCGACCAGGGGGCGCCCGCCGACCTCTTCGCCTCCGCCGATCTCGACTGGATGGACTGGGCCGAGAAGCGCGGCCTGATCCGCAAGGAGACGCGCCGCACCCTGCTCGGCAACAGCCTCGTCCTCGTCACCAGGGCCGACACGCCGGCGGACCTGACGATCGCCCCCGGCTTCCCGCTCGCCGCCGCCATCGGCGAGTCGCGCCTGGCGACCGGGATCCCCGAGTCGGTGCCCGCCGGAAAATATGCCCGGGAGGCGCTGACCGCCCTCGGGGTCTGGGCCGAGGTCGCGCCCCGCATCGCCGGGGCCGAGAACGTCCGCGCCGCCCTCGCCCTGGTCGCGCGCGGCGAGGCGCGCTTCGGCATCGTCTACGCCACGGACGCCCGCAGCGAACCGCGGGTGCGCGTCGTCGGGGTCTTCCCCGCCTCCACCCACGCCCCCATCGTCTACCCCTTCGCGCTGACCGCCGCCTCCGCCAACCCCGACGCCGCTGCCTTTCTGGAGTACCTCGCCTCTCCGGCCGCCCGGCCGGTCTTCGAGGCGGAGGGCTTCGTGGTCCTGAAGTGAGGCGGGCCCCTCGCGGCGTTCCCGGCGCCGGGGGAGGGCCCGGGCGTCAGCCCCGCCCCGCGGCCCCCGTTCCGCCGCGCCGGAGCGACCGGCCCGTTTCCGCGTCGAAGAGATGCGCGGCCTCGGCCCGCACCCCGAGCCGGACCGCCTGGCCGCGCGGGGCCTCGAAGGTGCGCGGCGCCCGCACGCAGACGAGCCCCGTCCGCCCCCCGTCGCAATAGGTGTAGCTCTCCGGCCCCAGGTGCTCGACGAGCTGCACCGTCGAGCCGATCGGTCCGGCCTCGCCGATCGACAGGTGTTCGGGCCGCACCCCCAGCACGGCCGGCCGCGACGCGGCGGCGGGCGCCTCGACGGCGGGGAGGGGGAGGGACCATCCCTCGCGTGCCCGGAAGAGCCCGCCGGGCTCCAGGGTGCCGTCGAACAGGTTCATGGCGGGCGAGCCGATGAATTCGGCGACGAACAGCGTGGCGGGCCGGTCGTAGAGCTCCAGCGGGCTGCCGACCTGCTCGATCTCGCCCTTGTTCATGACCACGATCCGGTCCGCCATGGTCATCGCCTCGACCTGGTCGTGGGTCACGTAGATCGACGTCGCGGCGAGCTGCAGGTGCAGCTTGCGGATCTCGGCCCGCATCTGCACCCGGAGCTTGGCGTCCAGGTTGGAGAGCGGCTCGTCGAACAGGAACACCTTCGGGTGCCGCACGATGGCACGCCCCATGGCGACCCGCTGGCGCTGTCCGCCCGAAAGCTGGCGCGGGAAGCGCTCGAGCAGGCTGCCGAGCCCGAGGATGCCGGCCGCCGACTGCACCGCCCCTGCGATCTCGTCCTTCGGCCGCTTGCGCAGCCGCATGTTGAAACTGAGGTTCTGGTCGACGCGCATGTGCGGGTAGAGCGCGTAGGACTGGAACACCATCGCTATGTCGCGGTCGCGCGGCTCCAGGTCGTTGACCCGCTGGCCGCCGACCACGATGTCCCCCGCGGTCGTCTCCTCCAGCCCGGCGATCATGCGCAGCAGCGTGGACTTGCCGCATCCCGACGGGCCGACCAGCACGATGAACTCCCCGTCCGCGATCGCGAGGTCGAGCCGCCGGATCACGTCGACGGGGCCGAAGGACTTGGCGACGCCGCGGATGTCGACTGAGGCCATGGGGGTTCTCCCGTCACTTGACCGAGCCGAGCGTCAGTCCGCGGACGACGAAGCGCTGGCCGAAGAACATGATGAGGACCGCCGGAATGGTGGCGACCACCGAGGCCGCCGCCATCTGGGCGTGCTGGATCTCGTAGTCCTGCGCGAATCGGGCGACGCCGACCGGCACCGTCGCGGTCGCCCGCGAGGTGAGGTTGAGGGCGATCGCGAACTCGTTCCAGCTGAAGATGAAGGCGAGCACGCCAGAGGCGATGAGGCCGGGCACGACCAGGGGCAGGACCACATACAGGAAGGCCTGGATCCGCCGGCAGCCGTCCATCTGCGCCGCCTCCTCGATCTCCCGCGGGATCTCGCGGAAGAAGGCCATCATCAGCCAGACCGTCATGGGCAGGTTGATGGTGACGTGGGTGACGATCAGGCCCGTGTAGCTGTTGTAGAGGCCGATCTCGCGGAAGATCAGGTACCAGGGCCCGACCAGCGTCATCACCGGGATCATATGGAAGAACAGCATCCAGGCGAGGAGCCCGCGGCTGATCCACGGCGACCAGCGGAAACGGTGCAGCGAATAGGCCGCGAGCGTGCCCACGACGAGCACGATCGTGGTCGACACGGTGGCCACCACCATGCTGTTCCACAGCACGCTGGTGAATTTCGACCGCCGCGAGAAGAGCACGTCCTCGTAGTTAGAGAGCGTCGGCTCGAAGATCCAGTTGCCCTGGTAGATGTCGATCTGGAACTTGAACGAGGTCATCAGGATCCACAGGAACGGCCCGACGATCAGGACCGTCGAGACGACCAGGAACACCGAGCCGAGCCAGGTGGCGCGCGTCATGGCCGGTCCCCCGCGCCCGACGCGGTCGCCTGTCGGGCGACCAGCAGGAAGGCCACCACCATGAGGATCATGGTTATCGACAGCATCGCGCCGTAGCCGACGTTGTTCTGGACGAAGAAGATCTTGTAGAGGTGCAGGCTGATCAGCTCGCTCGACGTACCGGGTCCGCCGCCGGTCAGCAGGAAGACCTCGTCGAAGGCCTTGAAGGCCAGGATCGCCCGGAAGATGAAGGCGACCGAGATGGCGGGCTTGAGGAGCGGCAGCATCACGTGCCAGGTCACCTGCCGGTCCGTCGCCCCGTCTATCTTCGCCGCCTCCATGACGTCGACCGGAAGTCCTTCGACCGCGGCGAACAGGATCAGGAAGATGAACGGCACCCAGTGCCAGACGTCCACGATGATCACCGAGACGAGCGCCAGCGTCTGGTCGCCGAGCCAGTTGACCGGCCCGAGCCCGACCAGCGCCAGGCCCTGGTTCAGGACGCCGAAGTCGTAGTTGAGGATCAGCTTCCACATGCTGCCGATGGCGACCGGCGGCACCAGGATGGGCAGGATCATGAGCGTGCGGATCAGCCCCTTGCCGCGCCTGAGCCGGGCGACCTGGATCGCCAGCGCAAGCCCGATCAGGAGCTCGATCGCGACCGAGACGGCGACGAAGATCAGCGTGTTGACGATCGCCGCCTTCAGCACCGGGTCGGTCGCGAAAAAGCGCAGGTTGGCGAGCGGATCGAAGGTCGCCCGGTCCACCCCGTCCACCGTCCGGAACGTGGAGACGCTCATGTGGAGGAGGTTGAGGATCGGATAGACCGAGAGGACGATGAAGATGATCGCCGCCGGCGCCAGGCTCCAGGTGGGAAAGGTCCGATCGAGGAATTCGCCGGCGCGCGACCGCATCCAGTGTCTCCGGAGGGATCCGACAAAAGAGCGGCGCGCCGCGGCGGGCGCGCCGGAGGTGCTGGGAGGCTCGGGGCCGGAACCGGCCGGCGCACCGGGCGGCTCGCCGGGTCGGGAGAGCCCGGGCCGAAGGCCCGGGCCCCGTCTCTCACTCCGGCAGCGGCGGGAGTTTGCCGGTCTTGCGGCCCGTGCGGGTGAAGATCGCCGCGATCTCGTCGGCTGCGAGGTTCAGGGCCTTCGCGGGAGCCAGTTCGCCGATCAGCGCCTGGTTGAGGCGCAGGCCCATGACCTGCTCCACCTCGGCGCTCTCGGCGAAGCCGAGCGTGGGCTGGCCGATCTCGATGGAGGCGAGATAGGCGGGCATCCAGCTGAACTGCGGCTTCTGGGCGAGGTCGGACTTCAGCGTGTCGACGCGAACCGGGATGCCGCCGGCCTCCGCGTAGGCGCGCTGGGCCTCGCCCGTCAGGAACCACTTCATGAAGGCGACCGCCGCCTTCTGCCGGTCGGCCGGCGTGTTCTTCGGCACCGTGAAATTCCAGTTGCCGATGGCGACGCCCGCCTTCTGGCCGGGCACCGCTTGCGGCACCGGCGCGGCCGCGACCTTGCCGGCGACCGCCGACTTGGTCTTGTCCTCGTAGTTGCCCCAGGCGGCGATCACCGTCTGCACCATGGCGGCCTTGCCGCTCGACATGAGCTGGATCACGTCGGCCTGCCCGAGGGAACCGGCATTGGTGGGCGCGCAGGTCTTCATGAGCGTGATGAACTGGTTGAGCGCCGCCAGCACCTTGGGGCTGTTCATCGTCACCGTGTAGTCGCCGCCCGACGCGTCCGCCACCACGTCGACCCCGTGTCCGAGCATGAAGGTGGAGAAGTCGTAGCGGATGCCGTTGCCGCGCTCGCCGCGGGTCACGAAGCCGTACAGGCCCGGCGGGTTCTGCACCTTCTTGCAGGCGGCCAGCACGTCGTCATAGGTCTTCGGCGCCTCGATCCCCGCCTGCTTGAAGAGGTCGGCCCGGTAGGCGACGATATGGATGTTGCAGTTCGGCGGCACGCCCATCAGCTTGCCGCCCGCCGGGGTCCGGTAGCGCTTGTCGGCGTTCCACCAGAAGGTGTTGCCGCATTCCAGGACTTCCTCGGGCAGCTTGATCGAGGCGTCGATCTCGCCGAGCGGCTTCAGGAACCCGGCCTCGTAGAACTCGATGGTCCAGCCCGAGTCCAGGTTGAGGATGTCGTAGGGGCTCGTCGAGCCGCGCACGGCGTTGCGCGCCTTCTCGAGCATGCCGCCATAGGGCGTCACATCGAGGTTCACCTCGTTGCCGGTCTGCTTGACGTAGAGGTCGACCGCCTTCTCGAAGCCGGCGTACCAGGGCGAAGCGTTGATCAGGATGGTGATCGGCGCCTGCTTGCCGACGTCCAGGAACTTGCCCTGGGCGGCGGCCGGCGCCGGGGCCGCGGCCGCGAGGCCCACCAGGGTGGCGCCGGCGACGGCCCGGCGCAGCGCAGCCATGGGATCCAGCATTCTCGTCCTCCCCTTGTCCGGCCGGTCCAGGACCGTCCGTCGGACATCCCGTCCGCCTGTCGTCGGCCAGGCACGCACCCGACCGCCCGGGCCTGATCCGACCCGGTCTCTTCTTGTCCGAGGTATGCTAGGGGCGTTTGACATTCCGAAGAAATGAAAATTGGATCGGCTTCCCATGCACGGAGGCTATCGATGGACCGCAAGATCCGCGCCTTCCTCGCCATCGTCGAGGAGGGCACCCTGACGGCGGCCGCCGAACGCGTGGCGCTCGCCCAGCCGTCCCTGACCAAGCTCCTGAAACGCCTGGAGGCCGAACTCGGCGCGCCGCTCTTCGAGCGCCTGCCGCGCGGCGTGGTGCTCACCCCCTTCGGCGAGCGCTTCCACGAGCGCGCCCGCCGTATCGAGGCGGAATACCGCTTCGCCGTTGAGGAGCTGAGGGCCCTGAAGAACGGCCACCTGCCGGTCCTGAACATCGGGGCGGGCCCGCTCTACCACATGCTGCACATCCCGATCGTCTGCGAGGCGCTCACCCGCGAGTTCCCGCGCACGCGCCTCAACGTCGTCGCCGCCATCAACCGGGTCACTATGCCGATGCTCGCACGCGGCGAGCTGGACGTGGTCTGCGGCGAGCTGAGCCCCGAGGAGCAGATCTACGGCGTCGATTCCATTCCCCTCATGGAGGCCGAGCAGGGCATCATCATGCGCCGCGGCCACCGGCTCGCCGATGCGCCCATGGACGCCGACCATCTGGCCGGCGAGACCTGGGTGCTCTTCCAGCACGACGACCGTGTGCTGCGGGCGCTCGAACGCTTCATGGGCGCCGGCCGCCACGCCTTCACGGTCGCGGTCACCACGTCCTCCCACGCGACCGGGCTTCGGATCGTCTCGGGCTCCGACTACCTGATGCTCGGTCCCGCCCAGCTCGCGCCCGTGATCGAGGAGGCGGGCCTGCTGGTGCGCCGGCCCATTACCCCCATCCGCCGCTTCGAGACCGGCGTCTCGTTGCGCCACTCCGCCCGCTCCATCCCGATCGTCGCCCGCCTCGTCGAACTCGTCGCCGCCTCGACGGCCCGCCAGACGGAGCACCTCGGCGTCCCCATGCCCTGAGGCTATGGCGGGCGGCCCCGAAATCATTTGTCAGGCGCCGGACCGCTTCCCACCCTGCGCCCTCCGCACGATGCGCGAGGGCGCCGCGAGAGCGCCGCCGCGCCTGGAGGAGGCCCGGGGGCCCATGAAAGTCGTCTTCCTGCTGTTCGATTCGCTCAATCGCCACATGCTCGGCCCCTATGGCGGCACGCGCATCCCGACCCCCAACTTCGACCGCCTAGCCCGCCGCTGCGTGACCTTCGACGGCCACCATGTGGGCAGCCTGCCCTGCATGCCGGCGCGGCGCGACCTGCAGACCGGCCGCCTGTCCTTCCTGCACCGGAGCTGGGGCCCGCTGGAGCCCTTCGACAATTCCTTCCCCGAACTGCTCGCCCGCGCGGGCGCCTACAGCCATCTCGTCACCGACCACTACCACTACTTCGAGGACGGAGGTGCCACGTACCACAATCGCTACGACACGTGGGATTTCATCCGCGGCCAGGAGGGCGATCCCTGGAAGGCGATGGTCCAGCCCCACTGGGAGCGGCTGCGCGAGATGTATCACGAGCGCCAGTTCTTCACAGACCGGCGCCACTACAAGGCCCAGGACATTATCAACCGCGAGTTCATCCGGGAGGAGGCCGAGTTTCCGCAGGTGAAGTGCTTCGACGCCGGGCTCGACTTCCTGGAGCTGAACCGCGACGCCGACGGCTGGCTCCTGCAGATCGAGACCTTCGACCCGCACGAGCCCTTCATGGCGCCGGCCCGGTTCAAGGAGGCCTTCAAGACGGGCTGGAACGGCCCGATCCGCGACTGGCCGCGCTACGGCCGCGTCGACGAGCTGCCCGAGGAATGCGAGGAGCTGCGCGCCAACTACTACGCGGTCGTGTCGCTCTGCGACTGGCAGCTCGGCCGGGTGCTCGACGCCTTCGACGCCCACGACCTCTGGAAGGACACGGCCCTGATCCTCACCACCGACCACGGCTTCCTGCTCGGCGAGCACGACTTCTGGGCCAAGAACCGCATGAACATGTACGAGGAGGTGGCCCACATCCCCTTCTTCTTCTACCACCCGACCCGCGGGACCCCGGGCACCCGCCGCCGCGGCCTCACCCAGAACATCGACCTCGCCGCCACCTTCCTGGAGATGTTCGGCGCCGAGCGGCCCGCCGAGATGCAGGGCTTGTCGGTCCTGCCCATGCTGGACGACGACGTCGCGCTGCGCGAGGCGGCGCTCTTCGGCTATTTCGGCGGCGCCATCAACGTCGTCGACGGCCGCTACACCTACCACCGCTTCCCGCTCGATATCGCCACCCAGGAGATCTACCAGTACACCGTGATGCCGACCCACATCCGGTCGATGTTCACGCCCGAGGAGATGCAGGCGACGACGCTCGCCCCGCCGCGGAGCTTCACCAAGGGGGTGCCGCTCCTGAAGGTGCCGGTCATCCACCGCTCGCCCTTCTACGACAACTACGGCCCGGGCTGCCTCCTGGAGAAGGAGACCCGCCTCTACGACCTCGCGGCCGACCCCGGCCAGGACACGCCGCTCGCCGACCCGAACGCGGAGGCCCGCATGGTGTCGCTCATGCGGCGCCTGATGGCCGAGACCGATGCGCCCCCGGAAGCCTACGCCCGCGTCGGCCTGGAGCCTGCGGGCGCATCGTAGGCGATGCGGAAACCCGTGTGTCCGGTGGAGGTGTCGGGCGATCGTCCCATGCGGGCGGCGATCCGGTACCGGTAGCAATAGGAGATGTGGCAGAGATAGGAGCCGCCCTTCATCAGGCGCTCCTTCTCGGCGACCGCCGCCCGGTCCCGGACCCGCGCGTCGCGCGCCATCGAGCGGATGCGGAACGGGTCCTCGCACCACTCCCAGACGTTGCCGACCATGTTGAAGAGCCCGGCCGGCCCGGGCGCGAAGGACTCCGCCGGCGCCGTCCCGAGATATCCGTCGACGGCGGTGTTGAGGTCCGGGAAGCGCCCCTGCCAGATGTTGCAGAGGATGGTGCGGTCGCTCGGCTCCTCGTCGCCCCACGGGTAGCGCCGGTCCTCGGGCCCGCCCCGCGCCGCATGCTCCCACTCCGCCTCCGTGGGCAGCCGCCCTCCGCACCAGGCCGCGAAGGCCCGCGCATCGTTCCAGGTGACGTGCACGACCGGATGTTCCAGACGGTCCTCGATCGAGGACCCCGGACCCTCCGGGGCCGCCCAGGTCGCCCCGTCGATGGCCCGCCACCAGGGCACCTCGTTCGGCGCCGGGGCCGTGACGGTCGGGTCGACGAAGAGCTGGAACACGAAGCTCCAGCCGAACCGCTCCGCCTCGGTGACGTAGCCCGTCGCCGCCACGAAGTCGCGGAAGCGCCCGTTCGTCACCGTGCTGCGCTCCAGGCCGTAGGGCCGGAGCTGCACCTTGCGGCGCGGCCCTTCGCCGTCCGGCTTGAGCATCGGCCGGTCCGTGCCCACGAAGCTCGGCCCCCCCTCGAACCACACCACGTCGCCGGGCGCGCCGCCGCCCGTCCGGGCCTCAGGCAGGGGCGCCGCCTCGGCCGCCCCGCCCCGCGCGAGCCCGCCGCAGCATCCCGATGTCGCGTCCGTCATGCCGCCTCCGCCGCCGTTCCCGGCGCAGCATCGGCCAGCCCCGCGCCGCGCGCAAATGCTTCCTCGGTCCGCCGCCATGCCGCCCGGCTATGGCGAGGCGCACGCAATATCATTTTTTCGCCTGCCGCCCGCACACGATAGTGCCGACACGAACGGGCCCGATCGAGGCCGGACCGCGGGGGGTGGCGGCATGCGGAAGCCGAACGTCATCGTGTTCTTCACGGACCAGCAGCGCCACGACACATCGGGCCTGCACGGCAACCCCATGAACCTCACGCCGAACTTCGACCGCTGCGCGCGGGAGGGCACCCACCTCTTCAACTCCTTCACCTGCCAGCCCCTCTGCGGACCCGCCCGGTCCTCCATGCAGACCGGCCGCTTCGCCACCGAGACCGGCTGCTGGCGCAACCACATCCCGCTCCCGCAGGACGCCGAGACGCTCGCCAAGGTCTTCGGCCGGAACGGCTGGCACACCGGCTACATCGGCAAGTGGCACCTCGGCACCGACGACCCCGTGCCCGGCCCCGAGCGCGGCGGCTACCGGGAATGGCTCGGCGCCAACCTCCTGGAATTCACCTCCGACGCCTACGACACGCGCGTTTTCGACGGCGACGGCCGGCGCGTCAAGCTGCCTGGATATCGGGTCGACGCCCTGACGGACGCGGCCATCCGCTTCGTCGACCGCCACCAGGACGAGCCCTTCTTCCTCTTCCTCTCCTTCTTGGAGCCGCACCACCAGAACTCGATCGACAACTACCCGGCGCCCTACGGCCACACCGTCCTGTCGAACCTGTGGATGCCGCCCGACCTCGACACCCTGCGCGGCTCCGCGCCCTACCACATCGGCGGCTACTACGGCATGGTCCGCCGTCTCGACGAGGCCTTCGGCCGCCTGATGGACGCCCTGCGCAGCCTCGGCCTCCTCGACGACACGGTGGTGATGTTCACCTCCGACCACGCCTGCCACTTCAAGACCCGCAACGACGAGTACAAGCGCTCCTGCCACGAGAGCTCGATCCGGGTGCCCACGCTGATCACCGGTCCCGGCTTCAAGGGGGGCGGCGAGGTGAGGGCGCTCTTCTCCACCGTCGACGTCGCCCCGACCCTCCTCGACGCCGCCGGCCTGGCCGTTCCCGACGGCATGGCCGGCCGCTCGATCCTGCCCGTCCTGCGCGACCCGAAGGCGCCCTGGCGCGACGACGTCTTCTTCCAGATCAGCGAGACCGAGACGGGCCGCGGCGTCCGGACCGCCAAGTGGAAATACGCCGTCACGGCCCCGTACGACCCCGACCGGCCGGACTCCGACGTCTACCGCGAAGCCTTCCTGTACGACCTCGAGAACGATCCCTACGAGCTCGTCAACCTCTCCGGCATGTCCACCTTCCGGCCGGTCGCCGACGACATGCAGGGCCGCCTCCTGCGCTGGATCGAGGCCGTCGAAGGCAAGCGCCCGTCCATCGAGCCTCATGTCGGGGTCGACCCCTTCCAGCGCATCCCTTGGCCCGGCGCCGGGCAGGACCCCGCCCGCCACGCCATCGACCCCTACCGCAGCCCGCTCGCGGTGTGAGCCGGAGGCAGACCCCATGCCCGATCGCGGTCCGCTCGGCACCTTGCTCCGCCTCCTGCGCCGGCTGGTCGGCGCGGGCTACGAGCCGTCGCGCCACTACATGCGCGGTCCCGGTCCGGCGACGCGGGCCCGGCTCGACCGCGAGGCCGGCGACGGCGGAGCCCGGCCCGGCCCAGTCTCCCGGCGCCGCCGCCGCCCGCGCTGACGCTCCGCCACCCCTGGCGAAGGCTTTCGACCCGTGCCATGTGAAGGTCGACCAACCAGGAGACCTCCCATGGCCATCGAGTTCAAGCGCCTCGCCGACGACTTCGCGGTCGCCGAGCAGATCGGCGTCGAAGACGTCCCCGCCATCGCGGCGGCGGGATACCGGGTCATCGTCGGCAACCGCCCCGATCGCGAGGCCCCGGCCGGCCAGCCCGATTTCGTCGAGGTCGCCCGCGCCGCCGGCGCGGCGGGCCTGAAGGCCGAGCACATTCCGTTCCGCGGCGCCGACGTCCGCCCCGACCAGGTCCGCGCGCTCGCCGACCTGATCGAGGCCGGGGAGGGGCCCATCCTCGCCTACTGCCGGTCGGGCACGCGCTCGACCATCCTCTGGGCGGCGGCGAGCGCCGCCCTCGGCCGGGACCTCGGCGAGATCGTCGCCGCCGCGGCCGAGGCCGGCTACGACCTGCGCCCCTATGCCGAGCCGATCACGCTTCTCGGCCGCGCCGCCCGCGGTTGAGCCCGTCCCGCTCCTCCCGCATGCCGGCTGCGGCGGCCGCGCCGGGCCGGTCCGTGCTAGACAGGCTCCCTGTCTGAAGGACGGAGGAGGACACCATGGAGTATCGCACGCTGGGCGGGTCGGGCCTGATGGTCCCGGCCCTCGTCTTCGGCACCGCCACCTTCGGCGGCGCCAGCGAGTTCCTGCGCAAGTGGGGCGCCACCGACGTCGCGGAGGCGACCGAAATGGTCGACATCTGCCTCGATGCCGGCTGCAATGTCTTCGACACGGCCGACAGTTATTCGAGCGGCCTCTCCGAGGAGATCCTCGGCCAGGCCGTCAAGGGCCGCCGCGACCGGCTGCTGATCGCCACCAAGACCGGCATGCCCATGGGCCCGGGGGTCAACGAGCGCGGCACCTCGCGCGAGAAGATCGTCCGCTCCTGCGAGGCGAGCCTGAAGCGGCTCGGCACCGATGTCATCGACCTCTACCAGTTGCACGCCTTCGACGCCCTGACCCCGATCGAGGAGATGCTGCGTGCCCTCGACAGCCTGATGCGGGCCGGCAAGATCCGCTACTACGGCGTCTCCAACTATTCCGGCTGGCACCTGATGAAGATGATCGCGCTCGCCGACCGTCACGGCTTCCCGCGTCCGGTCACCCACCAGGTCTACTATTCTCTGGTCGCCCGCGAGTTCGAATGGGAGCTCATGCCGCTCGGTCTCGACCAGAATGTCGGCACGCTGGTGTGGAGCCCGCTCTCCGGCTCCAAGCTCTCCGGCAAGGTCGGCCGCAACCGCCGTCCGCCGGAAGACAGCCGCGCCGCCACCGACGCCAGCTGGCCCGTGCCCGACGATCAGCTCTTCGCGGTCACCGACGTGCTCGAGGCCGTCTCCGCCGAAGTGGGGCGCTCGATCCCCCAGGTCGCGCTCGCCTGGCTCCTCGCCCGGCCCACCGTCTCGGGCATCGCCATCGGCGCCCGCAACGCGGCGCAGCTGAAGGACAACCTCGCCGCGGCCGACCTGAAGCTCTCCGCCGACCAGATCGCCCGCCTGGACGCGGCGAGCGCCGTCCGGCCGGTCTACCCCTACTGGCACCAGCGCCGCACGTCCCCGGACCGCAACCCGCCGCCGGTAGGCTGAGGGCGACACCCGGGGGGTCTCCCCTCCGCGGCACCGGAAACCCGTGCGAGAGCGGCCCGCGGGCACGGCGCCGCCGTCCCGCCCCGGCCTCTCCACCCTGTCATCCCGGCCTTCGCGCCGGGACCCATTGGCCGATCCTCCTGCACCTCCGCTGGTCGATCGCAAGGCCGAGCCGCGCGGCGCGGCCAATGGGCCCCGGCGCGATGGCCGGGGTGACACCCGTGGGTGTGGTCTTGCCGAAATGGCACTTTTGGGCGCTCGGGGCGGCCGATGGGCATGGGCGCGTCCCTGACCCCTCATGGGCACCGCGCCAGATCCGGCTACCCCAACCGCCCGTACGCGGTCACCAGCCCGGCGATGTGGTCGGTGTCGTCGCCCGCGAGGACGTCGATCAGACCGTGGCCGAGCGCCTCGCGGATCGGACCTTCGATGTCGAGGCCGTAGGCGAGCCGCGCCGCGATCCGGTCCGGCCGCGGCAGGGTGACCCGCACCGCCACCCCGGCGTCATGCAGGGCGCGGCCGTCGTCCGGATGGAACATGTCCGCCTCGATGGCGACCGACGCCGCCCCGGCGCGCTCCGCCACGGCGCGGATGTCCACGTGTCGGGCATGGGTGATGAGCTCGGTCCGGGCCTCGGGCAGGCGCCGGCGCATCTCCACCAGCGAGACGTGGTCGAAGGAGATCACGAGCACGTCGCCGGCCGCCCGCTCCGCCGTCAGGACCGCCGCCAGCCGCTCGATCATGCGGGCCGCACGCTGCCGCTCCTTGATCTCGACGAGGAGTCCCATCCCGTGCCGCCGCGCTTCGGCGAGCGCCTCGGCCAGCGTCGGCACCCGCGTCCCCGCGAAGGCGGGCGAGAACCAGGCCCCGGCGTCGAGCGCCCGGATCTCTGCGAGCGTCAGGGCCGCGGCGCGGCCCTTTCCGGACGTCGTGCGGTCGAGGATCTCGTCGTGCAGGAGCACGACCTCGTCGTCGGCCGTCAGCACTACGTCGATCTCGGCGACCGTCGCGCCGCGCTTCGCCGCCTCGACGAGCGCCGGCAGCGTGTTTTCCGGCGCGCCGATCGAGTGGCCCCGGTGCGCGCAGACATGGACCCGGCCGGCCGCGGAGGCGAGGGGGACGTAGCTCATGGCCGCCGCCCCGGCCGGACCGTGACGGCCAGTCCCTCGTGGTCCGAGATCGCCACCCCTTCGGCGTCGACCGCCGGGATCACCGCCGGATCCCGGCAGTCGAGCCCCCGCGAGAACAGCCAGTCGATCTTGCCGAAGGGCGGCTTGGGCGTGCCGTCCGGCCGCGTCCGCATGGTCGGCGCCATCACGTTGCAGCCCTCCCAGTCGTAGCCGCGCCGGGCCAAGAGGTCGAACATCGGCTCGTAGGGCATCACGCGCACGAGTCGGTCCGGGTCGCGCGCCAGGGCCGGACCGACGACGGCAGGATCGTGCTTCTCGTCCCGGTCGAAGGTCGCCGTGTTGAAGTCGCCGCCGATCAGGACCGGCCGGCCGGGCGCATAGGCGTCGATGGCGTCGAGCATCACCTCGGTCTGCGCCAGCCGGTCGGGGGCGTCCGTGTGGCTCTCGTAGTGCGCCGTGACCAGGACCACCGTCTCGCCCGCCACCTCGACCTCGGTCAGAAGGATGATGCGCCCGCCGACCCGCCGTTCGTGGAAGGCGCCGTCGAACCAGCGTCCGGACGTCTCCAGCCGCGCCAGGGCCGGCCGGCCGAGCGGCAGGCGCGACACGAAGGCCGCCCCGTGCAGTCCGTCCCGGTTCGTCTCGCCCGCGTGCCAGGAGCGCTCGCGCAGGTCCCCGAGCCCGAGCTCGACGAACTCCACCCCGAAGACGTAGCCCGCCTCCAGCGTCGCGGCGAGATCCTCGACCGTGTGCCGCTGCCCGGACCGGGCCATGCCGACGTCCACCTCGCAGAGGATCAGCACGTCCGCTTGCGCCCCGGCCAGCATGGCGGCCGACGCCTCGGCGAATTTCAGCCGCTCGGCGTTCCAGAAGACGAGCCTGAGCGAGTCCCCCGCGGTCGCCGGCCGCGGCGAGGGCCGCTGCTCGACCACGTGCAGCACCTCGAGATCCGCGAAGGCCGCCCCGAATGCGTCCGGGGTCACGGGCCCGTCGACGATCGCCTGCCGGGCGGCGAGGCTCGGCCCCTCGATGCGGGGCACGGTGCGGGTCACGAGCAAGGGTGGAACTCCTCGATGAGGGGCGCGAGCGCCAGGGGGTCGTTGGTCGTGATCTGCCGGCAGCCCGCCCCGATCAGCCGCCGGAGCACGGCCAGGAGGTCCGGGCGGTCCGCGTCGACCGTCCAGGCGTCGACCTCCGCGCCCGCGCGGCCCACGCGGTCGACCAGGTTCACGCCCGCGTCGAGCCCCGCCAGCACGAGCCGGGCCTCCAGGTAGAAGATCGCGGCGTCCGGCGCCGTCCGCAGCGTGAAGGTGCCGAGCGCCTCGAACCAGGCCGGGTCGGCGGGCAGGCGCCGGGTGTAGAAGGCGAGCGGGTCGAAGCCCTTACGGAGTCCCGGGGCGGCCTCCGCCAGGTCCTCGATCGCCTCCCACTCTGCCCCGCCGGCGACGAAGCGGGGCGCGAGGTCGCCCAGCACGGCGCCGATCGCGCGCCGGGCCGCGGCGTCGAGCCGGAACGCCGGCTCCTTCACGTCGAGTTGCACCAGCCCGCCGTCGGGGCGGCCGTGGGCGGCGACCGCGGCCACGACCTCGTCCAGGAACAGGGGCGGGCTGTCGAGGAGGCGGCCGTCCGGCCCGCGCTGCCGCAGCCGCTCGATGTCGGCGCGCGCTGCCGCCGCGACCGGCCCGGTGCCCGACGTCTCCCGGTCGAGCGTCCGGTCGTGCAGGCAGAGGGCATGCCCGTCGCGGGTCAGGACCACGTCGACTTCGCAGGCGGCGCCCGCCTCCAGCGCGGCCCGGAGCGAGTCCCGCTGGTGGGCCGGCTCCGTCTTGCGCCGCCGGAGCATGTGCCACTTGAGGCGGGGCAGCGGCCCCGTCATGCGGCCAGGCTCGTCCTGGCGCCCTCGATCCGCCGGCCGGTCGCCTTGTCGAACAGGAGCGTCTGGGCGAGGCGGAACGGCAGCACGTCCCCGACCGCGTGCCGCGCGAGCGCTCCGGCCTCCAGCGCCCGGACCGGGCCATAGGGGGTCTCGAGGTGGTAGATGGTCTCGCGTCCGTGCGGCTCCAGGTCGACGATCCGCCCGCGCTCCTCGCCGGCGCCGAGCACGACCGCCTCCGGCCGCACGCCCAGCACGGCCTCGCCGTCCGGCATCCCCTCGGCGGCGAGGGTCGCATCCCCGAGCCTGAGCCGTCCGCCCGCCGCCGTGCCGGCCAGGAGGTTGATCGGCGGCGATCCGATGAAGCCGGCGACGAACAGGCTGTCCGGCCGGTGGTAGAGGTCCTCGGCCGTGCCGATCTGCTCGATCCGGCCCTTCGACATGCAGATGATCCGGTCGGCCATCGTGGTCGCCTCCACTTGGTCGTGAGTGACCAGGATGGTGGTGACCCCGAGCTTGCGCTGCAGCCCGCGGATCTCGCTGCGCATGGTGAGGCGGAGCGAGGCGTCCAGGTTGGAGAGCGGCTCGTCGAGGAGAAGGAGTTGCGGCTCCTTGACGAGCGCGCGGGCGAGCGCGACGCGCTGCTGCTGGCCGCCGGACATCTGGCTCGGCTTGCGGTCGAGCAGCTCCTCCACCTGGACGAGCCGCGCGGCCTGGTCCGCCCGGCGGCGCGCCTCCTCCTTCGCCATCGTCTTGAAGCGGAGCGGAAAGAGGATGTTGTCGCGCGCCGTCATGTGCGGGTAGAGCGCGTAGGACTGGAATACGATGCCGACGTTGCGGTCGCGCGCCTCCACGTCGTTGACCACCGCGTCGTCGAACCGGATCTCCCCCTCGCTCGGCGTGTAGAGCCCGGCCAGCATGAAGAGGGTGGTCGACTTCCCGCAGCCCGAGGGCCCGAGGATCGCCACGAATTCGCCGTCGCGGATGTGGAGGTCGGTCGGCTGCACCGCCGTGACCGGACCCCAGTGCTTGGCGACAGATTTCAGCTCGATGCGCGCCATGGCCTAGCCCTTGATGCCGCCGATCGTCATCTGCGCCAAGTAGCGCTGCGAGATCGTGTAGAGCACGATGGAGGGGAGAACGTAGAAGACGCCGATCGCCGAGACGAGAGCATAGTCGGTGCCCATCACGTCCTCGTACATCCAGAAGAGATAGAGGCTCATCGTCCAGTTCGACTTCTCGAACAGGAGCGTGCGGACGAAGACGTATTCCTCCCAGCCGCGCAGGAAGGCGAAGACCGCGACCGCGATGATGCCGACCTTGACCTGCGGCAGGACCACCATCCAGAAGGCCTGTCGCCGCGAGGCCCCGTCCGTCATGGCGCTCATCTCGATGTCCCACGGCACCGCGTCGAAGAAGCCCTTCATGACGAAGATCGCGAAGGGAAGTTCGAGCGCGACCACCACGAGGATAACGCCCGTGAGCGTGTCGAGGAGCCCGATCCAATACATGATCAGGAAGATCGGGATGATCAGCGTCATCGCCGGGAAGGCGTGCAGGACCAGGAGCCCCTTCAGGTAGCCGCCGCGGCCGGGGAAGTCGAAGCGCGACAGGTAGTAGCCCGCCAGCGTCGAGACCGCGACCACGAGGACCATCTGGGTGATCGCGAGCGCCAGCGAGTTGCGGAAGGCGAGCCAGACCGAAGGGTAGGTGTTGCCGACCCCCGCCGAGCCCTTCAGCGTGTCGGCGATGTTGGGGTTCCACAGGAAGCGCCAGTTGGCCGGGTTGAGGTGCGGCCCGGCGACGATCGCCACCCCGGCGACCGTGGCGGCGAGGAGCAGGATCTCGAGCAGGCGCGCCCGCCGCCCGTCGTCGATCGCGACCCGCAGCACCGACCAGATCACGAGCGCCGGCAGCACGATCGCCAGCACCCGCCAGAGCACCACCGTGTCGGCCCCGGTCCGCCCCGAGAAGGCGACGCTGAAGAGCCACAGATACGGCACCACGATGGGCATCGACCCGAGCACCAGCACGCCGTACAGGAAGGCCGTCGACACGGCCCGCCGCCGGCGGGCGCGCGCGGCCAGCGCCGGCCAGTCGGGCGTGTCGGCGGCGGGGCGGGCGAGGGCGGCGTCCATCACTTCACCTCGATCCGCGGGCGCTGCAGCAGGGCGCGCATGTCGAAGAAGCGCCAGAGCACCATCGAGACCGCGATCCCGACCACCACGAGGCCGAGCGCCAGCGCCGCCCCGTAGGCGTACTGGCCGTTCTCGAAGGCGCGCCGGTAGACGTAGAGGGCGTACACGGTGGTGTCGAAGAACGGCCCGCCGTTGGTGATGAGCCAGATGTACTCGAAGCTGACGAGCAGGGAGAGCGCCTGGTAGATCGTCACGAAGGAGAGCTGCCAGCGGATCGCCGGCAGCGTCACGTGCCGCACGATCGAGAGCCCGCCCGCCCCGTCGACCCTTGCGGCGTGGAACAGGTGCTCGGGGATCGAGCGGATCGCGCTCGTGAAGATGATCATCCCGAACGACGCCCCGATGAAGCCGTTGGCGAGCACCACGACGAGCATCGGCGCGTCGCTCTTGGCGTCGACGGGGGGAAACCCGACGGCGCCGAGGATCTGGTTGAGGAGCCCGAAGTTCGTCGGCGCCACCACCCAGCTCCACAGGAGCGCGTAGACCACCGAGGGACTCATGCGCGGCAGGAACCAGATCGCCCGGAAGAAGCCGCCCGCCCGGTCGGGCAGGGCGGTCGTCATCAGGGCGAGCAGGAGCCCGTAGCCGACGTTGAAGATGGCGAGCGTCGCCAGGACGTAGACGAGCGTGACGCCGATGACCCCGGTGAGCCGGGCGTCGCCGCCGAGCATGCGCGCCACGTTGTCGGTCGTGAAGCCGGTCACCTTCAGGTTCCGGCCCATGTCCGTGAAGGCGATCGCGACGTCGACCACCACGGGCAGGGCGAAGAACAGGAACAGCAGCAGGGTGGCCGGACCCAGGAACAGGATCCGGTCGACCCATTGCCGACGTCCGGGCGAGGCCCGGCCGGCCGACGCCGACGTCATGACGCGCCTCGCCCGGCCCGGTTCAGTTGAGCTTCTCGACGACCTTGACCGAGCCCTTCAGCTCGTTGGTCATCTCGTCCTCGAGGAAGAGCACCGCCTTGTCGGGCGTCAGCCGCCCCGTCTCGACGCCCTGCAGCGCCTTGAACAGGATGCCGTTGTAGCGGCCGAAGTCCGGGTGGTTCGGGATGAAGGTCGACCGCGCCAGCATCGGCGTGGCGGCTTCCAGGTACCAGGCGTTCTGGTAGGCCGGCATGCTCTTCTGCCCGTTGGTCACCGCCGTGTGGGCGGTCGTCACCGCATGCTTGGTGTTGTAGTAGGGCAGGGTCGCGTAGGCCACGAGCTGCGCGGCGAGCTCGGCGCGCGGCGACTTGGGGTTCACCACGTAGACGATCGGGTGCGAGAGGTTGGCGGGCTGCCCGCCCTTCACCGCCGCCGGCGCGTGGAACCAGCCGACCTTCTTCTGGAAGAAGGCCTTGTCGTTCGGCCAGTTGGCGCCCTTGGCGTCGCCCAGCATCCACTCCGTCACGGCCCAGACGCCCTGGTGATACGCGAAGGCCTTCTCGGTCTTGAAGGCGCCCTGGATCTCGTCCCAGGACATCGACGTGTTGTTCTTCGGCGTCACGCCGCTGGCCGCGTTCGAGGCGTACCACTCCAGGCCCTTTTTGATCTCGGCCTTGGGCAGGAGCAGCTGTCCGGTCTCCGGATCGACCCACTTGGCGCCGAAGGCGGCGAAGACCATCAGGTAGTCGGGGCCCGGGTTCGGCCGGTGCACGATGCCCATCGTCGCGGCGCCCTTGTCGATCACCTCCTTGGTGAGGGCCGACAGGTCCTGCATCGTGAACTCGCCCTTCTCGACCGCCGCCGGCAGGCCCTCGATGAAGGCCTCGTCCTTGCCGATCTTGCGCAGCATGTCCTTGTTGTAGAAGAACATGCGGATCTCGGAATCCTGCGGGACGGCGTGGATGCGGCCCTTGTACTTCGTCGATTCCCAGAGAATCGGGATGACGTCCGAGAAGGCCCAGGGGTTGCGCTTGACGAAATCCTCCAGGTCCATCGCGTAGCCGGACTTGGCGAACTCGCCGACCCACTCGTGCGCGGCCACGTAGACGTCGGGGCCCTTGTCGACCGCGAAGGCCTTGAGGATGTCGAGCGCGTCGGCGTCGTAGCCGGCGGCGGGTCCCTCGAACACCTCGACCTTGACGGTCTTGTCGGAGCCCGCGGCCTTGAGGCCCGCGTTGAGCGCCTCGGCGGCCGCCACGATGTTGCCGGCCCGCAGCGGTCCGGAGCGGTCGGCGCGTGCCCACAGCTTGACCACGACCTCTTCGGCGGAAGCCGGTACGTGGAAGGAAAGCAAGGTGGTTCCTGCAAGCAATGCGGCGGCTGCGAGCTTCGACATGCTCATTGATAGTCCTCCCGTTGCATGGGCCTCGCTGTGCGCGGGTGCCCTGCCGACACGTGCGACGCGATGTCGGCACGTGATGGCATTTTTGTGTGACAGTTAGGTGCCGGCCCCATCCCCTTGTCAAGCTTGCGGGTGTTTGTCCCCGGGCGGCCTTGGCGCAGGCCAAGCCCTTGCCGTAAAGGGAGGATCGCGACCTTGCGACAAGGCCGGGACCCGCGCGCGACTGGCACGCCGGTTGCTGCGGGAGATCGGGACCGGGCGTCTCGAACCCCCCGCAAGACCGCCCGCCGGAGGAACGCATGAAAATCCTGGTCGCCAACCCGAACACCACGGAAGCTGTCACGGAGCGCCTGCTCGCCGTCGGCCGGGCCGCGGCCGCCCCCGGAACCGAACTCGTCGGCTCCACCGCGCCGCACGGGGTGCCCTACATCTCGAGCCGCGCCGAGGCACAGATCGCCGGCGCGGTGCTGCTGGAGACGCTGGTCGAGTGCGAATCGTCCGTCGATGCCGCCATCGTCGCGGCCTTCGGCGACCCGGGCCTCGGCGGCGCTCGCGAACTGCTCGACATCCCGGTCGTCGGCTACGCGGAGGCGGCCATGGTCACCGCCCTCATGCTCGGCCGCCGATTCGCAGTGGTGACCTTCGCCGAGGCCATGGAGGCCTGGTACCGGGAGACGATCGAGGCCTATGGCCTGACCGAGCGGTCCACGGGCGTACGCTGCGCCGACCGCGGCTTCTCGACCCTGACGGCCGTGCAGGACGAGATGGAGGACTACCTGGTGGAACTCGCGCTCTGCGCCGTGCGCGAGGACGGAGCGGACGTCATCGTCCTCGGCGGCGCGCCGCTCGCCGGCCTCGCCGGCCGGGTCAAGGCCCGCATTCCCGTCCCCTGCGTCGACGCCATGGTGGCCGCCGTCAAGCAGGCCGAGGCCCTCGTCGCGATCGGCCCCGCGAAGCCCACCGCCGGCACCTTCCGTCGTCCGCTGAAGAAGCCGAGCACCGGCCTCGCCCCCGCGCTCGCGGCCCGCATCGCCGGGGAGCATTGAACCGTCAGGCCCGGCGGCGTGCGCCGGGTCAGGCAGGCTCGCCTGCTTGCTTGCCCTTTGCCCGAAACATGAGCATAGGTTGCCTTCTTGACCTTAGGGCAGGTGCAAGGCTCGGCGGGCGTGTACGCGGCGGTGCGTCGAGCCGTGGCCGGAAGGCCCGCAGGTAAATCCGTTTCATGGTCCACCCGCCGCCGAAGAAGGTGCCGCTGATGCCCAAGACGACGCTCGTTCCGCCGAACCTCTCCTTCCAGCCCCGCCCGTCCTACCCGTATTCGCCCGGCGCCGCGGCCGCGGGCTTCGTCTATACGGCCGGCCAGGTCGCCTGGAATCACGAGGGCAAGCTGGTCGGGCACGGCGACGTCGCCGCGCAGACCCGCCAGGTCCTCTCCAACATCCGCTCGATCCTGGCGGAGGCCGGCGCCGGCATGGAGGACGTCCTCAAGTGCACGGTGTACCTCGCCGACATCCGGACCTTCGCGGCCATGAACGCCGTCTTCGCCGAGGTCTTCCCGCATCAGCCGCCGGCACGCACCACCGTCCAGGCCGCCCTTGCCGAGCCTGAGATGCTGGTCGAGATCGAGGCGATCGCCTACCGCGCTCCCTAGCCTTCCGAGGCCCCCCGCGCGAGGGCGCCGCCGCTGCAGCGTGACGCCCGCTTCCACCATGATCGTATCCGTGACCGGATCGATCGCGCGCAGCCGATCGAGGCGGGTCGGCGGCAGCGCGATCTCGTCGCCGTAGAGTCGCGGTAGAACGGACTTTTTCCCCCCCGCCAATCCGGTGTTGCCCCCTGGGCCACGACGGGGACGCGCTGCGCCGAGGCGAGCCGCATCACCCCCGCGACATCCGCCCTGCTGCCCGGACGCACCGCCCATTCTGACCCCGCCCGAGTCCGCGCCATCCGACGAGGAGAGGCGCCATCCCGCCGTGGTCGGTCACCGCGCGGCGGCTGCCGACGATCGCGGCGGCCCTTCGAGGAGGGACCCGTTCCCGGGAAACGCGAAGGGAGGTGTCAGGGACGGTTCCTGCCGATCGCTCCGGTGGAGCGCCATGGCCGATATCAAGTGGAAGTTCGAAAATCCATATGTTGCTTCCGACCAGATACGATTGTATGGGAATGACCGGGAGACGCGAAGCCGGACGTCCGCCGGAGAGACCGGACGCCGAGCTCCAGGGACCGGGATCATGAGCCGAGCGCTGTTCATCCACGGACCGCACGAAGCGCGCGTGGCGCCCTTCAATCTGCGGGAGGGCAGGCCCGGCGAGGTGCTGCTCGACGTCGCCTCGGTCGGTCTCTGCGGCAGCGACCTGCACTATTTCAAGGACGGCGGCATCGGCGCCGCGGTCATCAAGGCCCCCTTCGTCCCCGGCCACGAGTTCGGCGGCTTTCTTTGCGAGGATCTCGAGGACCGCGGCCTCGCCCGGGGCACCCTCGTCGCCGTCGATCCCAACAAGGCCTGCGGGCACTGCGAGTGGTGCCGCGAGAACCACCCGAACCTCTGCCCGAACGTCGAGTTCATCGGGGCGCCGCCCTTCGACGGGGCCATGACGGACCGCATCTGGGTGCCGGCGTCGCAGATCGTCCCGCTGCCCCCGGCCTTCGACCCGCTCGATGCCGTCATGCTCGAACCGCTCGGCGTCGCCATCCATGCGGTCGACCTCGCCAAGCCCCGGCTCCTGGAGCGGGTCGGCGTGCTCGGCTGCGGTCCGATCGGCCTGCTCGTGATCCAGGTGCTCAAGGCCGCCGGCGCGGGCGAGATCTTCGCCTGCGATCCCCTCCCGCACCGCCGTGCCATGGCCGAGCGGGTCGGCGCCGACCGGGTCGGTGAGGCCGTGGCCGATATCGTCGCATGGTCCGGCGGCGGCTGCCCGCTCGTGCTCGAGGCGACCAATTCGCCGAACGGCTTCCGCGAGGCCGTCCTCGCCACCCGCATCGGGGGGCGCATCGTGTTGGTCGGCATCCCCGACGGCGACACCTACACGCTGCCCGCCGCCGACGCGCGGCGGCGCGGCCTCAAGATCAAGTTCGCCCGCCGGATGGGGGAGGTCTATCCGCGGGCCATCGAACTCGTCGCGACGGGGAAGGTCGACGTCCGCTCGATCGTCACCCACCGCGTCGGGCTGGAAGAGGCGCCGCGAGTGTTCGAAGCGCTCGCCGCGAACCAACCGGGCTACGTCAAGGCCCTGATCGACCCGAGGCCCTGACCGGCCGCAGCGGGTCAAGCCGGCGCGCGCGGCGTGCCGTTCGAAACGGGAGGAATGAAAATGAGAAAATGGCTTCTGGCATCCCTGAGCGCGCTGGCCATCACCGCCGGCGCGTCGCTGACGGCTCCCGCCCCCGCCTCGGCGCAGTGGGCGATCGAGAAGGCCGCGGCGCCCTTCAAGGGCACGCAGATCAACGTCATCTTCCTCGACCGGCCCGGCTATCGCGCGGTCATCAAGCTGCTGCCGGAATTCGAGAAGAAGACCGGCATCAAGGTCAACTACGAGATCGTCCCCTACGAGAACACCCGCGAGAAGCAGGTGCTGAACTTCAACTCCAAGGGCGATCTGACGATGGCCCTGGTCGACCTGGTCTGGATCGGCGAGTTCGCCGAGAACGGCTGGATCGAGCCGATCGAGAAATTCTCGGGCGACGCCTCGATCACCGACCCGAACCTCAACCTCAAGGGCTTCTTCCCGCTCCTGCTCGACGCCTTCGGCTCCTGGGGCGGCAAGGTCTACGGCCTGCCCTTCGACAACTATTCGGGGCTGCTCTTCTACAACCAGTGCATGCTGAAGGCGGCCGGCTTCGACAAGCCGCCGGCGACCTGGGACGAGGTGCTGAACGTCTACGGCCCGAAGCTGACCGACCCGGCCAAGAAGCAGTATGCCTTCGCGCTGCAGTCGCTGCGCGGCGAGACCCAGTCGGCCGACAGCTTCATGCGCGTGCTGTGGCCCTTCGGCGGCTCGCTGCTCGACAAGAACTTCAAGTCGAACCTGCTCTCCAAGGAGAGCCAGGCCGGCCTCAAGTTCCGCCAGGACCTCATGAAGATCATGCCTCCGGGCGTCGCCGCCTACGACCATTCGGAGGCCGTCAACGCCCTGGCCCAGGGGCAGGTGGCGATGATCACCGAGTGGTCGGCCTTCTACGGCACGCTGACCGACCCGAAGACCTCCAAGCTCGGCGACTGCCTCGGCGTCGCGCCCGAGCCGGCGGGTCCGGCCGGCCGCCTGCCGGCGCTCGGCGGCTTCTCCCTCGCGGTCGCCTCGCAGGCCACCGACGCGCAGAAGAAGGCGTCCTGGATCTTCATCCAGTGGGCCACCTCCGAGGAGATCGCCCGCGCCTATGTCGAGGCCGGCGGCGTCTCGGGCCGCACCTCGATCTACGAGCAGCCCGACATCAAGGCGAAGTACAAGTTCGTCGAGCCGATGGTCGCCTCCTGGCAGAAGGGCGTTCCCGAGTTCCGCCCGCGCTTCCCGGCCTGGCCGGCGATCTCCGAGATCGTCGCGGAGTTCGGCTCCAAGATGATGCTCGGCGAGGTCTCCACGGAGGAGGGCGCCAAGCAGATCGGCGCCCGCATGGAAGACATCCTCAAGAAGGAAGGCTACTACGACGGCAAGAAGGCGCTGCGTCAGTGACGTGATCGCCCGGGCGGCGGGCGGCCCCGCGCCGTCTCCGCCCGGGCCTCGCGCCGAACCCCGTCCGGGCGGCCTCCGCCCGGACGGCGCCGTCCGGCCCGCCCCGCGGGCGGGTCCGAGCCGATGTCTTCTCTCCGGGGGAAGCCCATGAAGACCCTCTACCATGCCGCGCTCGACGATCTCGCGCGCGTGTTCGACCGCATCGACGAGGCGGCCGTCGACCGGGCCGTCGAGGAGATCGCCCGCGCCGGCCGCATCGCGCTCTACGGCGTCGGCCGCGAGGGCCTGCAGATCAAGGGCTTCTGC
Organism: Prosthecomicrobium sp. N25; assembly: GCF_037203705.1. NCBI lineage: Bacteria > Pseudomonadati > Pseudomonadota > Alphaproteobacteria > Hyphomicrobiales > Kaistiaceae > Prosthecomicrobium > Prosthecomicrobium sp. N25. The sequence continues at coordinate 2,029,913 of NZ_JBBCAT010000001.1, forward strand.
ATGCGCCTCTTCCACCTCGGCCGTAAGGCCGCGATGGTGGGCGACATGACGACCCCGCATCTCGGCACCGGCGACCTCCTCGTCGTCTCCGCCGGTCCCGGCCATTTCTCGACCGTCGAGGCCCTGATGGGCGTCGCCCGGCGCGACGGCGCGCGCACCCTGGTGGTCACCGCCCAGCCCGCGGGCGCCTGCGCCCGGGCCGCCGACCTGGTGCTCCCCGTCCCGGCCCAGACCATGGCGGACGATTCCGGTCCCGCCGTCTCGGTGCTGCCGATGGGCTCGCTCTACGAGGGCGCGCAGTGCATCCTGTTCGAGGTGATGATCCTGAAGCTGCGCGACCGGCTCGGCGTGACCGCCGAGGCGATGCGCGCCAATCACACGAACCTGGAATGAGGCCATGACGGCGACCGCGGTCGATCCCGAGGCGAAGCCCGCACCGAGCGCCTCGCCGCGCCACCATCCCGGCTACGGCCGCTGGACGCCGTTCCTGTTCCTCGCGCCGGCGGTGCTGGCGCTCCTCGCCATCGGCATCTACCCGACCATTTTCGCGGTGGTCACGTCCTTCCGCCGCTACAACATCACCCGCCGCGCCGACCAGCTCGACGGCTTTCCCTTCGTCGGCCTCGACAACTACCTCTCGGTGCTGCGCGACCAGAGCTTCTGGGACAGCCTCCTGCTCACCGGCAAGTTCTACCTGACGGTGGTGCCGCTCCAGATCGTCCTCGGCCTGCTGATCGCGCTCATGCTGCACAAGCCCGGCTGGGGCTTCCTGCGGGCGATCACCCGCGTGTCCCTGGTCGTGCCGCTGGCGACCACCTACGCGGTCGTCGGCCTGATCGGGCGGCTGATCTTCAACCGCGACTTCGGGGTCGCCAACCAGTTCATGGACTGGCTCGGCATCGCCTCGTCCGACTGGCTGGGCAACCCCACCGGCGCCTTCGTGGCGATCGTCGTCATGGACGTCTGGCAGTGGACGCCCTTCGTCGCCCTCATCTTCCTCGCCGGCCTCTCGATGGTGCCCGTCGAGATCGAGGAGGCGGCGCGGCTGGAAACCAAGAGCCACTGGGCGCTGCTGCGCCATGTGCAGCTTCCCTACATGCTGCCCGGCCTCACCGCGGTCCTCATCCTGCGCTCGGCCGACGTGCTGAAACTTTTCGACATGGTCTTCGTGATGACCCGGGGCGGCCCGGGAGCGGCGACCGACCTGATCTCGATCTACGTCCAGCGCACCGGCTTCAAGGTCTTCGACCTTGGCGTCGCCTCCGCGCAGGCGATCCTGCTGCTCGTGCTGACCATCGTGCTGAGCCGCATCTACATCCGCATCTTCTACCGGGAGATCGAGTGATGAGCCATTCGCGCCTCGGCTCGGCCCTGCACGCCCTCGGTCTCCTGATCGTGCTCGCGGTCGCGCTCTTCCCCTTCTACTGGATGGTGACGTCCAGCCTGAAGGATCAGACCGAGCTGCTCGCCTCGCCGCCGCACTGGCTCTTCGTGCCGACCCTGGCCAACTACGAGGACATCTTCGCCGACACCAAGGTGACGACCGCCGTCCTCAACTCCCTGATCGTCGCGTCCTCCACCACGGTGCTCTCCATCCTGCTCGGCACGCCCGCCGCCTACGCCCTGGCGCGCTTCGAGTTCCGCGGCAAGGCGGACCTGTGGTTCTGGTTCATCTCCAACCGGATGATCAGCCCGATCGTGCTGGCCCTGCCGGTCTACCTCCTCTCCCGGCAGGTCGGGCTTCTCAACACCCATGCGGTGCTGGTCCTCATCTACCTGACCTTCAACCTGCCGATCGTGGTCTGGATCTGCACCGACCAGTTCCGCTCGATCCCGCGCGACCTGGAGCAGTCGGCGCGGCTGGAGGGGGCCAACCAGTTCGACATCTTCTGGCGGATCTACCTGCCGCTCGGCCTGCCGGGCGTGGCCGTCTCCGCCATCTTCGCCTTCATCTTCTCCTGGAACGAACTCCTCTATGCCCTTGTGCTGATCACCAGCCAGGGCCTGAAGACGGCGCCGGTCGTGGCGACGAACTTCATGTCTGGCTACGAGCTACCCTGGGGAAAGATCATGGCGACCGGCACCGTCATCGTGCTGCCGGTCACCGTCTTCGCGCTGCTGGTCAGCCGCCACATGGTGCGTGGCCTGACCATGGGCGCGACCAAGTGAGGCCAACGAGCGGGGAGGGGTCCGTGGGGATACCGTTCGGCATCAATCTGTCCTTCTGCGTCAAGCGCTGGGTCACGCCGGCGCTCTGGGCCCCGCTCGTCGCCGAGGACCTCGGCCTCGACCTCGTCCAGCTCTCCTTCGACCTCGTCGACCCGGCCTGGCCGGACGGCCTCCTCGACCGCCTGGCGGGCGACATCCGCCGCGAGACGGCGCGGGCGGGCGTGACCGTCCACAGCGCCTTCATCGGCCTCGCCCACTACACCTTCAACCAGATGCTCCATCCGGACCCCGAGGTGCGCGACGTCGCCGAAGCCTGGCTGAAGCGCGCCTACCGGGTCGCCGCCGCGGCCGGCATCACCCGGGTCGGCGGGCCGCTCGGCGCCGTCGCGTCCCGCCGCGACGGACGCGAGGCGGAGAGCCTCGACCCGGCCGACTACGCCGACCTGATCGCCCGCATGCACCGCCTCGCCGAGGCTGCGCGCGCCGAGGGCCTGACCGAGCTCTACGTCGAGCCGACGCCGATGCGCCGCGAATGGCCCTGGACGGTCGCCCAGGCGCTGCGCATGGCCGAGGACACGGCCGGCGCCGCCGTCCCCTGGAAGTTCTGCGTCGACTGGGGGCACGGCACCTTCGAGCCGCTCTACGGTCGCTATCGGGCCGGCATGGCGGAGTGGTATCGCGCGCTCGGCGCCCGCATCGGCGCGATCCACATCCAGCAGACCGACTTCCAGCTCGACCGCCACTGGGACTTCACCGAGCCCGGCGCCGTCGATCCGGCTGCCGCCGCGGCGCTTCAGCGTGCGAACGGGCTTGATGACGTGCCCGTCTTCCTGGAGGTTTTCTATCCCTTCGAACGCGACGACGCGTCGATCCTCGACGCGGTCCGGCGCTCGGCGGCGATCCTGAAGCCCGCTTTCGCCTGAGGTCCTCCTTGGAAGACGCGACCCACCGGCCGACCATCCTGCCCGGCCTCTCGGCCGCCGACCTGGCCGAGGCGCAGATCCAGGCGCGCGCCTGCTGGTACTACTATGTCGGCGCCATGACCCAGCAGCAGATCGCCGACCAGCTCGGCCTGACCCGCCTGCGCGTCAACAAGATCGTCGGCCAGGCCCGCTCCGACGGCCTCGTCAACATCGAGATCAAGCTGCCGCTCGCCAACTGCGTGGCCCTGGAAGAGCGGCTGAAGGCGCGCTTCGCCCTCGACGATGCGTCCGTGGTGCCGACCCTTCCCGAACCCGACATTCTCCAGCAGGTGATCGGCGAGGCGGCCGGCGTCATGCTCGATCCGCTCCTCGTCGACGGCGTCGGCCTCGGCGTCGGCTGGGGCCGCACGCTGCGCGCCGCGGTGCGCCGCGTCACCCCGCGTCGGCGGGCGAGGTCCTGGGTGACCTCCCTGATGGGCGGCCTGACGCGGGGCTCGGGCACCAACACCTTCGAGGTGTCGACCGAGTTCGCCCGCGCCCTGGACGCGGAGTGCTACTACGTCGCCGCGCCGATCTACGTGCCCTCCGTCGAGAGCCGCTCGACCCTGCTCACCCACTACGGCCTCGCGGAGGTCATGCGCCGGGCGCGCGAGGGGTCGGTCGCCCTGGTCTCCTGCGGCGACTTCACCACCCGGTCCCTGCTCGCCACGACCCACATCGTCAGCGAGGTGCTCGACGACCTGAAGGCGGCGGGCGCGGTCGGCGACCTTCTCGGCACGTTCCTCGACGAATACGGGCGCCCGATCTCCCATCCCCTGAACGACCGCGTGATGGCCCTGAACCCGCAGGACCTGAAGGCCTACCCGGTCTCGATCCTGGCCTCCGGAGGCATGACCAAGGTGCCCGTCATCCGCGGCATCCTCAACGCACGCTACGTGCGCCGGCTCGTGACCGACGAGGCCGCGGCGGAGGCGCTCTTGGCATGACGGGCAACCTCGCCACCGGTCCCGGGAGCGGCCGATGATCCATCTTCTCGCGATCGATGTCGGCACGCTGTCGGCCCGCGCCGGCGTGTTCGACGCGGCCGGCACCCTGCTGGCTGCGCGGGCGGCGTCCTTCGAGCTGATGCGGCCCGCCGAGAACCACGCGGTCTACCGCATGGACGAGGTCTGGGACGCGGTCGTCTCGGCCGTCCGCGCGGCCGTCGCCGACGTCCCCGGCGCGGCCGCCACGATCGCCGGCATCGCGGTCGATGCCACCTCCTCGACCGTCTTCGAGGCCCGGGGCCCCCGCCCGCTCGAGGGCGATGCCGACGTCATCTGCTGGATGGACCATCGCGGCGAGCGCGAGGCCGAGGAGATCGCGGCGACCGGCGACCGATACGTGGCCTATGTGGGCGGCACCGTCTCGCCGGAGATGTACCTGCCGAAGATCCTCTGGGTGAAGCGGCACACGCCCGAGGCCTGGGCGCGCGTCACCGCCGTGCGCGACCTCTCCGACGACATCGCCGTCCGCCTCACCGGCGTCGACCGCGCCTCCGCCTGCGCGCTCGCCTGCAAGTTCCCCTACCTGCCGGACGATCCCGAACCCTGGCGGGTCGGCCTCCTCGCCGAACTCGGGATCGCCGACCTCCTCGACCGGGGCGCGCTCCGCGAGCCGCCCGGCCGGGTCGGCGAGGTGCATGGCCGGCTGTCCGCCGAGGCCGCGGCCCGGCTGGGCCTGCCCGCCGGCGTGCCGGTCGCGGTCGGGCTCATCGACGCGGAAGCCGGATCCCTCGGCGTGCTCGGCCGCGGCTTCGGCGAGGCCATGAACCGCACCCTCGCCCTGATCGGCGGCACCTCCACCTGCACCATGAGCTGGGCGCCCGACGAGCGGCGCATCCCGGGCGTCTGGGGCCCGTTCAAGGACGCCGTCTTCCCGGGCTACTGGATGCACGAGGCCGGCCAGAGCATCTCCGGCGCGGCCCTCGACGCCGTGCTCGACCAGCATCCGGCGAGCCCCGGCAAGGCGAGCCCCGAGCGCCACGCGGAGACGGTCCGCGACATCCTCGCGCTTCTGGATGCCGAGGGACCCGCCTTCGGCGCCCGCCGCCATGTGGTGCCCGACTGGCTCGGCAACCGGGCTCCTCTCGGCGACGGCGGGGTCCGGGCGCTCCTGACCGGCATCGGCCTGGAGGTGACGCGCCGCTCCTTCCTGGAGCAGTATTACGCCACCGCCCGCGCGCTCGCGCTGCAGGCCCGCCACATCCGCGACCACCTGAACCGCCACGCCTACGCGATCGACCGCGTCAGCCTCTCCGGCGGCCACACCCGCAACCCGCTCCTGGTCCGCCTCTACCGCGACGCCCTCGGCGCCGACCTGGTGATCTCCGAGGCGCCCGAGCCGGTGCTCCTCGGCACCGCCATGGTGGCCGCGGTCGCCGCCGGCCTGCATCCCGACCTCTTCGCCGCCCTGGACGCCATGGCGCCGCGCCAGACGGTGCATCGGGCCGACCCCGGCTGGGCCGCCGCCCACGAGGCCGCCTATGCGACCTACCTGAAGCTCTTCGCGATCCGCAACGACATCGAGGCCGAGGCCCGCCGCGTCCCGCGCGGCCCGGCCGCGCCCCCCGGAGTGTGAGCATGGCCTTCCTGGAACTCGACAAGGTGGTGAAGCGCTACGGCGCCGCGACGGTGGTGCAGGGCGTCAGCCTGACCGCCGAGAAGGGCGAGTTCGTCGTCTTCGTCGGACCGTCCGGCTGCGGCAAGTCCACCCTCTTGCGGATGATCGCCGGCCTGGAGGAGATCACCGCCGGCGACGTCTCCATCGACGGGCGGGTCGTGACCGGCGTCGCGCCGGCCGACCGCGAGGTCTCGATGGTCTTCCAGTCCTACGCGCTCTACCCGCATATGAGCGTGTTCGAGAACATCGCCTTCGGCCTCAAGATGGCGCGCATGCCGAAGGACCAGATCCGCGCCCGCGTCGACGAGGCCGCGCGCATCCTGCAGATCGAGTCCCTGCTCGACCGCAAGCCGCGCCAGCTCTCCGGCGGCCAGCGCCAGCGCGTCGCCATCGGCCGCGCCATCGTCCGGCACCCGAAGCTCTTCCTCTTCGACGAGCCGCTTTCGAACCTCGACGCCGAGCTCCGCACCCAGATGCGGGTCGAGATCGCCAAGCTCCACCGCGACCTCGGCGTCACGATGATCTACGTCACCCACGACCAGGTCGAGGCGATGACGCTGGCGGACCGGATCGTCGTCCTGCGCGGCGGGCTCATCGAGCAAGTCGGCACGCCCTCCGAGCTCTACGACCACCCCGCCAACCGGTTCGTCGCCGGGTTCATCGGCTCCCCGAAAATGAACTTCCTCGAGACCCGCGTCGAGGCGGCCGGGCCTTCCTCGGTCACGGTCGCCCACCCCGCCTTCGCGGGCGGCCGGCTGACGATCGACCGGGCACCGAAGCGCCCCGTCGCGGCGGGCGACGCCGTCACGGTCGGCCTCCGGCCGGACAACCTGGAGATCGGCGCCGCCCGTCCGATCCTCGATCTCCGCGCCGACTTCACCGAGAACCTCGGCGGCCAGACCCAGGTCTACGCGGTCGGGCCGGACGCCCCCGCGATCGCCATCCTGGTCAACGGCCGCCCGGTGATCGCGCGCGGCGACCCGGTCCGGGCCGGCCTCGCCTCCGGCCACATCCACATGTTCGACGCCGCCGGCCTCGCGCTCTGAAGGGGCCGGCCCGGCGCCGCACCGTTCGGGGGAGACCCATGAGCCATCTCGGAATCGACATCGGCACCTCGTCGGTGAAGGCCGTCCTGCTCGACGGGGACCAGCGCCTCGTCGCCGAGGGCTCCGCGCCGCTCGCCGTCGACCGGCCGCGGCCGCTCTGGTCCGAGCAGGACCCGGACGCCTGGTGGACCGCCACGGAGGCGGCCGTCGCCGCGGTCCGCGCCGCCGCCCCGGAGGCCTGGTCGGGGCTAGCCTCCATCGGCCTTTCCGGCCAGCAGCACGGCGCGACGCTCCTCGACCGCGCCGGCCGGCCGCTGCGGCCCTGCATCCTCTGGAACGACGGCCGCTCCGGCGCCGAGTGCGCCGAGTTGACCGCCCGGGTCCCCGACTTCACCCGCCGCGCCTCCAACATCGCCATGCCGGGCTTCACGGCGCCGAAGCTCCTGTGGGTCGCCCGCCACGAGCCGGAAATCTTCGCTGCGACCGCGATGGTGCTGCTGCCGAAGGACTACGTCCGCTTCCGCCTCTCCGGCGACTTCGTGTCGGAGATGTCCGACAGCGCCGGCACCCTCTGGCTCGACATCCCCGGCCGGCGCTGGGACCCCGTCCTGCTCGAGGCCTGCGACCTGTCCGAGAGCCGGATGCCGCGCCTGGTCGAGGGCTCCGAGGTCTCCGGCGTCCTGTGCGAGGCGGTCGCGGCCGCCTGGGGCCTCTCCGGCCGCCGCATCCCGATCGCCGGCGGGGGTGGCGACAACGCCGCCTCGGCGGTCGGCATCGGGGCGACGCGCGGCGGCGACGGCTTCCTCTCGCTCGGGACGTCGGGTGTCATCTTCGTGGCGACCGACCGCCCGGTGGCGCTGCCCGAGCGCACCTTGCACGGCTTCTGCCATGCGCTGCCGGGCCGCTGGCACGGCATGGTCGTCGCCCTGTCGGCCGCCTCGGCGCTCTCCTGGATCGCCGCCATCGTGGGCGCGGCCGGCGACATCGGCGGGCTCCTGGCGCGCGCCGAGGCCTTCGCGTCGGATCCGGTGCGACGCGCGCACGCACCGGTCTTCCTGCCCTACCTGACCGGCGAGCGCACCCCCCACAACGACCCCCACGCGACCGCCGGCTTCGCCGGCCTGACCGCCGAGCACGGCGCCGACGCGATGGCCTATGCGGTGGTCGAGGGCGTCTCCTTCGCACTCGCCGACTGCCTCGCCGTGCTGGTCGAGGCCGGCGCGGCGCCGGCCTCCTGCATGCTCGTCGGCGGCGGCTCGCGCAGCCCCTTCTGGGCGCAACTCCTCGCCGACGCCACGGGCCTGACGCTCGATCTGCCCCAGGGCGCCGAACTGGGCGCCGCCTTCGGGGCGGCCCGCCTCGGCATGCTCGCCGCCGGCGGCCGGGAGGACGCGGTCTGCACCAAGCCGGCCGTCCGGCGCAGCTTCGCGCCCGACCGGTCCGTGGAGAGCCTCCTGGCCGGACGTGCCGCGCGGATGCACGCCCTCTACCGGCCGGCGGCGCCCGCCGGGTCCTGACACGCATCGCTCACCCGCGCTTATTCCTTGATCCTCCCGGCGCCGGAGGCGTTAGGCTTCTGGCGACCGGGCGGCGAGGACGGACGGCATGACGGGAAGCGCGATGCGGACACGATTCAAGGTGGAGGGCATGGACTGCGCCTCCTGCGCCACCAAGGTCGAGACGGCGGTCCGTAGGCAGCCGGGCGTGTCCGATGTCTCCGTGTCCGTGACCGCCGAATCCATGACGGTCACCCACGGCCCGGACCTCGATGTCCGCGCCCTGGCCAGGGTCATCGGCGGGCTCGGCTACCCGACCGCGCCGCTGGTCGACGCCCCGCGCCCGGTCGAGACCCCGCATCCCCGGGGCGAGGCCGGCCATCGCGACCACGACCACGACCACGGATCCGCGGCGGACGACCGGCCCTGGTGGCGGACCCCGAAAGTCCGCCTGACCCTCGGCAGCGGCTGCGCCCTGGTGGCGGCCTACGGCCTCGGCCACCTTGTCCCGGCCCTGGGCTCCGTCCTGTTCCTGGCGGCCCTGGCGGTGGGCCTTCTCCCCATCGCGCGGCGCGCCGTGCTGGCGGCCGGGCAGGGGACGCCCTTCTCCATCGAGATGCTCATGACGATCGCCGCCGGCGGCGCGGTGGTGATCGGGGCGGTCGAGGAGGCCGCCATGGTGGTGTTCCTGTTCCTGGTCGGCGAACTCCTCGAGGGCGTCGCGGCCGCGCGGGCGAGGGCGAGCATCCGCGGGCTGTCCGCGCTGGTCCCGAGCCTCGCGCGGCTGGAGCGCGGCGGCCTGATCGAGGAGGTCCCCGCCGCGTCCCTCCTGGTCGGCTCGATCATCCTGGTCCGCCCGGGCGATCGCATCCCGGCCGACGGCGACATCGTCAAGGGCGAGAGTGCGGTCGACGAGGCCCCCGTCACCGGCGAGAGCGTGCCGAAGCGAAAGTCCGAGGGGGACACCGTCTACGCCGGCACCGTCAACGGCGACGGCCTGCTGAGGGTCAGGGTCACGGCGGCGGCCGGGGACAACACGATCGCCCGCGTGGTCCGCCTCGTCGAGGAGGCGCAGGAGAGCAAGGCTCCGACCGAGCGCTTCATCGACCGCTTCTCGCGTGCCTATACGCCGGCCGTCGTGGCCGCCGCCGCGCTGGTGGCCGTGGTTCCCCCGCTCCTCGCCGGCGCCCCCTGGACGGACTGGATCTACAAGGGGCTCGCGCTGCTGCTGATCGGATGCCCTTGCGCACTCGTCATCTCCACGCCCGCCGCGATCGCGGCGGGGTTGTCGGCAGGCGCGCGCCGCGGGCTCCTGATGAAGGGCGGCGCCGTGCTGGAGGGCGTCGGGCGGATCACCACCGTGGCCCTGGACAAGACCGGGACCCTCACCAGCGGCAAGCCCCAGGTGACCGACGTCGTCGGCCTGCGGGGCTTCGACGAGCGGTCCGTCCTGTCGCTCGCCGCCGCGCTGGAGTTCGGATCGAGCCACCCGCTCGCCCAGGCCGTGACGGCGCGGGCCAAGGCCGACCGGGTGCCCGTGCCGCCCGCGATCGCGGTCGCCGCTGTGCCCGGCAGGGGCGTGGAGGGCCGGGTCGGCGGCCATGCCCTGTTCCTCGGCTCGGCCGCCGCGGCCGCGGCCATGGACGCCCTGTCGGAGCCCGAGGCCGGGATCCTCGACACCCTCGCCGGGGAGGGCAAGTCCGTCGCCGTGCTGGTGCGCGACGGGCAGGCGGTCGGCCTCCTGGCCCTGCGGGACGAACCGCGCGAGGACGCGAGGCGCGGCCTCGACGCGCTCAAGGCCGCGGGCATCACCCCGATCATGCTCACCGGCGACAACCGCCGGACGGCCGAGGCCGTAGCCGGCAGCCTCGGCATCGAGCCCCGGGCCGAACTCCTGCCGCAGGACAAGCAGCGCATCGTCAGGGAGCTCCAGGCCCAAGGCCATCGTGTCGGCAAGGTCGGTGACGGCATCAACGACGCCCCCGCGCTGGCCGCCGCCCACGTGGGCATCGCCATGGGCGGCGGCACCGACGTGGCCCTGGAGACGGCCGACGCCGCCGTCCTCCACGGACGGGTCATGGACGTCGCCCGCATGGTGGCGCTGTCCCGGGCCGTGATGGCCAACATCCGGCAGAACATCGCCATCGCGCTCGGGCTCAAGGCGGTGTTCCTGGTGACCACCATCCTGGGCCTGACGGGGCTCTGGCCCGCCATCCTGGCCGACACCGGCGCCACCGTCCTGGTGACCGCCAACGCCATGCGGCTCCTGGCCTGGCGGCCGGCCGCGTGAAGGAGAGGCGGCGGGGCAGCGCACGATTGACAAGGATTCGGCGCGGTGCCACCATTTCGTAATAATGAAATATCTTCCACAATAATGGAAGTTAAAGACGGAGAGCTCGGATGCTGCGACTTGCGCTTGGTCTCCTCTGTTCCGCCGCCGTTCTGACGCCCGCCGCCAGCTGGGCCGCACCGGCGAAAGGCGGCGTGATCGACGTGGCGACCATCGGCGAACCGCCGACGCTCGACCCGGTCACCTCGACGGCCGATCTCGTCGGGATCATCTCCCAGCACATCTTCGAGACGCTCTACACCTTCGACAAGAACTGGGCCGTCACGCCGCTCCTGGCCGAGGCGCTTCCCGAGGTGTCCGCGGACGGCAAGACCTACGTCATCCGCCTGCGCAAGGGCGTGAAGTTCCACGACGGCGGCACGATGACGTCCAAGGACGTGGTCGCCTCCCTAAACCGCTGGGGCAAGGTGGCCTCGCGCGGCAAGCAGGTGGCGCAGAACATCGCCTCCATCGCGGCCGAGGGCGACGACGCCGTCAAGATCGTGCTGAAGGAGCCCTACGCGCCCCTGACGGCCTTCCTGGCCTTCAACAACGCCGCCGCCATCGTGGTGCCCGCCGCCAACAACGAGGACACCCTGACCAAGATGGTCGGCACCGGCCCCTACATGCTGAAGGACCGCAAGCCGGACCAGTACATCCAGCTCGTCCGCTTCGACGGCTACGCCTCGCGCGCCGGCGAACCGGACGGCTACGGCGGCGCGCGCAAACAGTATCTCGACGAGATCCGCTTCGTGCCCGTGCCGGATGCCAACACCCGCGCGGAGGGCGCGGTGGCGGGCCAGTTCGCCTACGTGGACAGCCTGCCGGTCGAGTCCTTCGACAAGATCGCCGCCGGCAAGGCCAAGCCGATGATCCAGAAGCCCTTCGGCTGGCCGGTCTTCGTGATGAACACCAAGCAGGGCGTCAACACCAGCCTGGACGTCCGCAAGGCGATCCAGGCCGCGCTCGCCCCCGAGGACATGCTGACCGCCGCCTTCGGCTCGAAGGACTTCTTCGCCGTCGACGGCGCCTTCTACCCCCAGGGCTTCGTCTGGAGCACGCCGGCCGGCACCGAGCCCTACAAGCCGCAGGGCGCCACCGAGGCCGCCGCCGCGCTCCTCAAGAAGGCCGGTTACGACGGCAAGCCGCTCCGCATCCTGACGAGCCGGCAGTACGAGTTCCACTACAAGATGGCGCTCGTCGCCCAGGAGTACCTGAAGGCCGCCGGATTCCAGGTCCAGCTCGACGTCGTCGAATGGGCGACCCTCGTCCAGCGCCGCGCCGACCCGGCGCTCTGGGACATCTACATCACCCACTCGCCGTTCCTGCCCGAGCCCGCGCTGATCGGCATCATGTCGGACGCCTCGCCGGGCTGGTGGACCTCGCCGGCCAAGACCGCCGCCGTCCAGGCCTTCAACACCGAGACCGACCCGAAGAAGCGCGTCGCCCTGTGGGCGGAGGTTCAGAAGGTGATCTACGCCGAGGTCCCGGCCTACAAGGTCGGCAACTTCAACGCCCTGTCGGCCAAGCTGCCGAACCTCGAGGGCGTGGCCGCGGCGCCCTGGCCCTATTTCTGGAACGCCTGGATCGAGAAGTGACCCGGTCCGGCGTCGCCGCCGCGACTTCTCGGGCCGCCGCGACCCCCCGGGCCGCCGCACCGCGGCGGTCCGCCTGCCGTCCCTGAAGGCTCAGCGATGCTCCGTCTCGTCTTCGACCGCCTCGTCGGCATGCTGGTCGTGATGGCCCTGGTGGTGACGATCGTCTTCGTCATCGTCCGCGTCACGCCCGGCGACCCGGCGGCGGTCATGCTCGGCCCGGAAGCGACGGCCAGGGACATCGCGGAGCTGCGGACGCGCCTCGGGCTGGACCGGTCCCTGCCGGTGCAGTACGTCGCCTATGTGGCCGCCCTTCTGCAGGGCGACCTCGGCCAGTCGATCTTCCTCAACCGCCCCGTCCTCCAGGCGCTCGGCGAGAGGGCGGAGCCGACCTTCTTCCTCACCCTCATGTCGATCGCCATTGCGTGCGGCATCGCTCTCCCGGTCGGCATCTACTCGGCGGTCCGCCGCGGCACCGTCTTCGACCAGGCCGCCTCGACGCTCGCCATGCTGGCCGCCTCGATCCCGAGCTTCTGGCTCGGCCTCGTCCTCATGCAGGTCTTCGCCGTCCGGCTCGGCTGGTTCGACCCGTCCGGCTACGGCGGGCCGGGCGCGAGCCTCGGCGAGCGGCTGAACCACCTCGTCCTGCCCGCCGTCGCGCTCGGGATCGTCTCCTCCGCCCTGATCGCCCGCTTCACCCGCGCCGCGATGCTGGACGTGCTCGGGGACGACTTCGTCCGCACCGCGCGCGCCAAGGGCATGAGTGAGTGGCGGGTCGTCATGCAGCACGCCTTCAAGAACGCGCTCATTCCGATCCTGACCGTCGTCGGCCTGACCGCCGCGCTGCTTGTCTCCGGCGCCATCGTGACCGAGACCGTCTTCGGCCTTCCCGGGGTGGGCAGCCTCGTCGTCTCCGCCGTGCTGCGCCGCGACTACCCCGTCATCCAGGGCGCCCTGCTGGTCGTCGCCGGCCTCTACGTCCTGATCAACTTCGTCATCGACATGCTCTACCTCGCCGTCGACCCCCGGGTGCGCTACTGATGGCCGCCGTCGCCGCCGCCCCGATCGCCGAGCCGCACGTCCTCGCCGGGCTGATCCGGCGCCCGACCGCGCTCGCCGGCCTCGTCGTGCTCGTGGTGATCGCCGGCCTCGCCATCGCCGCGCCCTGGGTCGCGCCCTTCTCGCCGCTCAAGCTCTCGATCGCCAACCGCCTGAAGCCGCCGTCCGACGTCTTCCTGTTCGGCACCGACGAGTTCGGCCGCGACGTCCTCTCGCGCACCCTGCATGCCGGCCGCGTCTCGCTCATGGTCGGGGCGGCGGTGGTCGTGGTCTCCCTCGCCATCGGGGTGACGCTCGGCCTCGTCGCCGGCTACTTCCGAAGGCTCGACGCCCCGGTCTCGCGCCTCATCGACGCCATGATGGCCTTCCCGGACATCCTGCTCGCCATCGCGCTCGTCGCCGCGCTCGGCCCCTCGGCCGCCAACGTCGTGCTGGCGCTCGGCATCGTCTACGCCCCGCGGGCCGCCCGGGTGGTGCGCGCCTCGACGCTGGTCATCCGCGAACTCGCCTACGTGGAGGCCGCCCGGGCGCTCGGCACCCCGACCCGCGTGATCCTGACCCGCCACATCCTGCGCAACCTCGCCTCGCCGGTCATGGTCCAGGGCACCTTCATCTTCGCCGCCGCCATCCTGGCCGAAGCCGGCCTGTCCTTCCTCGGCGTCGGCGTCTCGCCGGACATCCCGACCTGGGGGACGATGATCGCCATGGGCCGCCAGTTCATCGACAAGGCCTGGTGGATCATGGTCTTTCCCGGCATCGCCATCGTCGCCTCGGTCCTCTCGCTGCAACTCCTCGGCGACGGCCTGCGCGACCTGCTCGACCCGCGCCTCGCGCGCTCGACCTGACGGAGAGAAGAAGGTCGCCAGGCATGCTCGACACTCTGTTCAAGGCCCGTCCCGTCGCCATCGAAGGCGTCCGTCCCGTCGGCTTCGAGCCCGGCCTGCCGGCCGGCGCCGAGGCGATCGACATCGTGATCGACACGGAGGGCCGCATCGCCGGGGTCGGGCGGGGCCTCGCCGCCTCCGCGCCCGAGGGGGCCCTCCGGGTCGCCGGCGCGGGCTGGGTCTCGCCAGGCTGGGCGGACCTGCACACCCATCTCTGGTACGGCGGCACCGACATCTCGATCCGTCCCGAACAGGCCGGCCTCGGCCGCGGCGTCACCACGCTGGTCGATGCGGGCTCGGCCGGCGAGGCCAATTTCCACGGCTTCCGCGAGTTCATCGTCGAGCCGGCGCGGGAGAAGATCGTCGCCTTCCTGAACGTCGGCTCGATCGGCCTCGTCGCCTGCAACCGGGTGAGCGAGCTGATCGACATGCGCTCGATCGACATCGACCGGACGCTCGCCTGCGTGGAGGCCAACCGGGACGTCGTCGTCGGCCTCAAGGTGAGGGCGAGCGCCGTGATCCTCGGGGCCTGGGGGCTGACGCCCGTGCGGCTCGCCAAGAAGCTGTCGCGCATCACGAAGCTGCCGCTCATGGTCCATGTCGGCGAGCCGCCGCCGCTCTACGACGACATCGTCGCGCTGCTCGGCCCAGGCGACATCGTCACCCATTGCTTCAACGGCAAGGCGGGCGGCTCGCTCGTCGAGGACGAGGATCTCTACCGGCTGGTCGAGACGGCGGCCGAGCGCGGCGTCCTGCTCGACGTCGGCCATGGCGGCGCCTCCTATTCCTTCGAGGTCGGCGAGGCGGCGATCGCGCGCGGGCTCCTGCCGCACACCATCTCCACCGACCTGCACAACCGGTCCCTCGACGGCGCGGTCTGGGACCTCGCCACGACGATGTCGAAGCTGCTCGCCGCCGGCATGCCCTTCGAGGCCGTCGTCGACGCGTCCACGACGCGGCCTCGCAGCGCCGTCGCCCTGCCGTCGTCCGGCTTCCTGGAGGTGGGGCGCACGGCGGACCTCACGGTCTTCGATCTCGTCGACGGCGAGACGGTCGTGAAGGATTCCCAGGGCCGCCGGGCGACGCTCCACCGCATGTTCGAGCCGCGCTTCGCGGTCCTCGGCCGTCACGCAACCGAGGCGCACCGCCATACCCCGCCGGCCGGCCAGGGCGGCCCGGCGCCCTGTCCCCATTGCGGATGGGTCGCATGACCTCCGCCCCGGCCGCCCTCGCGCCCGACGCCATCCTGTCCGTGGAGGACCTCGCGGTCCATTTCCCCGGCCGGCGCGGCGTGGCGCGGGCGGTGGACGGGGTGACGCTCACCCTGAGGCGCGGCGAGACCCTGGCGGTCGTGGGCGAGTCCGGCTCGGGCAAGTCGGTCACGAGCCTCGCGGTGATGGGGCTGCTGGCCCCGCCGGGGCGCATCGCGGCCGGCCGCATCCTCCACCGCGACCGCACGGGCGAGGTGCGCGACCTGGCGCGCGTCTCCAACCGGGGCTACCGGCGCATCCGTGGCCGGGAGATCGCGATGATCTTCCAGGAGCCGATGACGAGCCTCAATCCGCTGATGACGGTCGGCGAGCAGATCGCCGAGATGATCCTGCTTCACGAGCCGATCGGTCGCGCCGCGGTCCGCGCCCGGGTGGTCGAGCTTCTGGAGCGGGTCGAGATCCCCGCCGCCGCGACCCGGCTCGACGACCATCCGCACCAGATGTCGGGCGGCATGCGCCAGCGCGTGATGATCGCCATGGCGCTCGCCTGCTCGCCGGGCCTCCTCATCGCCGACGAGCCGACGACGGCGCTCGACGTCACCATCCAGGCCCAGATCCTCGACCTGATGCGCCGCCTGCAACGCGAGCTCGGCATGAGCATCCTGTTCATCACCCACAATCTCGGCGTCGTCGCCGAGATCGCCCGCGAGGTGGCGGTGATGTATGCCGGACGGGTCGTCGAGCAGGCCCCCGTCGACACCGTCTTCGCGCGGCCGGCGCATCCCTACACCCGCGCGCTGCTGGCCTCCACGCCCGACCCGCGGCGCGACATCGGCGCGGACGGCAGCCGCCGCCGGCTGCAGGCGATCCCCGGCACCGTCCCGTCCATCCTGGACCTGCCTCCCGGCTGCACCTTCGCGCCGCGGTGCCGTCTGGCGATCGAGGACTGCACCCGCGCCGTCCCCGCGCTCGCACCGCACGGCCCCGACCACCGGGTGCGCTGCATAAGGGCGTCTGAGTTCGCGGCGGTGCCGGTCCGCGAGGCGGTGCCGTCATGACCGCCGGCTCCCTCCTGTCGGTCCGGGGGTTGGTGAAGCACTTTCCCGCCGCCGGCACCCGGGTGGTCCATGCGGTCGAGCATGTCGACCTGGAGATCGCCCGCGGCCGCATCGTCGGCCTCGTCGGCGAGTCCGGATCCGGCAAGACGACCGTCGGGCGCACCATCCTGCGGCTGACCGAGCCGACAGCCGGCAAGGCCGTCTTCGACGGTACCGACCTGTTCGCGCTGTCCGAGCGCGACCTGCGGCCCTGGCGCCGCCGCCTGCAGATCATGTTCCAGGATCCCTATTCGAGCCTGAACCCGCGCCTCGACGTGGCCGCCATCCTCGGCGAGGCGCTCGACGCCCGCGGCTATCCGGGCGGCGGGCGCGGCCGGGCCCGCCGGCGCGAGCGGGTCGCCGAACTCCTCGCCATGGTGGGGCTCCGGCCGGAGCATGCCGGACGCTATCCGCACGAGTTCTCCGGTGGCCAGCGCCAGCGGATCGGCATCGCCCGGGCGCTCGCGGTCGAGCCGGACTTCATCGTCGCCGACGAGCCCGTCTCCGCCCTCGACGTCTCCGTCCAGGCGCAGATCCTGAACCTCCTGCAGGACCTGCGCGCCGCCCTCGGACTGACGATGCTCTTCATCAGCCACGACCTCGGCGTCGTCGAGTATCTCTGCGACGAGGTCGTCGTCATGTATCTCGGCCGGGTGATGGAGCGCGGGCCCAGCCATGCGGTCCACAACGACCCGCGGCACCCCTACACGCGCGCCCTCGTCGCCGCCGCGCCCGTGCCCGATCCGACCGCGCGCCGCGCCCGCGTGCCGCTCGCCGGCGATATTCCGAGCCCGATCGCGCCGCCCTCCGGCTGCGTCTTCCGGACCCGCTGCCCGATCGCCGTCGAGGCCTGCGCCGAGGTCGTGCCGCCGCTCGAGGAGATCGGCGGCGGTCGCGCGGTCGCCTGCATCCGCCGGTCCGAGACCGCTCTCGTCCCCGCAACAGAGGAATCCCCCGCGCCATGACTCCCGAAGCACGGCTGGCCCGCCTGGGCCTGGTCCTCCCCGAGCCGCCGAAGCCGGTCGCCAGCTATGTCACTCATGTCATCGAGGGCGGGTTCCTGTATCTCTCCGGCCAGGGGCCGCGCGATGCTTCGGGCAGGCTGCAGACCGGCAAGGTCGGCCGGGACGTCTCCGTCGAGACCGCCTACGGCCACGCGAGGCTGACCGGCCTCGGCCTCCTCGCGGTCGCCAAGGGCGCGCTCGGCGAACTGTCCCGGGTGAAGCGCGTGGTGAAGCTCCTCGGCATGGTCAACGCGGAGCCCGACTTCGCCGACCACCCGGCCGTCGTCAACGGCTGCTCGGACCTCTTTCTGGAGGTCTTCGGCGAGCGCGGCGCCCATGCCCGCTCGGCCGTCGGCATGGGGTCGCTGCCGGGCGGCATCAGCGTCGAGATCGAAGCCATCCTGGCGGTCGAAGCCTGAGGAGCGAGCCATGACGACCAGGAACGACCCCCGCCCGGCCCTCGGCCTCCGCCCCGTCATCAACGTCTCCGGCACCATGACCTCGCTCGGCGCCTCGATCGTGGTGCCCGAGGCGCGTGCCGCCGTCGCCGGCATCCTGCCGGAATTCGTCGAGATCGCCAACCTGCACCGCCGCGCGAGCCGCGTGATCGCCGAGGCTACGGGGGGCGAGGCGGGCTTCGTCACCGCCTCCTGCGCCGCCGGCATCACGCTCGCCGTCGCAGCCGCGATGACCGGCTCCGACCTCGCCGCCATCGAGCGCCTGCCCGACGCCGCCGGGCTCCGCAACGAGGTGGTCATGCTCGCCGGCCACATGGTCGACTACGGAGCCCCGGTCGAGCAGGGCGTGCGCCTCGCCGGCGCCAAAGTCGTGCCGGTCGGCCAGGCGACCTCGAGCCGCATCCACCAGCTGGCCGGCGTCATCACGGAGCGCACAGCGGCCGCGCTCTTCGTCGTCTCCCACCACGTGGCGTCCTACGGCATGGTGCCGTTCTCCCTGTTCGTCGAGGCCGCCCACGCGCGCGGCGTGCCGGTGATCGTCGACGCGGCCTCCGAGTACGACCTGACCGGCTTCCTCGCCGCCGGCGCCGACGTCGCCATCTACTCGGCCCACAAGTTCCTCGGCGGGCCGACCGCCGGCATCGTCGCCGGCCGCAAGGACCTGGTCCGCGCCACCTACCTGCAGAACCGGGGCATCGGCCGCGGCATGAAGGTCGGCAAGGAGAGCATCCTGGGCACCATGGCGGCGCTCGAGGCCTGGGCCCGCCGCGACCACGCCGCCGTCCGCCGCCGCGAGCGCGCGGCGCTCGACCACTGGGTCGGCGCCTTCGAGGGGCGTCCGGGCGTGCGGGCCGAGATCGTGCCGGACCCGACCGACAATCCGCTCGACCGCCTCCAGCTCTTCGTCGACCCGGCGGTCGCGCGCATCACCGCCTGGGACCTCGCCGATTCCCTCGCCGCCGGCGCGCCGCCCGTCATCGTCCGCGACCACGAGGTCGAGCACGGCTACTTCTTCCTGGATCCCTGCAATCTCCACGAGGGCGAGGAATTCGTCGTTGGACGCCGTATCGCGGAGGAACTCGAGGCCGCGCTCGGGTCCAACGGCCGCATCACCGATTTCGCCGAACGCACCAGGCGCCGCGACGCCGCGATCCTCGACTGGCCCGACTGATCGCCCCGCCCGGAGGAACCGCATGACCGAAGGCCGCGTCGAGTCCGCCTCACCCCCACCCATGCAGGGCGACGCCGGCCGGGACGGCGAGCCCCGGCCCCGCCGCGGTGCCCGGACGGGCGCGGTCGACCGCATGGTCCAGATCTTCGACCACCTGCAGGAGACCGGCAGGCCGGCCACCGGCTACGAGATCGCGCGCGCCATCGGGGCGCCGGTCTCCACCGTCTACGCGCTGACCGAGGAACTGGTCGAGAAGCGCCTGCTCGACCGGACGGCGGGCGGCGCCCTCTGGCTCGGGTCGCGCCTCTTCCACTACGGGCTCGCCTACGCGCGCGACCTGGATCTTCTGACCGTGGCGACCCACGAAATGCACGAACTCTGCCGCAAGGTCGGCGAGACGGTGCAGATCTGCGGCCGCGACGGCGACGACATGGTCGTGCTCGCCATGGCGGAGGGGCCGGGCCATTTCCAGATCACCTCGCGGGTCGGCACCCGCGTGCCGCTCAACTGGACGGCCTCCGGGCGGCTCCTCGTCGGCCATCTCCCGCCCGCCGAGCGGACCGCGCTCTTCCGGCGCGCCAGGCCCTCGCCGACGGGCCGCGCCGAGACCCGCGCCGACGTCCTGTCCGATGCCGCCGCGGCCACCCTCGCCGAGGGGCTGTCGATCCAATGCGGCGAATCCGACTTCGCGGTCGCCTGCATCGCCGCCCCGATCCTGGACGCCGGAGGCGCCTGCCGGGCGACCATCTCGATCGTCGTCCCCGAAGGCAAGGCGCTGTCCGCCCGCGCCGACTACGTCGCGGCGGTCCAGGCCTCCGCACGCCGGATCGCCGACACCCTCGGCTGGTAGCCGGGGCGCCGCCGCGCAGGCGGGCCGCCGCGCCTGCCGCCGCAGCGCATGGAGATGCCGGACAGGATCCGGGCCCTCGTGGAGACGCCCGCGGTCGACGGGGGCTCGGCGGCGCTCCCGATCAAGGGCGAGGTCCTACGGCTCGACCGACCACCCGGCCGGACGCCTCGGAGGACTGCTGCCCTGGACAACTCCCTCGATGAACTCACGCCGTCTCACTCGATTACATCGTCGGCGCGAACAACCAGCGACGACGCTATAGTGAGGCCGATCTCCTTTGCGGTCTTTAGGTTGATGGCCAGCGCAAATTTAGTGGGCTGATGAATTGGGTGGTTGGCTGGACTGGCTCCGCCTAGTATTTCGACGATCTGGTGTCCCAGTTGCCGCATGACGTCGTCGAGGCGCGGTCCATATCCCAGCAAACCACCCTCGTGCGCAGTCTCCGGCCACTGGTAAATGACGGGAATCTTCAGTACGGCGGTCTTCCGAATGATGACTTCGCGGTAGGCGTGTAGAAGCGGAGAGGCGAGGACGTTGAGCGCGGCAGCTGCCTCGGCTTTCGCCATGTCGATCGCGGGTCCGATCTCTTCGCCCTTTTCCACGCGGTGGATCAAAAGGATGACGCCCCGGCTTCGCGCGGCTTCGGCGAGGGCTTGAAGCCGTTGAGGGCCCGTCGTCCGTGTATCGGCCAGAATCGCGATTCGAGGTGCGCCTGAAGTGAATTCGATCAGCAGCTCCTGACGTTTGCCGTCGAGGTCCGCTGCGAGCAGGCTGATGCCCGTCGTATTGCCTCCCGGTTGCGCCAGGGAGCGGGCCAGGCCTTCACCGACCATGTCGTCGGTGATGGCAACAATCGGGACGCTCCTCGTCGCTGCTTGGGCTGCACGGGTTGCCTCGGGACCGGCGGTAACGATGGCGTCCGGGCTGGTTCGAACCAGCTCCAGGGCGGCGGCCGCAAGCTGCTGGTATCCGGCATTCTGGTCACGCCGATCGGTGGTGAGATTTCGGCCTTCGACGAACCCGTGCCGGCGCAGTTCGTCGAACACCGGATTGACTGGAGCAAGCTCGCCGGGGGAGAGGAAACCGATCCGATAAGTGCGAGATGCCCACTGTCCAGCCGCGCGCCATGGAGCGGCCAAAGCGAGCGCGCCACTGGCAAACCCAATGAACTCCCGCCTTCTCATGAGCTTTCCTTGCGTCTCGCGCAGCTATCTGCCCCGCTTCACCACCGAAAGCACCGTCCACGTTGCATTCTAACATGATTGACGGCTTTGTGCCTCAATGCCACACCGGCCGGCCAGTGGCCGTGCTAGGGATTTGAGGTGCGACGACACCGCGTCGCCCTCGGACGAACCTCGGTGCTCGACTAAGCATGATCAAGGTCCAGCAGCTTAACGGGTGGGCCCGACAATGCCTTGATTTCGCGCGCGCTGCCGGCGATTCCGATCGCCACTCGGGAGGGCGGGCGAAACTCGAGAAGACTTGGAAACTAACGACGCCTTGACGCTACGGCAGTCCCGTCTCCACCATTTCCGGTGGAGATTCGCGGATGTTCTACGCACATTCCTTGGCCGGCAAGCTGCATGAGGATTGGCAGCCGCTGCATGTGCACCTCGCGGGCGTCGCCGATAGGGCGGCGCGCGGCGCTGCGCCGTTCGGGGCGGAGAAAGCGGCCGCCCTTGCTGCCTGGCTCCACGACCTCGGCAAGTACTCGCGGGCATTCCAAGCCCGGCTCGACGGGTCTGTGGAGCGGGTCGACCATTCGACGGCCGGCGCGCGGGTGGCGATCGGGCACACGGACACCTCGGGTCTCGCCAGCGGGGACCGCTTGGTCCTCGAACTGATCGCGTATGCGGTCGCCGGTCACCATGCCGGCCTGCCCGACAAGACCGACCGGGACGGCGGCACGGCGTCCCTGGCGTTCCGGCTGAGGGATGCAAGGATCGACACGCTCGATCCCGTGTGGCGCGACACGGTCCCCCTGGACGCGAGCGATCTCATGCCGGCCGGGTTCCGGTTCGTGAAGGATCCTCGTCAGGGGAGCCGCCAACTCGCCTTTCTCGGACGGATGATCTTCTCCTGCCTGGTGGATGCCGATTTCCGGGACACGGAGGCCTTCTACGCCGCGAACGAGGGCGTCGCTCCGGACCGCGACTGGCCGGGGCTACCCGACATCCTCGAGCGGCTCCGGGCGACCTTCGACGCACACATGGCCGGCCTCGCGGCCACGGCTTCGGACGGGCCGGTCAACCGACTGCGCGCCGACATCCTCGCTCATGTCAGAGGCAACGCGGGGCTGCCGAAGGGGGTGTTCACCCTGGACGTTCCGACCGGAGGCGGCAAGACGCTCGCCTCGCTCGCCTTCGCGCTCGACCATGCGGCTCACCACGGTCAGCGCCGCATCATTACCGCGATCCCGTTCACGTCGATCATCGATCAGACGGCGGCCATCTACCGCGGCATTTTCGGCGAGAACATCGTCCTCGAACATCATTCGGCGATCGAACCCGCGCAGGCTTCCGAAAGCGACGAGCCCCAGGGCCGCAATAAGCTCCGCCTCGCCATGGAGGACTGGGCGGCGCCGGTCGTCGTCACCACGAACGTGCAGCTCTTCGAGAGCCTCCACGCGAACCGGGTCTCGCGCTGCCGCAAGCTGCACAATATCGCCGGGTCGATCATCATCCTCGACGAAGCCCAGACAATACCACTGCACGTCCTCCGTCCCGCGGTGGACGTCCTGCAGGAGCTCTGCCGCAACTACGGCTGCAGCGTGGTGCTCTGCACCGCGACCCAGCCGGCCTTGCGGGCGCCAGACTTCGTCGGCGGCTTCGACTTGACGCCGGACCGCGAACTCGCTCCGGACCCGCCGGCACTGCATCGGGCGCTTCGGCGGACGACGATCAGGATGGCGGGCCGGATGGAAGACGCCGATCTCCTCGACGCGCTCGCCGAAGCTGCCCAGGGGCTCGTGATCGTCAACAGCCGGGCCCATGCGCTGGCGCTCTACCGGGCGGGCCGGGATGCCGGGATCCAAGACCTCGTGCATCTCACCACCCGCCAGATCGCGCTCGATCGCCGGACCATCCTGGCGGCGGTTCGGCGCCGGCTCGCGGACGGCATTCCCTGCCGCCTGATTGCCACCTCGCTCGTCGAAGCCGGCGTGGATCTCGATTTCGAGCGGGTCTGGCGGGCCGTCGCCGGGCTCGAGCAGATCGCGCAGGCCGCCGGACGGTGCAACCGCGAGGGCCGGCGACCGACGGAGGCGAGCCTCGTGACGGTGTTCGAGCCGGCAGAGGCCAAGGCTCCCCGCGAGCTGGCGGCCTTGGCCGAGGCGACGATGCGGGTGGCGCGCGACCATCCCGACCTCCTCTCTCCCGCGGCTATCGAACGGTACTTCCGGGAGATCTACTGGGCGAAGGGTGATGGGCTCGACCGCGACAAGGTGCTCGGCGCCTTCCGGATCAGCGCGCCCGTGCCGGGCATCGGCGCGACGGACTTCGCCTATCGCACCGTGGCGGAGACATTCCGGCTGGTCGAGAGCGGCATGCTGCCGGTCATCGTACCGATCGACGCCGAGGCCCGTTCCTTTGTCCACCGCCTTAAGGCAGGCCAACTGCCGCCCGGTGCCGCCGCCCGCGCGCTGCAGACCCGGATCGTGCAGGTTCCGCCGAAGGCGCGCGACGTGCTGATCCGGAACCAGCATGTCCGCTTCGTCGACGGCTTCGCGGATCAGTTCGCGGTGCTGGTCGAACCGTCGCTCTACACGGCCGAATGCGGGCTCCTGTGGGAGGAGGCGGAGTATCTCGCCGCCGACGACATGATCATTTGAGGATCGCCATGCCCTACGGAGTTCGCCTGCACGTCTCAGGCCCCCATGCCTGCTTCACGCGGCCGGAGATGAAGGTCGAGCGGGTTTCCTACGACGTCATGACGCCGTCGGCCGCGCGCGGGATCCTCGAGGCCATTCATTGGAAGCCGGCGATCCGGTGGGTCGTCGACGATATCCATGTGCTGAAGCCGATCCGGTTCCAGTCGATCCGGCGCAACGAGGTCGCGATCAAGGCCCCCGCGGGGAAGATCCGGACAGCCATGAACGCCGGTAGCCTCGAAGGGCTCTCGCTGGTCGTCGAGGAGCACCGGCAGCAGCGGGCCGCCTCCGTGCTGGCGGACGTCGCCTACGTGATCGTCGCCCATTTCGAGATGACGGGGAGGGCGGGGGCCGAGGACAGCGAGGCCAAGCATCTGGAGATGTTCGTCCGACGCGCTCGCAAGGGGCAGTGCTTCCATCAGCCCTGCCTCGGCACGCGCGAGTTCCCCGCCCGCTTCAGTCTGATCGAGCCCGAGGCCGCCCTGCCGGCCGCGATCCCAGAGACACGCGATCTCGGCTTCATGCTCTACGACATCGACCATGCCGGCGACCGTGCCTCGCTGTTCTTCCGCGCCCGCCTGGAGAACGGGGTTCTGAAGGTCCCCGCGCCGAGCTCGCCGGAGATCCGCCGATGAGCGCGCTCGCCTCTCTCGTCCGCGCCTACGACCGGCTCTATACACGCAGCGAGGTCCCGGCCTTCGGGTTCAGTCAGGAAAAGATCGGGTTTCTGATCTCGCTTCGCGATGACGGTACTGCCGCCGGCTCGCCAATTGATCTCAGGTCTGGTGAAGGCAAGAAACGACAACCCAGGACGATGGCCGTTCCCGCCTCTTTCAAGCGGCCCGGAGTGACACCGCGTGCCTTTTTCCTCTGGGACAACACAGCGTTCGCTCTCGGCATTACCGCGTCCGAGGGGAAGGACGGAACATCACGCCTTGAAGCCTTCAGACGGCGCCACCTGCAAGAGCTGTCGGACACAAGCGACGTTGGACTTTTGGCTTTTCGGCGGTTTGTTGAAGCTTGGCGCCCCGAGCATTTCGCCGAACTCGGCTGGCCCGAGGACATGAAGGACCAGAACGTCGTCTTCGGCCTCGAAAGCGAGCGCATCGGCCCGGGCGGCTCAATGGTCTGCATCCACGACCGCCCTGCCGCGCGCGAACTCTGGGCGAAGGTCTCCGGCGAGGCCGACCGGACCGAGGCCGTCTGCCTCGTCAGCGGCGTCCGCGGGCCGATCGCACGCCTGCATCCCTCCATCAAGGGCGTATGGGGCGCACAGACGGCCGGAGCCTCGATCGTCTCGTTCAACCTCGACGCCTTCACGTCCTACGGCCACGAGCAGGGCGACAACGCCCCGGTCTCGGAGGCCGCGGCCTTCGCCTACACGACCGCGCTCAACCACTTCCTCGCCCGCGACAGCGGCCACCGCGTCCAGATCGGCGACGCCTCGACGGTCTTCTGGGCGGACGCGTCGGCGGCGGAGGCTGCAGGCGAGGCGGAGGACGTCTTCGCGGGCCTGATGCAACCGGACGAGACCGTCGAGGCCGGCAAGGTCGGGGCGATCCTGGAGGCGATCCGCCAGGGTTTGCCCATCGAGACGGTCAGGCCGCTACTGCCGCCCGACGTCCGCTTCTTCGTGCTCGGCCTCGCCCCGAACGCCGCCCGGCTCTCGATCCGCTTCTACCTCGAGGACGATTTCGGCGAGATCGCCAAACGCTGGCTCGAGCACGTCGGCCGATTGAGGCTCGATCCGCCGCCGAAGGACCCGATACCGCCGATGTGGCGGCTGCTCGTCGAGACCGCGCCGCAGCGAAAGTCGGAAAACGTCATCCCCAATCTCGCCGGCGAGTGGATGCGCGCGATCCTGACCGGCGCGCCCTATCCCCTGAGCCTCATCGCGATCCTGCTCGGCCGGCTCCGCGCCGACCACGACGTCAACGCGCACCGCGTCGCGATCATCAAGTCCGTCCTTCTCAGCCACGATCCGAAACGGGAGGTCCCGGTGTCGCTCGATCCGAACTCAATCGAGCCGGGCTATCTGCTCGGCCGCCTCTTCGCCATGCTGGAACAGATCCAGGCCGCCGCGCTCGGCCGCAGCCTGAACGCGACGATCAAGGACAAGTTCTACGGCGCGGCGAGCGCTCAGCCCCGCAAGGTGTTCCCGCAGCTCCTGAAAGGCGCGCAGCCCCACCTCTCCAAGGTCGGCAAGGACAAGCCCGGCTACCGGGTGAACCTCGAAAGGCAGGTCGCCGAGCTCATGGAGATGATGTCGCCCGACGGCGACCCGTTCCCCGCCCATCTGCCGGATCGGCAGCAAGGCCTGTTCGCGCTCGGCTACTACCACCAGCGCTCGAGCTTCTTCAAATCCGCCGCCGAGTCCCCCACGGCCGAAACCCCCGCCCTGGAGCCCGCCTGATGACCGCGCTCGAAAACCGCTACGACATCGTCTTCTACTTCGACGTCACCAACGGCAACCCGAACGGCGACCCGGACGCCGGCAACCTGCCGCGGCTCGATCCCGACACCGCGATCGGCCTCGTCTCGGACGTCTGCCTGAAGCGCAAGATCCGCAACTACGTCGAGGTCGCGCGCGCCGGCGACCCGGGCTACGGCATCTACGTCCAGGAGGGCGCGATCCTCAACGAGAAGCACCGTGAGGCCTACATCGCCAAGCGCGGCGACGACGAGAAAGTCAGGAAGGCCAAGTCGCTCAATCCGCAGAACGACGAGGAGGCGAGGGCGCTCACCAAGTTCATGTGCGACAATTTCTTCGACGTGCGCAGCTTCGGCGCGGTCATGTCGACCGGCATCAACTGCGGCCAGGTACGCGGGCCCGTGCAGGTCGCCTTCGCCCGCTCGCTCGATCCGATCATGCCGCTCGAGATCTCCATCACCCGCATGGCGGCGACAAACGAGAAGGAGAAGGCCGACCGCGACAAGGCGACCGAAGGCGACGAGCGAACGGACAACCGGACCATGGGCCGCAAGCACATCGTGCCCTATGGCCTCTACCGCGCCCACGTCTTCGTCAACGCCAACCTGGCGCGCCGCACCGGCTTCGGCGACGCCGATCTCGCGATCCTGTTCGAGGCTCTCGGCTCTATGTTCGAGCACGACCGCTCGGCCGCGCGCGGCGAGATGGCGACGCGCCGGGTGATCGCGTTCAAGCACGCCTCGGCCCTTGGCAACGCCCCGGCCCATAGCCTGTTCGACCGCGTCGTCGCCAAGCGGCGGATCGGGGAGGATCTCTACGACATCGGCAGCGACCGGCTCGACAACAAGCCGCCCGCCCGCCGTTTCGCGGACTACGAGATCCTCGTCGACCGCACCGGCATGCCCGACGAGATCGAGATCCTCGACGTCGTCTGAAGGGTCCGTCCGCCATGGACGAGGCCGACCTCGACGAGCCGATCCCGATCTCGGCGCTCCAGCACGCGGTCTGTTGCCTGCGGCAGGCCGCGCTCATCCACGTCGAGCGGATCTGGGAGGAGAACCGCTTCACCGCGGAGGGCCGCGTCCTGCACGAGGCGGCCGACGAACCCGGACAGCGCCGGCGCCGCGACGTCCGGCGCGTCACCGCGCTGCCCCTGGCCCACCGGCGCCTGCAACTCGCAGGCGTCGCCGATCTCGTCGAATTCCGAAAGGACGGCGCGGGCGAGACGGCCTACCCGGCCGAGTTCAAGCGCGGCAAGCCGAAGTTCCACCGCGCCGACGAGGTCCAGCTCTGCGCGCAGGCGCTGTGTCTGGAGGAGATGACCGGCCGGCCCGTGCCGCAGGGCTCGCTCTTCTACGCCGAGACCCGCCGGCGGCAGGAGGTCTCCTTCGACGCCGAGCTCAGGGCCTTGACCGAAGAGACCGCGACCGAGCGGGCGCGGGTCCCGCTCCACCGCCTCGGGTCTGTCGTCGTCTTCGGCGCGATCTTCGTCTCGCCGCCGCTCATGCAGGCGCTCGCGGCCGGCGGCATCACCCTCGTCCTCCTCGACCGGGCGGGCCGGTTCCAGGCGCGCGTCGAGGGGCCGGCCGCCGGCAACGTCCTGCTTCGCCGGGCCCAGTACCGGGCGTCCGAGACGGCGCCCACCGAGATCGTCCGCAGCATCGTCGCCGCCAAGATCGCGAACTAGCGCGCCGTACTCCAGCGGGCTGTCCGCGACCACGGCGGCGAGTTCGGTGACGCCGACGGCGCGGCCATGCAGGCGGCGGTCGACCGGCTCGCGCGCATCCTCAGGAGCCTCGACCGACCGGAGCTCGACGTCGACGCCCTGCGCGGCGCGGAAGGGGAGGGGGCGCAACTCTATTTCGGGGTCTTCGAGTACATGCTGCGGTCTCCCGACCCCGAGATCCGCTTTCGCGGCCGCTCGCGCCGCCCGCCGCTCGACCCGGTCAACGCCGTCCTGTCGTTCGTCTACACGCTCTTGACGCATGACTGCCGGAGCGCGGCGGAGGGCGTCGGCCTCGACCCGGCGGTTGGGTTCCTGCATCGCGATCGCCCCGGGCGCCCGAGCCTCGCGCTCGATCTGATGGAGGAACTCCGCCCCGTACTCGCCGACCGGCTCGTCCTCTCGCTCATCAACCGCCGGCAGCTTCGCGCGAGCGACTTCGAGACGCGCGACGGCGGGGCAGTCACGCTCTCGGAGGACGGCCGCCGGACGGTCCTGACCGCGTGGACCGAGCGCTAGAAGGAGGAGCGGCGGCATCCGTTCCTCGACGAGACTGCGCCCCTCGGGCTCGTGCCACACCTGCAGGCTCTGCTGCTGGCGCGGCATCTCAGGGGAGATCTCGACGCCTACCCGCCGTGGTTCTGGAAGTGAGCGAAACCCACAGTCCGACAGCTTTGGTCGCGGTGGCTCCTGCGCGCGCTGCCCTGCCCCCTGCCGGGCGATCCCCTCGCCGGATAGACCGAGCCGTTCGCGTCGTGAAGGGTTGGCAGAAGCGGCTCGACCGGGCGCGTTCCCCGGTGGGACGCGCCCGATCGCCGAAATCTCTCGGCGGACGCGCCCGGGTCCGGTCCTTGCGGTGTCGATCGAACTGGGTGGCACCATCGATCCCGACGCATCCTGGTAGTCCGACCGCGCATCTCCCGGAGGGCCCATGCTCGTGCTCGTGACCTACGATGTCGCCACCACCGATCCGGGCGGCCACCGGCGTCTGCGACGCGTCGCCAAGGCCTGCCGCGATTACGGCCAGCGCGTCCAATTCTCCGTCTTCGAGATCGAGGTCGAGCCGGCCGTCTGGACCCGCCTCAAGGCGACCCTGGAGGCCACCATCGAGCCGGACAAGGACAGCCTGCGCTACTACTATCTCGGCGCCAACTGGCAGCGCCGCGTCGAGCACGTCGGGGCCAAGCCGGCGACCGATCTCGACGGCCCGCTCATCGTATGAAGCGATGTGTGCGCGAGCCGGGATCCGCGCGAACCTCGAGCGAACCCGATCCGCCAGGACGGTTCGCGCCAAGGCTTTCTCATTGCCCGGACACGCAAATCTTACCTCCCGCCGTCGACCCGTTCTCCTCCCCCGCCCCGAGTCAGGCCGGTTCGCGCGGACGCGGCTGATTTACGCAAACGACCAGTGAGCTATGATTGAGGGGTCGCCCCTTCACGGGGGCGTGGATCGAAACGTCGCGTTACCCTCCCGCTTGGGAGGACGCCACGTCGCCCCTTCACGGGGGCGTGGATCGAAACTTTGGCTTCCACCACAACCGCGACCACGGCCAGTAGTCGCCCCTTCACGGGGGCGTGGATCGAAACGGGGGCGCGAGATCAGGCCGTCTCGCGGGCGGCGTGTCGCCCCTTCACGGGGGCGTGGATCGAAACACGATCGGGGATGACTTGGTCATTGCCGGCGGATGTCGCCCCTTCACGGGGGCGTGGATCGAAACACGTCGCTGTCCGTCGCCGTCATGTCCGGCACGACGTCGCCCCTTCACGGGGGCGTGGATCGAAACCGCCCATTCCGGCGCCCTCGCCGGGATCCGTCGCGGTCGCCCCTTCACGGGGGCGTGGATCGAAACGGGTCCGGCCTGACCGGCACGGTCCGCCGCCCGGTCGCCCCTTCACGGGGGCGTGGATCGAAACCATTGGGCGCCGCACCAGACAGCGCATCGCGCCGAGTCGCCCCTTCACGGGGGCGTGGATCGAAACCACATGGCCGTGGCAAAGCCGGACCCGCAGGGCATGTCGCCCCTTCACGGGGGCGTGGATCGAAACTGCGCCGCCTGGTCGGCCCTGCCCGCCGAGGCGACGTCGCCCCTTCACGGGGGCGTGGATCGAAACAGAAGAAGTCCGTGCTTCTCGACATGGCGAACCGGTCGCCCCTTCACGGGGGCGTGGATCGAAACGCACTGATCGCCAGCCACTACGGCATCAACCCGGGTCGCCCCTTCACGGGGGCGTGGATCGAAACATCTCGAAGCTTTGGCGCTCGCGGTCGGCCTGCTGTCGCCCCTTCACGGGGGCGTGGATCGAAACACGCCACGTTCGAACACCACGACGCAGCCGACCGCGTCGCCCCTTCACGGGGGCGTGGATCGAAACGCCTCGACGGCCGCGCAGACGGCCCCCATCGAGCCGGTCGCCCCTTCACGGGGGCGTGGATCGAAACAAATCGGTGGACGGGCTCGGCTACGTGGTCGACCCGTCGCCCCTTCACGGGGGCGTGGATTCAAACAGGAGCCTGTAGCCGTACCTGGGGTCGTAGAGGACGTCGCCCCTTCACGGGGGCGTGGATCGAAACGAGAGGTCGGCATACCGGGCGGCCACGGAGACGTGTCGCCCCTTCACGGGGGCGTGGATCGAAACTGGTTCAGCTCGGCGACCGGGTAACGCAGCACCGTCGCCCCTTCACGGGGGGCGTGGATCGAAACCAGCTCGGATAGGCGACGCCCCGGACCTCGACCGTCGCCCCTTCACGGGGGCGTGGATCGAAACGGCGAGCCCGGCGGCCGGCCAGGCCCGCGCTTGCGTCGCCCCTTCACGGGGGCGTGGATCGAAACGACCACGGCCAGTAGTCAGGCCGGTTGATCGCGTGTCGCCCCTTCACGGGGGCGTGGATAGCCTGAACCGCCAGGCGTCCCCTCGCTTTTGAACATAGGATCCGACAGCCATGTGGGCTCGCTTGTGGACCACGGTTGTGGACCCAAGGCGCCTTGCTGCCGCCTGTGCGGCCAAGCTGGTGGTTCTATTCGTCTTTCGGGAATGTGGCTGGGGGACCTGGATTCGAACCAAGATTAACGGAGTCAGAGTCCGCTGTTCTACCGTTGAACTA
Source organism: Prosthecomicrobium sp. N25 (assembly GCF_037203705.1). Taxonomy (NCBI): domain Bacteria; kingdom Pseudomonadati; phylum Pseudomonadota; class Alphaproteobacteria; order Hyphomicrobiales; family Kaistiaceae; genus Prosthecomicrobium; species Prosthecomicrobium sp. N25. The sequence continues at coordinate 2,060,991 of NZ_JBBCAT010000001.1, forward strand.
TCCCCCAAGGGAGCTTGCGGGATCCGGTCGGCAGGAAGGCCGGGATCGCCGAAGCGGGGGTTTGGTATCATCGGCCTCGGGGCATTTCAAGCGCTGTCTGGCCGGTGTCGCATCCGGCGCGCGGTGCGGGGGAGGGACGCGCGCGGGAGGACGGGGCCGGGTCGGGCGGACCGTGGGGGCCAGCCGGCGGACCGGCCTCCCACGGCGTCCCGGCCCGCGGCTGCCGGTCGGACGGCGACCGTCCCCGCCCGGCGGGAGCCCCGGTGGCGGTGCGTCGCCGGGCGATTCGATGGCGGGGCGGGCCGTCCCTGGTCGATGGAGCGGAGCGGCCGGGTCGGTCCGATGTGCAGCGGCCGTAGCGTCTGGTGGTCTTTCAGGGCGCCCGGGTCGATCCGGCCCGAGCCCCAGCGGAAGCGTCGACGGGAGGCAGGACGAAGTCACGCTAGCCTCAGAGATGGCTTTCGGAGGCAGAGAAATCAGCCGCGGAACAACATGGCTGGGGCAGGGAACATGACTGGGGGATGAACGGGCAGTTCAGAAACGGGCGGAGTGTCGTCTTGTCCGGCCTCAATTTCTGTTGACGGGGTACTGGCGTGCGCGCGCCTTGACAGGGCAGGGTGGCCGTGCACACTGACCCGGAAATCCTAGTCTCGCCATAGTGATCCGATGCCGACCGTCGCCATTGCCGTCGTCAACGAACGCAACTCCGAGGAGATGCGGCAGGGCTACGTGTTGCCGGTCCGGATCGGCCGCGGCGCTGCCTGCAATATCCAGCTCGATCCGGAGAACCGGGCGATCTCGCGCCTCCACGTCGAGATCCTGGAGGAGAACGGCCGCATCGTCCTCCTCAACCGCGCGCTGAACCAGAACGCCACCATGTTCCACGGCCGCTCGCTCGCCGCCAACGAGAAGGTGGCCCTCGAGATCGGCGACAGCTTCCGGATCTTCGACTACGAGCTCAAGGTTCTCGCCCCCTCGACCCTCGGCCTGCTCCACGTCGACAAGGGCTCGCTCCGCCCGCGCGCCGAGCATCCTCTCGTCCCCGGCGGCGCCATCCTGGCCTACGGCGACGCCCATCATCTCACCGTCGAGCCCGTGGCGCGCCTCGACCGGATCGATACGCAGAAGATCGCGGGCCGCCTCGCGCTCCTCTTCTACTTCGACGGCGACCAGCCGACCTTCGCGGTCCTGTCGAACCCGGAGGGCCTGCAGGTCTTCCTCGACCGCGGCCTGGTCCAGCAGGACGCCCTCTACATCCAGGCGCTCGACACCATCGAGATCGGCGACCACCGCTTCGAGATCCATCCGGTCGGCGAGCCGGCGATCGTCTGCGAAAACCCGAGCTGCCAGGTGCTCAACCACTACGACCGCGGCGAGAACTGCCGACTGTGCGGCACGCGGCTCTTCGGCGCGACCCGCATCGTGCGCGGGAAGATCTGACTGATGGAACCGATCGAGATCCATGTCCGCGACGCCGAGGCGCGTATCGTCGCCCGCTTTCAGCTGACCGACGACGGCGAATACACCCTGGGCCGCGACCAGGGCAGCGTCGAGATCCCGCTCGTCGATCCGAGCGTCTCGCGCCGGCACGCCGCCATCCGCCTCGCCGCCCGGCGCCTCTTCGTCACCGACCGGGGCTCCACCAACGGCACGCGCCTCGGCGAGGCCGTGGTCGACACTCACTGGTACGAGTGGTTGCCGGGCGTCACGCTCCATGTCGGCATCTTCACCCTCGTCCAGGAGGCGAGCGATTTCGCCGACGAGGACCCGGCCGTCGAGGACGACGACGACAGGACGGCCGCCATCGGCCGCGGGTCCCCGCGCGCGGCCGCCCACGACGCGCCCTATATCGAGCCCGAGTTCCCGGGCCGCCTGTTCGCCCGCGACGTCGTGCCCATGGCCGAGCTGCGCGCCTCCGGCAAGCTCGCCGGCGAGAGCGCGTATCTCGCCGTGGGCGGCGGGATCGGCTCCTTCGTGTGGGTCGACCACCTGAGGATCTTCGGCGTTCCCGAAGAGCAGATCCGTGTCATCGGCATCAGCGACGTCTGCTACGAGAAGTGGAAGGAATACTGCGAGAATTCGCAGATCCCGAGCCACGAGCGCATCCGCTCCAATTCGATCTCCACGCCGGACAACATCTGGGGCTTTCCCGGCTACGCCCTGCGCGAATCCTGGCGCGACCTGAAGAACGGCAAGGTCCAGGGCCTGAAGCACGTCCTCCAGGTCTTCGGCGAGCCGACGCTCGCGGAGAGCTTCACCCCGCGTGCCGAGGACGTCCACGCCTCGCTCGACCGCGAGCAGACCCGCATCGGCTGGTCGCGCATGATCACCTTCGGCCGCGCCCTGTCGCTGCGCAAGACCGACGACGGCCGCTACGTGCTCGCCTACAAGGTCCCCGCCGACCACGCCGACGGCGACCGCGACCGCTTCTGGGTCGGCCGCTTCGTTCATGTCGCGACCGGCTACCCGACCACGCGCTATCTGGACGACCTGCAGACCTTCAAGCGCCAGAACCGCGGCTCCAATCGCGTCGTCAACGCCTATGAGCACCACGAGGCGGTCTACCGGGCGCTCGCCGAGAAGGGCGGGACGGTGGTGGTCCGCGGCCGCGGCATCGTCGCTTCCCGCGTCATCCAGCGTCTGTGGGAAACGCGCGCCCGCAACAAGCAGATCGGCATCCTGCACCTGATGCGCGGGCCGGTGCCGCAGGGCACCAAGTTCGACCTCGCCCGCCGCGCCGTTCAGTTCGACGTCGAGCTGCAACCCTTCAACTGGCCGAAGTCCTGCTGGGGAGGCCACTTCCGCAAGATGCTCGAGGAGGCCTCGCCCGAGAAGCGCAGCGAGCTTCTGTCGATCTGGGGCGGCACCACCACGGCCGAGCGCTCCGACTGGCACGACCTCATGGCCGCCGGCACCCGCGAGGGCTGGTACCGCATCTACTTCGGCGAGGTGAAGAAGATGCGGCTGAAGAACGACAAGGTCGTCACCGAGATCGTCGCCAAGGGCCAGTTCAACGAGACGCTCGACCTCGTCGCCGACTACGTCATCGACTGCACCGGCCTGATCGCCGACGTGACCTCCTCGCCCTTCCTGAAGGACGTCATCGCCCGCTACAACCTGCCGCGCAACAAGGCCTCGGGCGCCGGCCCGGAGAACCGGCTCGCCGGCATCACGGTCACCAACCAGTTCGAGATCAAGGCCCTGCGCAACGGCGAGGGCCGCGTCTACGCGGCCGGCGTGGTCACCCAGAACGGGCCCTACGCGGCGGTCGACAGCTTCCTCGGCCTGCAATACGCCGCGCTGCGCAGCGTCGACCACCTGCACGCCCTCAAGGCCCCCGGATTGCGCCGGATGGGCGCCCTGCAGTCGGCCGCCCAGTGGCTGAAGTGGTGCGCGGGGGCCCGCCCATGACCCGCCCCGCCGCCTGCCCCCCGCGAGGCGAACGCCGTCCGGAGATCCGCCCATGATCCCGACCCTGCTCGGCCGCTGGCAGACCCGCATCCTGCTTTTCGCGGTGATCGGCCTGCCGGTCACCTTCGTGGTGGCGCTCGCCTTCGCGGGCTGGAGCTGGCCGCCGCTCTGGGAGCCTTTCCTGTTCCTCGGCACGCTGCTCGCGGTCGGCCTCATCCTGGACGTGGTCTACTTCAACATGCAGCGCTTCCGCTGGGACCACGACTGGCCCTTCGCGTTCTTTACCTTCTTTTCCTTCGTGGAGTTCTTCATCGTCTTCGGGCTGATGCGGCTGAACTGGCTGCCCTACCTGCCCGCCTGCCAGTTCGAGGGCCGCAACCCGGCGACCCGCGAGCTCGTCTGTCAGGTCTATACGATCAGCTTCGCGGACGCGCTCACCCACTTCCTGCTCGTCTTCCTCCCCATGCTCCTCGCCGTCCTGGCGGCCGTCCAGGTCTTCGCGATCCGCTGGCGGTTCAAGGGTGGCGAACTCGGCCGGTTTCCCGTCACCGAATGAGCGCCGCCGCGATGAGCGACAAGACCGGCTCCCCCGCCGTCGGCATCTGGATCGCGAGAGGCCTGCTGGTGGCGCTCTTCGCGGCCCTGGTCGCCTGGCGCTGGAACGCCGGGGCGCTGGTATCCGGCGACATCGCCCGCTCCGGCCCGCTCGTCTTCGTGACCGGCTTTCTCGGCGCCCTCGTCGCCACCGCGACCGGGTCGGGCGGCGGCTTCGTCTACGTGCCCGTCTTCGAGCTCCTGCAGGACCTCTCGCTGGTCCGCATGACCTTCCACCAGAACGTGGCGACTGCCTACGTCATCCAGGTCTTCGGGATGACCATGGGCGCGCTCGGCTGGATCGGTCACCTCTACCGCCACGGCGATCCGGAGAACGGCTACGAGCTGACTTCCAACGACCTGATCTCGATCGTCTTCACCACGCTCTGCGCCGCCGTCCCGGCCATCCTGGTCACCCAGGTCAACGTGCCGCTCTCCGACCGGACGCTGCAGACCGCCTTCGTCATCTTCGGGCTCGCGCTCGGCGGCGCCCTCCTGGTCTTCGCCTGGGCCTTCCGGCGCGCCGAGGTCGTGCGGACCCGCCCCGAGCGCTTCGACCTCTACATGTTCCTCGTCCTCGGCGTGGCGGGCGGCTACGTAACGGCCTTCTTCTCGGTCGGGGTCGGGGTCTTCCTGGTGATCTATCTCGTTTTCCGCAAGTTCCCGGTTTACGGTGCGGTCACGGCGGCCGTGACCGTCTCGGCGGTGACCGTCGCGGCGGGGTCCGTCTATAATCTCGTCGCAGGCCGGGTCGTCTGGGAGGTGGCGCTCGCCGCCGCGCCGGGCGCGCTCCTCGGCGGCTACGTGGCGCACTGGGTCGGTGCCGCCGTCGGCCCGCTCTGGCTGAAGACCTTCGCGGCGTTGTGGATCACGCTGTCGAGCCTGTACTTGATCGTGAGGGCATTGGCATGATTGCGAAAGCCGCCGTGGCGGGGACGGCCGCGCAGCCCGGGGGCGCCCCGGCCGGGAGGACGGCCCGGGGCGACGGAACGCCGGGGCGGGCGCGCCCGTCTGGCTGGACCCGACTCCGCGCCAAGATCGCGGCCGTTGCAGTCGCGGCCTTCGCCGCCGCGGCTCTTGCCGCCCCGGCCCTGGTGCTGCCCGCGGCCGCCCAGGAGCCGACCACCTTCCAGCCCCGCTGCCTGGTCGCCACGCTCGACAACGCCCCCCACGCGATCTGCGAGACCGGCGCGATCGCCGGGGGCCGCATCACCCACGTCCGCTTCCAGAAGGACGGAGCGACCGGCACCGCCGAGGCGAACTTCCTGTCCTTCACCACGGTCGGCAAGTCCGCCGCCGTCCTGGCGCTCGTCGACCGGGGCGACCGCCGCCGCACCCGCACGGTCGGGCTCGCGGCCGCCGACCTGCCGCGCCTCGTCGAGGCGGCCCGGGCCGCCGGCCCGAACAACCGCTTCGGCGTCGGCCTCCTGGCCGACCGCTTCGAGCTGTCGGCCCAGATCGGCGCTCTGCGCGACGAGGTCGCCCGTGTAGCCGCCGCCATCCGCCCGGACTTCACCATCGGCGATCCGAGCCGGCTCGTCCCCGACGCCATCCGGCAGCTCACCCTCGCCCAGGCGGAGCGCTACGTGCTGGTCCTCTTCTCGGACGGCAAGACCGAGGACCGCGGCTACGGGCGCGACGACGTCATCAAGGCCGCCCGCGACGCCAAGGTGATCGTGGTCGCGCTCGCCTACCGCGAGCGCCCCGAGGCGCCGGGCCCCGAGACCGGGTCCCTGCGCCGCCTCGCCGAGGAGACCGGCGGGCTCTTCTTCGACGTCGGCGGCGCCACCGGGCGCCTGGACGACGCCGCGGTCGCCCGCTTCGCCCAGTTCGTCGGCTCCGGCGGCACCGCGACCTTCCCGCTGAACCGCAACGACCCGCGCGGCCGCTACCTGATCACGCTGGAGTTCGAATCCGGCCGCAGCGTCTCGGGCGCCTTCTTCGCCGACGTCGCCGCCACCCCGCCGCCGCCCCCGCCACCGGCGCAGACCGCCACGCCGCCGGCGCAGACCGGCACGCCGCCCGCGCGGACCGTGCAGGGCCCGCAGACCGTGGGGGGCAACGCCCCGCCGAGCGGGCAGCAGACCGCCCAGGCCCCGCCGCCGAGACCCGCGACGCCGCCGCCCCCCGCCGACGCGCCCGGGCTCGCCGAGCGCAGCGGCCTCGACAACATCAAGGACTGGCTCGCCGCCGAATGGCGCGCCCGGCCCGCCGTGCTGGTCGGCATCCCGCTCGTCCTGCTCCTCGCCCTCGGCGGCGTCGGTTTCCTGCAATGGCGGCGTCGCAAGCGCACGCCGGTCCTCGCCTGGCTGGAACTCGCCGACGACGCACGCACCCGCGTGCCGGTGACAGGCGTCGGCGTGCGCATCGGCCGGCACTCCGACAACGACATCCGCTTCGAGAACAGCACCGTCCACCGCTTCCACGCGGTGCTCGGGCGGGACGTCGGGACCGGCCAGTACGTCATCTCGGACGTCTCGCGCGACCAGGAGCGTTCCAACGGCGTCCTGGTCAACGGCGAGCTGGTCACCAAGGCGACGCTCGCCAACGGCGACGTCATCGAGCTCGGCGAGGTGAAATTCAGGTTCCTCTACGCGTGAGGGGGCCGAGGACGGCGAGGCCGTCCCCGGCCGCCGCGACGATCGACCATGTGCCAGGAAACGGCCGTCCGCCGACGGGACAGGGGCGGCAGACGGCGAAGGAGGCTCAGATGCCCGACAAACGTCCGGAAGACCAGGATAACGAGCCGACACGGATCGTGCAGCGGCCGGGTCCGAAGAACATCCCCGTCCAGCTCGGCGGCGGCGGCCAGCCGCCGGCCGCGCCCACGCCGGTGTCCCCCCGCTCGCCACTCGAGCCCCCGCCGATCCCCGGCGGGCCCTTCGATCCGGTGGGGTCGAACCTCGAGGCGACCCAGCTCGCCCCGAAGCCGCGGATGGAGCCGCCCCGGCGGCCGGTCGCGCCCGGCGCGCCGCCCGTGCCCCCGGTGCCCGTCAGCCCCTTCCAGGCCGCCCCGCCGCCCCCCCAACCCGTCGCCCCGCCGCCGGTCGCGGTCCAACCCGGGCAGCCCCCCTACGTGCCCCCGGCGCCCTCCGTGCCGCCGCTGCCGGCCGGCACGGTCGTGCAGCCCGGCGGCTACCCGCCCCACGGCCAGCCTCGCCAGCCGACCCATCCGCCCATGATGGAGAGGCCCATGGCGGACATGCCCATGGCCGAGAAGCCCATGATGGCGGAGCGGCCGATGCCGGCGGAACGGCCCATGATGGCCGAGAAGCCCGCCCCGGCCGCTCCGGCCCCGGCGCCCCGGCGCCCGCCGGCGCCGGTCGATCCGGTCGTCGGCTGGGTGGTGGTGATCAAGGGTCCCGGCCGCGGCGCCTCGCGCGAGATCTATTCGGGGCGAAACGCCATGGGCGCCGACCCCGAGCAGCTGATCCCGCTCGACTTCGGCGACCCGGCGATCGCGCCGCGCGGCCATGCCTTCATCGTTTACGACAACGAGGGCCGCGAATTCCTGATCGAGGACGGCAAGCAGAAGGAGCTGGTCCGCCTCAACGGCAGCGTCCTCTCGACCACCCGGCCGATCCGCCATGGCGACGAGATCCGCATCGGCGCGACGACCCTGAAGTTCGTCGCCCTCTGCGGCCCCGACTTCGACTGGGCCGACCAGGCCGCCGCCCCCCCGGCCTCCCGACCGGCGCCGTCCTCCGATCCCTTCGCGACCCCGGACCCCTTCATGGCGAAGGAGACGACCGGCGTTCGAGACGCCATGCCGCCCAAGGACATACCGCCCAAGGACATGGCGCCGGCCCGGGAGCCCGTGATGGAGAAGCCCGCGGCCGAGATGCCCATGATGGACACGCCCGCCCCGGCCCACGACCGCGGCGCCGACGAGCCGCACGCCATGGAGCCGAAGCCCATGGAGCGCAAGCCCGCCGAGCCGGGACCCGTGGACCCGACACGCATGTGGGACGACCCCTCGGGCGAGTGACCGGGCCGCCGCGCCCCTGCCTCCGTCCTTCCCGGGCCCGTCCCGGGCAGGACGGCCGCACGATCCTGAGGCGCGGCCGGGCGTCGGCCCCGGGCCTCAGCCTCGGTCGCTGAACAGCACGCCGCCGCGCGCCTTGCTGTCGCGCGTGCTCTCTACGATCTGCACGACCACGTTCTCGGCCGGAACCTGCAGGTTCCGCGTGACCGCCTCCGTGATGTCCTTCACGAGGCCGCGCTTCTGGTCGATCGTTCGACCCTCGACCAGGTAGACGACGATCTCCGGCATCACGTCCTCCTGCTGCAGGCCGCAAGGCTGGGCCCGCCCGCCACCGGCCACAAGCGGACGGGGGACCCGCCCCGGCTCGAGGGACGGACCGGCCCGTCCAGGTCCGCGCCTCACGTCCGGATCGACAGCCAGCGTTCCATGGCCTCGCGGCTGCGCCCGCCGATGATGCCGTCGACCACGTCGTCAAAGCCCGCGACCTGACGCAGGAATTGCTGGAAGGCCTTGCGGGTGTCGAGGCTCCATTCCTCCAGCCCGACGTCGCCGATCGCGCCGCGGCGGCGGACGACGAGGTTGTCGGGCCCGTAGGCGATCTGGAGATACTGGGTCAGGTAGCGGACAGCGAGGTCGACATTGCGCGGGACCCCGCGGCCGCCGTCGTAGAGAAGGCTCAGGAACCGCATCGCCGTCGGGTCGCGCTGCTCGGCGTCCCGCGAGAAGGCCTGGAACGCCTTTCCGTACCAGAGCGAGGCCTGCGCCGGGTCGGGATTGATGAAGCGGCGGTTGAGCTTGCCCCGCTCCAGCGCCTCGCCGAGCCGGTACATGGCGGGCGCATGGCCGCGGTTCGCCGCGTCGGTCAGGAGGCCGAGGATCTCCTGGTCGTTGTTGGTCGTGGCCTTCTCCGAATAGGTGTAGAGCAGCGCCAGTGCCGTCCCGGCCGCGGTCACGCCGCGCGACCGCGCCAGCTTGTAGGCCCGCTCCGCCTCCAGGTCGTCCTCGGGGCCGCCCTGGCCCTTGTCGGCCATGATCCCGTAAAGGAACGCCGCCGCCCCGCTGCCGCCCTCGGCCGCCTCCCGATAGGCCGCCCGGGCCTCCGCCTCGCGCCCGTCCCGCTCGAGCGCCCGCCCGAGCGCGAGGCGCCAGCGCGCCGTCCCCGGCGAGTTGGCCAGCACGGCGAGGCAGGCCGGCACCGCCCGCGACGGGTCGATATGCTCGAACTGCTTGGGCGCGACCCCCTTCGGCAGGTCGGAATCGTAGAGATAGCCGGCGAGCCGGTCGCAGTCCGTCGCCGCCGCGGCCCCGCCGCCGATCGCCGCCGGCGGCACCGGGCCGCAGGCCCGCGCGATGTCGCTCGCCCGCCTGCCGGTCGGATCGAAGAGGCCCGCCACGGAATTCGGCAGCGCGGTCGCGCCCGTCACGGACGCCAGGAGCTGGCACGACCGGTCCGCCCGCGAATAGACCCAGCCCTGGCAGCTCTGCCCGGAGCGGCACAGGAAGGCGCATTGCTCGGGGTTCGGCTGGCTGCCGAGCGCCACCGTGCTGCCCTGGCCCTCCGGCGCGCAGTTCGGCGGCAGGTCGCGATAGTTGGGCCGGGCCTGCTCGGACTGGACGAGCCGTCGCCGCGCCAGGTCGACCACCGGCTGCGCCACGCCCCGGTAGACCCCCGATACGCGCGACTGGTCGGGCACCACGTCGACCGCGCTGGCGAGGATCTGGCAGCGCCGATCGCCGCCCGAGAAGCTGTAGGCGACGCAGCCGTTCGTGTCGGTGCAGACGGCCTGGCAGTCCTCCGGGGTCGCGGCGCTGCGCGCCCGGTCGCTCGGCAGCACCGCCCCGATCACGTCGAAGCCGGCGAAGAACTCGGCCTGCCCGCGATTGGCCTCGGTCGGCGGCACCCGCTCGCGCAGCGCGCTGTCGATGCGCCCGACCAGCGCCGTCTGGCGCACGTCGACGAAGACTTCCGCGTCGGCGCGCCGCCGGATGTCGTCGACCTGCCCGAGGAGCTGGCACTCGCCTTCCGCCTGGACGGCGGCGATGCAGCTCTGGTTCGACAGGCACGACTGCCGGCACGCGTTGCCGTCCGCCGAGCGCTCGCGCGCGATCACCCGGCCGACGAGGTCGGCGCCCAGGAAGGCCTGCGCGGTGCGCGTCTTGGCCGTCACGGTGCGCCGGATTGCCTCGGAGAGCTTGCCGTCCGGATCCTCGACCCCGGTGACGAAGCCGACGCCCGGTCCCGCCGCCGCCGCGTCCACCTCGCGCACCAGCCGGCAGGCGTTGACGAGGCTCATGTAGGTCCAGGCCTTGCACTGGGCGTCGGACTGGCACGCATAGGCGCATTGGGCCTGGTTGGCGACCGCCCGCGGGCTGCCGGCGCCGATCAGGGTCATGCCCTCCAGGGTCCGGAACTGGCCGCGCCGCCGGCTCTCCGTCTCGATCGCGCCGCGCACCGTCCCCACCGCGGCCGTGCCGGAGCGGACCGCCGAGGTCGCCCCGCTTTCCGGCTGCACGCCCGCCACGTCCGCCACGAGGCGGCACTGCCCGCCGGCCAGCGTGAAGCCGTCGCAGGCCTGGTCGGCCCGGCAGGCGGCCTTGCAGGCCTCCGTGCCGCCGCCCGTCGCCGCCACCGTGGAAAGGTCGCGCCCGGCCAGCGCCACGTGGCCGAACTCGGTCCAGTTGGCCGGCGGCGGCGGCGGGGCGCCGCCCGACCCGCCCGCGCCCGCATCGGCCGGCCGGGGCGGGGCGTCCGTGGTTCGTCCGGCCCCGCCCGCCGGCGGATCGGTGCGCTCCGCGAGGGGGCGCTCCGTGACGGGCCGCTCCGCGACGGGCCGCTGGACGACCGTCTTCGGCCCCGGACCCGGCCCGACGACGCCGGCCAGATAGGCCCAGACCCCGCCTGCGGTCAGCACGAGAACCAGGAGCGCGGCGACGAGCCGGCCCCAGCCGCGCGCGGCCGGCCGCAGCTCGTCGGGCGCGAGCACGATCGCGGGGGCGGCGCTGGTCGCCGCGTCGTCGAGATGCTCCATGCGCGGCACGATGCCGACGCTCTCCCCGCCGCCCGTCGGTCCGGTCGGCCGGCGCGGCGGCGGCAGGGCCATGTCATGGACGTCGATTAGCCGCGTCGCGTCCTCGGCCCCGTCGCCGGCCGCCACGGGCCGGGACGGAACCACCATCGTGGCGTCGTCGAGCCAGCCGAGCGTGGCGCGGAATTCGGCGATGGTCGCCGGCCGGTCCCGCGGGTCGAGCTTAAGGGCATGGTCGATGCCCTCCAGGAACACCGCGCTGTAGAGGAGCGGCTCGCGGGCGGCCTCTCCGGCCGGGACGTAGGGGTCGTGGTCGCGGCCGTTGAGGGCCACGTCGTGGGAGCGCTTCAGGGGCTTGACGGGCGGCCGGCCGACCACGGCCCTGTAGAGCACGCCGCCGAGGGAGAAGATGTCCGTATGCCGCCCCTGCATGCGGCTGTCCTCGGCCGCGAGCTGCTCGGGCGGCGCGTAGTTCGGCTGCGCGAAGGCGGTCGAGTTGAACCGGTCGGTGTCGAGGCCTTCGCCGGCGGCGCCGAAGTCGACCAGGATCGGTTCCCCGATGTCGCTGATCATGATGTTGCGGGGCGTGAGGTCGCGGTGCATCCCGTTGTTGGCGTGGATGTAGTCGACCGCGTCGAGCACCTTGTCGAAGATCGGCCGGAGCTCCGCCTCGCCCGGCGGGGAGGACCGCTCGAGGAGCCACTGGTCGAAGCTCTTGCCCTCGATGAAGTCCATGATGAAGTAGGCGGTGTTGTTCATCCGCAGGAAGTTGAGCCCCCTGACGATGTGCGGATGCCGGTACCGCCCGGTCAGCTTCGCGGCCTCCTGCTCGAACTTCTTCAGCGCCGTCTCGTAGGAGCCGCTCGACACGTCCGAATGCAGGATGACCGTGTTGTTCTGCCGGCTGGCGAAGCCCTGCGGATAGAACTCCTTGACGGCGACCGTGACCCCCGTGACCGGGTTGGTCGCCCGGTACGTGATGCCGAAGCCGCCCGCCCCGATGACCTTGTCGATCACGTAGCCGCTGATGTCCGTCCCGAGGGGCAGGGCGTAGGGGTAGGCCCGGTCGTTCATGACCATCCTTGTGTGTCGCGCCGCCGAGTGTGGCGCGATGGCAGCTTGATCTCAACCGATTCCGGCCGCGGCGGGAGCGGCGGACGACCGACCGGAGCCGCGCCCTCTTGACCGTGCCTGAAGGCATGCGATGGTTGACCGGTCGATCGCGTGGCGCGCGCCGGGTCACGAATAGCCGGAACCATGGCGGGCATAGGGCGGCGGCGGCCCGCGATGGCGGGGGGAGGCTTGCGCGGAGCGGATCAGGGTCCGTTGCGCGGAATCTTCCGGGGGGCAACGGAGGACGGTTGAGCAAGGTGCCGTTCGGGGCCGTCAGGGTCCCGGGCGAAGACTGGGTCGCCCGTACGGTCATCCGCTCGCCTCGGCAGCGGGCCTCGGCCGACGGGACCCGCACCGACGCGACCGGCCGTCCTTTTCGTCATGGGGTCCGTCTTGCTGTTCGAATTCGCCTCCGGCCAGACCCAGGGAAAGCGAGCGGCGCAGGAGGACACGGTCGACGTGCTCCTGCCGTCCGAATCGGCCGACAAGCCAGGGGAGCTCGCCCGGTCCGGGTCGGCCGGCGCCCTGGTCGTCGTCGTCGCCGACGGGATGGGGGGCCATGTCGGCGGCCGTATCGCCTCCAACCTCTCCTCGAAATACTTCCTGGACGCGGTCAACAAGGGCACCGGGTCCTGGGCCGACCGCATGGACCAGGCCCTCGTCCAGGCCAACGAGACCCTTCGCACCGCCACCGAGAAGCGCCCCGAGTTGGACGGCATGGGGTCGACCCTCGTCGGCGCCATCCTCAACGAGTTCGGGCTCGGCTGGGTGTCGATCGGCGATTCGGGCCTCTACCTCGCCCGCGGCGGCGAACTGACGCGCCTCAATGAGGACCATTCCTTCGGCGCCTATCTGGACGAGCAGGTCAAGCAGGGCCTCCTGACCCCCGAGCAGGCCGCCCAGGACCGCCGGCGCAACCAGCTCTTCCACGCCCTCCTGGGCGACCCGATCGACCACTACGAGCGCTTCGCGGGCTTCCGCGAACTCGCCCCCGGCGACTGCGTCCTGCTGGCGAGCGACGGGTTGAAGACGCTGACCGACGAGCAGGTCGGCCAGCTCATCGCCGACCACAGGAACGAATCCGCCGAGACCCTCGTGACCCGCCTTCTCGACGCCGTCGACCGCGAGAACAAGGAACGCCAGGACAACACCTCGGTGATCCTGGTGCGGGTGCAGGAGGGCGATGCCCCGACCCGGACCGACCGGCCCGAGGGCCGCACCACCACGGTGCCGCTCTCGGCCGTCCCGGTCGACGCCGACGAGCCCGTCTCCACGGAGGTTGACAAGGGCGAGGGCGTCTCCTCCAAGGTCGACGCCGCCGCCCGCGCCCCCGTGGCGGCACCGGCCGGAACCTTCGCGCCGGTGACGCCCGCCGCGCCCGCCGCCTCCGCGGACACCAAGCCGGAACGCGCCGGCACGGTCGTGTCCCTGCTGCTCGGGCTGATCGTCGGCCTCGTGCTGACCTTCTGGTTCCTGAAGCCGGACATGCTCCGGATGTTCATGCCCTGAGCCGGTCCCGCCGCCCTCGGCGGTGGAGATCCCTTACCGAACGGCGTCGCGTGCTTGCAACGCGTCCTCCCCCTGCTACACTCATCTCCAACACGAACGCGAACGGCGCCGCGCGCCCGGCTCGAGGGCCGCATGCGGCGCGGAGACATACGAGTGGGGCCGCAAGGCGACGACCCGCCGGTCGCGGGCCGTCCATCCCCCGCCGGCAGGACCGATGCGCTCGGCAAACGTCGCCGACGCAGACGGCGGGGCAAACGCTCCCGGTGGCCCTACGCGGCCTCGCGGGACGGGGATCCGCGCGTCCAGGCTCAAACCCCCGAGTCGCCCCCGGCGCTGACCGGCGCCGAGCCCGGGTCGCTCCCGGCCAGGGCCGATGCGGATCGGGTCCCCAATCCCGCCGAGCCCTCCGGCCGCCCTGGACAAGTCCATCCCGCCGCGCTCCCGTCCCTGATCGCGCTTGCCGCGACGGCGACGCTCGACCTCTCCGAAGCCGTCCCGCGGATGCGCGGGGCCGGCCGCGACGATCCCGAGGACAGCCCCTCCGACGCCGCCCTCGGCCTGGCCGCCGCGGTGCTCTTCGGCGACCCCACGGCTCCCACGACGGCTTTCGGGCTTGATCCGCTCCCGCCGCGGCAGGCCCCCGACGGGCCCTACCCGCCGCGCCACCATCCGGCCGAGCGTCGCCCCGACTCCACGCACCACCATCCGCATGCGCGCGGCGGTGCGCCACGCCGCAGCCGCCAGGGGTCCTACTACGCGGCGCTCGACCTCGGCACGAACAACTGCCGTCTGCTGATCGCCGAGCCGCAGCGCGTCGGGTTCCGGGTCGTCGACGCCTTCTCGCGCATCGTGCGCCTCGGCGAGGGGATCTCGACCTCGCGCCGGCTCTCCGAGGCGGCCCAGGACCGGGCCATCGAGGCGCTGCAGATCTGCCGCATGAAGCTCGACGCGCGCGGGGTCGGCCGGGCGCGCCTGGTGGCCACCGAGGCCTGCCGGATCGCCGAGAACGGCGCGGACTTCCTGGGCCGCGTCGCTGACGAGACCGGGCTCGATCTGGAGATCGTGTCCCGCGAGACGGAGGCGCGGCTGGCCGTCGCCGGCTGCGCCAGCCTCGTCGATTGGGACTCCGACGGCGTGATCCTGTTCGACATCGGCGGCGGATCGTCCGAACTCGTCTGGCTCGACCTCGCCCGGAACGGCCGGGCCGGCGACCTGACGCGCCACATCCGCGCCTGGACGTCGCTGCCCGTGGGCGTCGTGACGTTGTCGGAGCGCCACGGCGGCGTGGTCGTCGACGATGAGGTCTTCGAGGCGATGGTCGACCACGTCGAGTCCATGCTCGATCCGCTCGATCGCGACGGCCAGCTCGGCCGGGCGCTGGCCCGCGGCCGCTTCCACATGCTCGGCACCTCCGGGACCGTGACGACGCTCGCGGGCGTCCACCTCGGCCTCAAGCGCTACGACCGCCGGCGCGTCGACGGCACGTGGCTCGACGACGACAGCGTCAGCCGCATGATCGACCACCTGCGCGCCATGTCGTACGAGGAGCGCGTCCAGAACCCTTGCATCGGCGCCGATCGTGCCGATCTGGTGCTGGCGGGCTGCGCGATTCTGGATGCGATCCGCCGGCGCTGGCCCTGCGACCGCCTGCGGGTCGCAGACCGCGGCCTGCGCGAGGGCATCCTGACCGAGATGATGGCCGCCGACGGCGTCTGGCGCCGCTGACGAACGGAAGGCATTCATGACCGACAAGCCGACCGGCCCCGGCGGCGCGCCCCGCGCCCTGAAGGTGAAGGTGAAGACCGCCCACCGGCGCACCCAGTCGTCGAACCGCTGGCTGCAGCGCCAGCTCAACGACCCCTACGTGGTCCGCGCCAAGCGCGAGGGCTACCGCTCGCGCGCCGCCTACAAGCTCATCGAGATCGACGACAAGCACCACCTGCTCGCGCCGGGCCGCCGGGTCGTGGACCTCGGCTGCGCCCCCGGCGGCTGGTGCCAGGTCGCCGCCGATCGGGTCAGGTCGACCGACGAGGCCCCCCGCGTGGTCGGCATCGACTACCTCGACATGGACGCCGTCCCGGGGGCGGTCTTCCTGAAGAAGGACTTCCTCGACGCCGACGCCCCGGACGCCCTGGTCGCCGCCCTCGGGGGCGAGAAGGCCGACGTGGTGCTCTCCGACATGGCCGCCCCGGCGACCGGCCACAAGAAGACCGACCACCTGAAGATCATGCATCTCTGCGAGGTTGCCATCGAGTTCGCCCGCCAGGTGTTGAAGCCCGGCGGCCACTTCCTCGCCAAGGTGCTGCGCGGCGGCACCGAGAACCAGCTCCTCGCCGACCTGAAGCGCGACTTCGCCACGGTCAGCCACATCAAGCCCCCCGCCAGCCGCGCCGACTCCGCCGAACTCTACGTCCTGGCGAAGGGGTTCAGAGGCGGTCCGGCGCAGCCGGACGAAGAGCAAAGCTCTTCGAGCCTCTGAACGCGGGCGAGCCATAGCGAGCCGCCGGAACGGGAGGCGGTCCGGCGCAGCCGGACGAAGAGCAAAGCTCTTCGAGCCTCTGAACGCGGGCGAGCCATAGCGAGCCGCCGGAACGGGAGGCGGCCCGGCGCAGCCGGACGAAGAGCATCGCTCTTCGAGCCTCTGAACGCGTCGAGCCATAGCGAGCCGCCGGAACGGGAGGCGGCCCGGCGCAGCCGGACGAAGAGCATCGCTCTTCGAGCCTCTGAACGCGTCGAGCCATAGCGAGCCGCCGGAACGGCGGGCGGTCCGGCGCAGCTCTTCCAGCCTCTGAACATGGGCCGAGCCCGAGCGAGCCGCCGGACGGAGCCGCCGGCGGAGACCGGCGCGTTCGGCGCCGAACTTCCGATCTGCACGAATTTTGGCTTCCAAGCCGCAGATTGCACTCATTTTGCGAGAATCGTGCCGGCCGACTTGTGGTAACCAGCCCCAGGGCACGGAGCGCGGGAGATCACGCGTGTTGGTCGTGAGGGGTACGGCCCTTGTGAAAGTATTTGCGGCGATCGTCCTCGCGCTCGCCGTCGGGATCGCGCCGGCCCGAGCCGAGGCGGATGCGGGCGGGACCGGGCCCGCCGACGCGCCGATCCGGCTGACGCTCAACGACTGGACCGGCCAGCGGATCAGCGCCCGCATCATGGGCGAGGTGCTGCGGCGGGGCGGGTTCCCGGTCGAGTATGTCGAGGCCGACTATCTCGGCCAGTTCGAGCAGCTGGCGACCGGCGAATACCATCTCGCCATGGAGATGTGGGCGACGACCGGCAAGGCCGACATGGACCGCTGGACGGCGACGGGGCGGGTCGTCAGCTTCGGCGAGACTGGAATGATGTCCCGCGAGGAGTGGTGGTACCCGGCCTACATGGCCGAGCTCTGCCCGGGCCTGCCTGACTGGAAGGCGCTCGCCCGGTGCGCATCCCTCTTCGCGACGCCCGCGACCGCCCCGAAGGGCCGCTATCTCGGCGCGCCGCGCACCTGGGGCGGCCATGACGAGGAGCGGGTGAAGTCGCTCGGCCTGGACTTCGTGGTCCAGCACGCCGAGACCGACGCGCAGCTCTATCGCGAACTCGGCGAGGCCTACGATGCCCGCCGGCCGATCGTCCTCTGGGTCTTCGCGCCGCATTGGGTGCAGACCGTCTTCGACGGCGAGTGGGTCAGCTTCCCGCCCTATACCGAGGAGTGCTACGCGTCGGGCCGCTATGATTGCGCCAAACCGGCAGGGCCGATCTGGAAGGTCGCCTGGTCGGGCTTCGAGGCGCGCTGGCCGGCCGCCGCCCGCGCCGCCCGCGCTTTCCGGATCGAGAACGACGAGATGAGCCGCCTCATCGGCCGCGTCGAACTGGGCGGCCGGCCCATCGAGGAGGTGGTCGACGCCTGGCTCGCCACCAACGAGCCGCGCTGGCGGGGCTGGCTGGAATAGCGGTCCGGCCCCCGAGGGAATCGCTTTCCCGCCCGGGAGAACCGTGGTACTGACCGCCGCCAACTCACATCGAAGAACCTTGCCGCCGGCGTCGGAGTCCTCAGGTCCGACGGGCGGCTTCGCTCATTCTCGAAAGGATGTTGGCCATGGCGGTCTTCTACGAACCCGCTCAGGGGCGCGAGGCGCTCACCTTCGACGACGTGCTGCTGCTGCCCGGTCATTCCGAGGTCATGCCCGGCGAGGTCGACATCCGCACCCGCGTGACCCGCGAGATCGAGCTGAACCTGCCGATCCTCTCCGCCGCCATGGACACCGTGACCGACAGCCGCCTCGCTATCGCGATGGCGCAGGCCGGCGGCATGGGCGTCATCCACCGCAACTACACGGTCCAGGAACAGGCCGAGGAGGTCCGGCGGGTGAAGAAGTTCGAAAGCGGCATGGTCGTCAACCCGATCGTCATCGGGCCGGACGCCACGCTCCAGGACGCGCTCGACCTCATGAGGGCCTACCGGATCTCCGGCATCCCGGTCGTGGAGAACGGCGGCGCGGGCGGCAACAAGCTCGGCCGGCTGGTCGGCATCCTGACCAACCGCGACGTCCGCTTCGCCTCCAACCCGAAGCAGCGCGTCTACGAGCTGATGACGCGCGAGGGCCTGATCACGGTTCGCGAGGGCGTCGGCCAGGACGAGGCCAAGCGGCTCCTGCACAAGCACCGGATCGAGAAGCTCCTGGTCGTCGACGCCGACTACCGTTGCATTGGCCTCGTCACCGTGAAGGACATCGAGAAGGCCCAGCTCCATCCCAACGCCGCCAAGGACGCCCAGGGCCGCCTCAGGGTCGCCGCCGCGACCACGGTCGGTGAGAGCGGCTTCGAACGTGCCGAGGCCCTGATCGAGGCCGGGGTCGACATGGTCGTGGTCGACACGGCGCACGGCCATTCCCAGCGCGTGCTCGACATGGTCGGCCGGGTCAAGAAGCTCTCCAACGCGGTGCAGGTGGTCGCCGGCAACGTGGCGACCGCGGACGGCACCAAGGCGCTGATCGACGCCGGCGCCGACGCCGTCAAGGTCGGCATCGGCCCGGGCTCGATCTGCACCACGCGGGTCGTCGCCGGCGTCGGCGTGCCCCAGCTGACCGCCATCATGGACGCCGTCTCGGTCGCCCGCGATCAGGGCGTCCCGGTCATCGCCGACGGCGGAATCAAATACTCCGGAGATCTCGCCAAGGCTCTGGCGGCAGGCGCCAATTGCGCAATGGTCGGCTCCCTTCTCGCCGGCACCGAGGAGAGCCCGGGCGAGGTCTACCTGCACCAGGGCCGCAGCTTCAAGGCCTACCGGGGCATGGGCTCGATCGGCGCCATGGCGCGCGGCTCGGCGGACCGCTACTTCCAGGCCGAGGTGCGCGACGCCCTGAAGCTCGTGCCCGAGGGCATCGAGGGTCAGGTTCCCTACAAGGGGCCGCTCGGCGCCGTGCTGCACCAGCTGGCCGGGGGCTTGCGCGCCGCCATGGGCTATGTCGGCGCCCCGACGCTCGCCGACTTCACCGAGCGGGCCCGCTTCGTCCGCATCTCCGGCGCCGGCCTGCGCGAGAGCCACGTCCACGACGTCACCATCACCCGCGAGAGCCCGAACTATCCGTCCAACGTGTGAGCGAAGGGGTGGTTTGGGCGAGCGGCCGCCCGATGACGCCCTGCACGCGTTCGGATCGGAGTGGCACATGATGGGTTTCGATCGGATCACGCGCGACCCGCTCGTGATGGGCGGGAAGCCGACCATCAGGGGCATGCGGGTGACCTTGGGTATGATCGTCGGTCAGATCGGGGCGGGCGGTCGATGGACGACCTCCTTGCGGACTACCCCTATCTGGAGCGCGAGGACGTCCTTCAGGCCTTGCGCTGCGCGGCATGGCTCGCCCAAGAGCGCGAATTCGATGTCGGCGCATGAAGCTGATCCTCGACATGAACCGGCCCAAGCGGTTGCCGTCCTCTTGAATGACCATGGATTGCAGCACGTGCGGATCCTGCCTTTCCCCAAGACCGGAGCCCTGGCCCCTTGACCCTTGCCGAAACCCTTCTCGCCCTGGCCATCCTCGCCCAGGTGTTCTGGACCGTCTTCGTCATGGTCCGTGCCGGCCGCGCGCGCCTGCGCTCCGTCCGGGAGGGGACCGCCCCGAAGGACGGCCTGATCTATCCCTACGGCTGGCCGACGGACGTTCAGCAGGTCTCGAACAACATGAACAACCAGTTCGAGACCCCGACGATCTTCTACGCCCTCGGGCTGCTCGCCTTCGCGGTGAAGCACGTGTCCCTGGCCTTCGCGCTCGTCGCGTGGCTTTACGTCCTGACCCGCATCGTCCATACCCACGTCCACACGGGCACCAACGACCTCCGCCACCGTTTTCCCGTCTTCCTGGCTGGCGTCGGGGTCTTGATGGTGATGGCCGCGATGCTGGCCGCCTCGATCCTCCTCGGCCGCCTCGCCTGACCGGCCCGAACCGACACGGAACTCGCAGATGAAAACCGGCGGACGCCTGGAAGCCGCGATCGAAGTCCTCGCCGAGATCGAGACCCGCCACCGCCCTGCCGCCGACGCGCTGAAGGACTGGGGCAGTGCCCATCGCTTCGCCGGCTCCGGCGACCGCGCCGCGATCGGCAACCTCGTCTACGATGCCCTGCGCCACCGCGCCTCCGTCGCCTGGCGCATGGGCGAGGCGACCCCGCGCGCCGTCGTGCTCGGCACCCTGGCCTGGACCTGGGGGCAGGGCCTCGCCGGCGTCGAGGCGGCGCTCGCCGACCCGCACGCCCCCGCCGCCCTGTCGGACGCCGAGCGCGAGCGCCTGGCGAACGCCACCCTGGACGGCGCCCCGGCCGACGTCCGCGGCGACTACCCGGCCTGGCTGGACACGGCCTTCGAACGCGTCTTCGGCGACCGCGCGGCCGAGGAGGGCAGGGCGCTCGCCGAGCGCGCCCCCGTCGACCTGCGCTGCAATACGCTGAAAACGAATCCCGACAAGGCCCTGAAGGGATTCGCGGAGTTCGGGGCGAAGCCGGGCGCGCTCTCGCCGCTGGCGATCCGCATTCCCTTGCCCGGCGGCCCCGGCCGCGCGCCCCATGTGGAAAGCGAGCCCGCCTACCTGAAGGGCCAGGTCGAGATCCAGGACGAAGGCTCCCAGCTCGCCGCCCTGGTGGCCGCGGCCCATGCCGGCAGTCAGGTCCTCGACCTCTGCGCCGGCGGCGGCGGCAAGACGCTCGCCCTCGCCGCCGCCATGGCCAACAAGGGCCAGATCTACGCCTACGACGCCGACAAGCGGCGCATGCGCGACATCTTCGAACGCTCCAAGCGCGCCGGCGCGCACAACATCCAGGTCCGCACCCCCGGCCGGGCCGACGTGCTCGCCGACCTCGCCGGCCGCATGGACCTCGTGCTGGTCGACAGCCCCTGCACCGGGACCGGCACCTGGCGCCGCCGCCCCGACGCCAAGTGGCGCCTCACCGAGGCCCAGCTCGACGCCCGCATGCAGGAGCAGGACGCCGTCCTGGACCAGGCGGCCGCCTATGTGAAGCCCGGCGGGCACCTGGTCTACGTGACCTGCTCGCTGCTGGCGGAGGAGAACGAGGACCGCGTGGCGGCCTTCCTCGCCCGCGTGCCGGATTTCGACCTGATCGAGCCGCTCGCCGCCATGGAGCGCACCGACCCGGCCACTGCCGCCCGCCTCGCCCCCTTCGTCCGCCGCGGCGAGCGCGCCTCCCCGGTCCTGCGCCTCTCGCCGGCGAGCGCCGGAACGGACGGATTCTTCGTGGCCGTCCTGCGGCGCGAGGCCCGATAGGGGCGGGTGCTGTTCTCCGGGGGACGTCCATGGCGGCGGCGCCGCCGCGCGCTGGCCCGGCGCCGTCCGGATCCCGGCCGCCAGCCGGCTTGACGACCTGGCCTTCCACCCCTTGTACGATCGCGCGATCCGCGCCATCGCCCGATTCGGACCCGTCGCTCTTGACCCTGCCCGCGCTCCGCGTCCCGACCCGCACCCGCTTCGTGATCGCCGTCGCCGCCGTGCTGACGCTGGTCAACGCCGCGGTGCTGGCGGAGCGCGCGGGCAGGGCGGCCGAGGCCGGCGGGCCGGCGCTCGCCCTGTGGGCCGGAGCCATCGATCTGCTCTGGCTCTTCGCCGTGAACGTCGCGCTCCTCGTCCCCGCCATGGTTTCGGCGCGACTTTTGAAGCTGTGGAGCTTCCTGCTCCTGGTCGCGGGTGCCGGCGCCGCCTGGGCGGTCGCGCAGTACGGGATCAGCTTCACCCGCGAAATGGGCTACGCCATCGTCGGCACCAACCCCGGCGAGATCCGCGAGTTGCTGCGCCCCTGGACGCTGGCGCTGGCCGTCTGCGCCTTCGGCCCGCCGGCCCTGCTGCTCGCCCGCCTCCGGCTGCCGCGGCTCACCTTCGCGCCCCATGGGCGGGCCCTGGCGGGCGCGGGTCTGGTGGTCCTCCTCTTCGGCGGGGCCTTCCTGGCCGACCAGGGGCGTGTGCGCGCGACCATCCGCGAGGCGACGGAGGTCTTCGCCCCGGTCGGCCTCGTCTCGGCCGTCGTCGATGTCGCCCGCCGCGAGTGGCTGGCCCGCAACGTGGCCAAGGCCGACATCGCGCAGACCTTCGTCCTCCCGGGCCCGCGCGAGGACGCCCCGACCGTGGTCCTCGTCGTCGGCGAGAGCACCCGTGCGCAGAACTTCGGCCTCGGCGGCTACGCGCGCCAGACCACGCCGCGATTGGCGGTCCGCGACGGCGTCGTCTACTTCCCTGAGGCGACCGCCTGCTCGACCACCACCGCCGTCGCCGTCCCCTGCATGCTGTCCCGCCTGGAAGGGCACGAATTCGCGCTGCCCCCGCGTGAAACGTCGCTGGTCGGCGTCTTCGCCGCCCTCGGCTACGACGCCCACTGGTACTCGGTCCAGCGCGGCAACAACCGCGCCATCCTGAGCGCCTGCGCCGAGGCGCCGACCTGTCGCGTGAACTTGCCGGGTCACGACGAGGTCCTGATCCCGCCCCTCGAGGCGGCGCTCGCGGCGCCGGGCCCGGCGCCGCGCTTCGTCCTTCTGCACACGCTCGGCGCTCATGCGAACTTCCACGAACGCTACCCGGCGGCCTTCGCCCGGTTCCGCCCCGAGTGCCGTGACGTCCCCTACGCCTGCGATCGGCAGGCCGCGATCAACGCCTACGACAACGCGATCCTCTACGTGGATCATGTGCTCGACGAGGTGATCGCGCGCCTCGAAGGGCGGGACGCGGTCCTGATCTACGCGTCCGACCACGGTGAATCGATCGGGGAGGGCTTCCGCTACGGTCATGCGGCAGCTTTGGCGCTCGCGCCCGAGGAGCAGACGCGGATCCCCTTCCTGGTCTGGACCTCGAGGATCTTCCGCGAGAAGCGGCCCGACTTCGCCGCCCGGATCGCGGCACGGCGCGGGCAGCGGGTCTCGCACGACCACATCTTCCACACCGCACTGGGATGCGCCGGCGCCCGCTCGGCCCTGATCCGACCGAGCCTCGATCTCTGCGCGGATTCGCCCGCGGGCGCCCTGGCCGGGCGCTGACCGTCACGCCTTGGCGACGGGGTTCAGATTCGGAGCCTCGGCTTCCGCCTCGGACTTGGGCGGCGTCATCGACAGGAACTCGCCGAAGGTCGCCCAGGCCGGCAGGTGGTCGCCGAGGGTCTTCAGGACCACCATCAGGGGCACCGCGATGAGCACGCCCGCCAGCCCCCAGACCCAGCCCCAGAAGGTCACGCCGACGAAAAGGGCGACGGTGTTCAGCTCCAGCCGTCGCCCGAGGATCAGCGGCGTGACGACATTGCCCTCGATCGTGGTCAGGATCAGGTAGCCGGCCGGAACCATCAGCGCGTGCCCGACCGTGTCCATCGACACGAAGGCGACGATGCCGGTCAGCACGATGCCGGTCAGCGCGCCGAGATAGGGCAGGAAGTTCAATACCGTCCCGGCGAGCCCCCATAGCGCCGGCGACGGCATCCCGAGCGCCCAGAGCATGCAAGCGATGGCGACGCCGAGCCCGCAATTGATCAGCGTGATGGTGAGCAGGTAGCGGGAGATCGAGCGCTCCACATCGTGCACGATCCGCAGCGCCGTCTTCTTGTCCGAGAGGCGCGGCAGCACGCGGATGATCTTCTCGTAGACCATGTCGCCCGAGGCGAGCAGGAACAGCACCAGGAAGAGCGCGATTCCGAGCCGGGTCGTGGCCGTCCAGAGCGTCGTCGTCGCCGAGGACAGGAAGCCGGGCTCCTTGACGACGACCTCCTGGACGCTCGGGTCCTTGGCGGATCGGGAGAGATCCTCAACGGTCTTCGAGGCCTCCGCGAGGCTGTCGACCGAGCCGCGCAGGCTGGCGAGCTTGCGCTCGATGACGTGGCCGAGCGTCGGGGCCCGTGTGATCCAGTCGGCGACGGGCCCGCTGGCGAGCCAGGCGCCCGCGCCCAGCGCCACCCCCAGGGCGAGCACGATGGCGATCGCCGAGAGGGCGGTCGGGATCCCGCGCCGGTCGAGCCACCGCACGATCGGGATCAGCGTCAGCGCCCCCAGGATGCCGAGGGCGATCGGCAGGAAGAATTCCTTGCCGAAGTAGAGCGCCGCCGAGCCGAGCACCAGCGCGCAGACATGCAGCGAGACGCGCAAGGCCGGGTCGAGCGCGGCCGTTCCGCCGGCCTCCGGCGGCATATCGGCGGCCGGCGCCCCGCGGTCCGGATCCTCCGGATCGATTCCGTCCTGTCCCATGCTGCGCTCCCGCTTCCGCGGTTCAACGTTCCGGACCGGATCCCGGTTCCGAGCCCGCGGCCGGCAGGTCCGCCGACAGGCGGGGGTGGGTCTGATAAGATGCATAAAAGTACAAATGATGAAATAACAAAACTGGATCTGGTTCTGTATGCAAAAACAGGGGCACGAGCAGGTCGCAAGAGGTCTTGCACGGCGTCGAAAAGCAGGTGAATTCGCCCGCGCGGCATGGAGTTGCTGGGAAAGAACGATACGTCGGCAGATCTCCAGGGCATCTGGCACGCCCATTGCTGTGGTCCCCGTAATCCCGGCCCCGTCGGCCGGCCGACCCTCAACGGAGCCCGACCATGTCCGCACCGAACTGTCTCTCCCCCTCCCGTCGTCGCGTCCTCGGGCTCGGCGCCAGCCTGGCCGCGACCCTCGCCACGCCGGCGGTCGTCCGGGCGCAGTCCACCAAGATCCGTATCGGCTTCTGGCCGATCGCAGGCGGCTTGCCGCTCTTCGCGGGCGTCGAGGCGGGCGTGTTCAAGCGGGCGGGGCTCGACGTCGAGGCGGTCAAGTTCGCGAGCGCCGCGCAGGTGGTCGAGGCGCTGATCGCCGGCCGGCTCGAAGGCTCCGCCAATGGCACCGCCTCCGCGGCCCTGGCGCTCGGGGACATCACCTCCCCGGGCCTCCTGAAGATCATCTGCGCCAATCCGAGCAACAAGGAATTCGTGCTCGACGAAATGCTGGTGGCCGAGGGGAGCCCGATCAAGACGATCGCCGATCTGGACGGCAAGAAGGTCGCCTGCGGCCCGGGCATCCAGAACGTCACGCTCGCCAAGATCATCCTGGAAAAGAACGGCATCAAGGATCCCAAGCCGATCGAACTGCCGATCGGCCAGCATGTCGCGGCGCTCGCCGCAGGGCAGGTGGACGCGGTCTACACGCTCGAGCCGAACGGCACCCTCGGCCGCCTGAAGAAACTCGCCCGCATCCTCGAGACCGGCGTGATCTCCACCTACGTCCTGGGCGAGACCAAGGCTCCGTGGTTCGGGGGCAGCGCCTCCGTGACGACCGCGTTCCTGTCGGCCCAGCCCGCCCTGGCGAAGGCCTACATCGCCGCCTACGGCGACGCCGTGAGGCTCGTCCGCGACAAGCCCGACGAAGCGCGCAAGTTCCTCTCGGGCTATACCAGCATCGAGCCGGAGCTCGTCGGCGAGGTCCCGCTGCCCGGGTTCACGCTCTACAACGAGTTTTCCCCGAGCGACATCGGCTACTTCCAGAAGTTCTTCGACGTCTTCACCGATCGCGGCATCTTCACCCGCAAGGTCGACCTCCCCGGCATCCTCTACAAGGCCTGACGCCATGCCGGTCTTCGACGCCCGCAGGCTGCTGCCCTTCATCGGGCCGGTCCTGTTCTTCGCCTTGTGGTACGTGGTCGTCGCCAACGGCCTCGTCAACAAGATCCTGTTCCCGTCGCCGGTCGATACCGTCGCGCATCTGTTCGGCGCCTTCGGCAAGGCCAACATGCAGGGCGACATCTGGGCCACCTTCGCCCGGACCGCGACCGCCTTCGCCTTCGCGGCGGCGGTCGGGGTCCCGATCGGGGTGGCGCTCGGCAGCTCGGAGGCGGCCTACAGGAGCGTCGAGTTCCTGATCGACTTCTTCCGGTCGACCCCGTCGAGCGCCCTGATCCCCCTGTTCCTGCTCTTGTTCGGCATCACGGACGCCAACAAGATCGCCATCGCGGCCTTCGCGGCTTTCCTGGTGATCCTGTTCAACAGCGCCTACGGCGTCATGAACGCGCGCAAGACCCGCATCCTGGCCGCGCGCGTCATGGGGGCGAACGCCTGGCAGATCTTCAAGGACGTGCTGATCTGGGAGAGCCTGTCGCAGACCTTCGTGGGTCTGCGCACGGGCGTTTCGATCGCCCTCGTGATCGTGATCGTCGCCGAGATGTTCATCGGCTCGGAAAACGGCCTCGGCCACCGGATCATCGACGCCCAGCAGGTGCTGAACGTGAAGGACATGTACGCCTCGATCCTGGTGACCGGCGCGCTCGGCTATCTCCTCAACCTCGCGTTCCTCCTGGTCGAGAAGCGCTTCATCCACTGGAGCGGAAAATGACCGTCGCCGCACCGGCCCCAGACCTGCCCGTCCAGCTCCGCCGCGACCGTCCGCACATCACGGTGCGCGGGCTCTGCAAGGCGTTCCAGGGCTCGCCCCTCTACGAGAACTTCGACCTCGATCTGCCCGAGGGCCGCATCGTCTCGATCTTCGGGCCGAACGGCTGCGGCAAGTCGACGATCATGAACATGATCGCCGGCCTCGTGCCCATGGACCGGGGCAAGATCCTGTTCGACGGCAAGAGCCTCAAGGAGACCCGGATCGGCTACGTCTTCCAGCAGTACCGCGAGGCGCTCTTCCCCTGGATCCGCGCGGTCGACAACATCGCCTATCCGCTGCGCCGCGCGGGGCTCGGGGAGGCGGCCGTCAAGGCCCGGGTCGACGAACTCGTCTCGTCCTTCGAGATCCGCTTCGACCTCAACCGCTATCCCTACGAGTTGTCGGGCGGCCAGCAGCAGACCGTCTGCATCATGCGGGCCCTCGCGCCCCGTCCCGAGGTCCTCTTCCTCGACGAACCCTTCTCGGCGCTCGACTACGAGATGACGCTCTTCATCCGCGAGAAGCTCCAGGAGATCTACATGAAGTCGGGGGTCACGATGGTGATCGTCTCCCACGACCTGGAGGATGCGGTGTACCTCGCCGACAAGGTCCTGCTGCTGACCCGGCGCCCCGCCCGCATCGCCGAATACATGACCGTCGACATCCCCCGTCCGCGGACCCCAGGGACCATGTCCGAGCCGGCCTTCGTGGCGGCCAGGGCTCGCGCACTGGAGATCTTCCAACGCGAAGTCAGGGCCTGACGCGGTGAAAAAGCGTGACATTACGGGGGATTGCCTCCGCGCGATGTTGCGCGGTCCCGCCGGGCTGGTACTGTCGCCGACCTGACCAACCCCCGACCGTTCCGGCGAAAAGACCGGAGGAGTACGAACCATGACCGTGTCGAAATCCATGAAGCGGATCGTTGCGGCCGGCCTCGCGGCCGCCGTCGTGGCAGGAGCGGGCCTCGCGACAGCCCAGCAGATGGCCTTCTTCCGGATCGGGACCGGCGGTACCGCCGGCACCTATTTCCCGATCGGCGGCCTCGTCGCCAACGCCATCTCGAACCCGCCCGGCAGCCGCCCCTGCGCGGATGGCGGCTCCTGCGGCGTGCCCGGCCTGATCGCCACCGCCGTCGCGTCGAACGGCTCCGTCGCCAACATCAACGGCATCGCGTCCGGCTCTCTCGAATCCGGCTTCACCCAGTCCGACGTCGCCTATTGGGCCTACACGGGCACGGGCGTCTACGAGGGCAAGCCGAAGGTCGAGAGCCTGCGCTCGATCGCCAATCTCTACCCGGAGACCATCCACCTCGTCGCCCGCAAGGGCGCCGGCATCAAGTCTCCCGCCGACCTGAAGGGCAAGCGGGTCTCCCTCGACGAGCCCGGCTCCGGCACCCTGATCGACGCCCGCATCGTGCTCGCTGCCTACGGCCTCTCCGAGAAGGATGTCTCGCCCGAGTACCTGAAGCCGAACGCCGCCGGCGACCGGCTGCGCGACGGCGCGCTGGATGCCTTCTTCTTCGTCGGCGGCTATCCGGCCGGCGCCATCTCCGAGCTCGCCACCTCGGCCGGCGTCGAACTCGTGCCGATTTCCGGCCCGCAGGCC
Organism: Prosthecomicrobium sp. N25; assembly: GCF_037203705.1. NCBI lineage: Bacteria > Pseudomonadati > Pseudomonadota > Alphaproteobacteria > Hyphomicrobiales > Kaistiaceae > Prosthecomicrobium > Prosthecomicrobium sp. N25. The sequence continues at coordinate 2,089,081 of NZ_JBBCAT010000001.1, forward strand.
GAGAAGATCCTGGCCGAGTACAAGTTCTTCGCCAAGGACAGCGTCCCGGCCGGCGTCTACAAGGACGTCGGCGCGCTCGAGACCATCTCGGTCAACGCCCAGTGGGTGACGAGCGCCAAGGTCGCCGACGACCTCGTCTACGGCGTTACCAAGGCCCTGTGGAACGAGAACTCGCGCAAGCTCCTCGACTCCGGCCATGCCAAGGGCAAGGCCATCAGGAAGGAGACCGCCCTGGACGGCCTCGGCGTGCCGCTGCATCCCGGCGCCGAGAAGTTCTACCGGGAAGCCGGCCTGATGAAGTGAGGGCGCCTTAACGCCGGACCCCACACCTCACTTCTTCTTTTTTTGGTCCGCAGCTTGGGTCAACGCTGAACCAGCTGCGGACTTTGCCTCCTTACTCGCTCGAGGGTCCCTAAGGACCTTGGAAGCAGCAGACGCCGCTTTCGAGCTCGTCACTTCCGGCTTCTTTGCCATTTGATTCGCCTCTATAGGTGGCCATCAAGGTTCTAAAGCATACCATATGTTGGGAGCAGCGCAACCTGTTGCGGTGCTGGTGATTAATGCAAGTGACTGGTGGCTCATGACCCATCTCGAACTCGACGAAGCCAAGGCCCGGGAGCTCGAGGAGAAGTTCGATCCCGAGATGCGCTTCCGGCCGCTCGGGTCCTGGGCGGGGCGGATCGTCGGCGGCGCCCTCGTGGCGCTCTCGCTGTTCCACTACTACACCGCCGGCTTCGGCCTCCTGCCGGAGATGATCCACCGCGGCATCCATCTCTCCTTCGTGCTGGGCCTCGTCTTCCTGGTCTTCCCCGCGAGCCCGCGAGGCTACGAAGAGCCGGCCGCGGCCGGCATCCTGCGCCCGCTCGGCATCCCGCTCCTCGACTGGATCCTCTTCGCCGCCGCGCTCGTCTCGGTCCTGCACGTCCCCCTGATCCCGCTCGACGACCTCGCCTTCCGGGTCGGCAATCCGTCGAGCACCGACGTCGCGCTCGGCGCCGTCCTGATCGTCCTGCTGCTCGAGGCCAACCGGCGGACCATCGGCTGGCCGCTCCCCCTCATCGCCATCGCCTTCATGGCCTACGCGATCTGGGGTCGGTGGATGCCCGGCATCTTCGTCCACCCCGGCGCGACCGTCTCCCAGCTCGTCAACCACCTCTACCTGACCACCCAGGGCATCTACGGCGTCGCCCTCGGCGTCGTGGCCACCTACGTCTTCCATTTCGTGCTCTTCGGCGTCTTCGCGACCCGCATAGGCCTCGGCCAGCTCTTCCTCGACTGTGCCGCCTGGGTCGCCGGTCGCTATGCCGGCGGTCCCGCCAAGGTCTCCATCTTCGGCTCCGCCCTGTTCGGCATGCTGTCCGGCTCCTCGGTCGCCAACACGGTGACGGTCGGTTCGCTGACGATCCCGATGATGATCCGCCTCGGCTACAAGAAGCACTTCGCGGCCGCGGTCGAATCAACCGCCTCCACCGGAGGCCAGATCACCCCGCCGATCCTCGGCGCCGCCGCCTTCCTGATGATCGAGTTCCTGAACCTGCCCTACACGACCATCATCCTGGCCTCGATCATCCCCGCCTTCATGCACTTCTTCGGCGTCTTCATGCAGGTCCATTTCGAGGCCAAGCGCGACGGCCTCCGGGGGCTGCGCGACGACGAGATGCCCGACCTCAAGGAAGCCTTCCGGCGCGACTGGCCGACCGTGATCCCGCTGATCGGCCTCATCTACATGCTGTTCTCGGGCTACACGCCCTATCTCGCGGCCTTCACGGGCATCACGCTCTGCATCCTCGTCGGCCTCCTCAATCCGATGCGCCGCATGCACCCGATCGAGATCCTGGAGGGCCTGCGCGACGGCGCCAAATACGCCCTCGCGGTGGGCGTCGCCTCCGCGTGCGTCGGCATCGTGGTCGGTGTCGTGACGCTGACCGGCGTCGGCTTCAAGATCTCCTTCATCGTCACGAGCTTCGCCAACGACCTCGCGGCCGGCCTCGCCGCCGTCCTGCCGGCCTGGGTGATGACGCAGCAGACCCTGACGCTGCTCTTCACCCTGATCCTGACCGGGGTCGTCTGCATCCTGATGGGCTGCGGCATCCCGACCACGGCCACCTACATCATCATGGTGACGGTCGCCGCCCCGGCGCTCGGCCTCCTGGGTGTCGAGCCGATCGTCGCCCACTTCTTCGTCTTCTACTACGGTGTCCTCGCCGACATCACGCCGCCCGTCGCCATCGCCGCCTACGCAGCCGCCGGCATGGCCGGGGCGGACCCGTTCAGGACCGGCAACACCGCGTTCCGCCTGGCCCTCGGCAAGGTCCTGGTCCCCTTCGTGTTCGTCTTCTCGCCCTCGCTCCTCCTGGTCATCAAGGGCTTCAACTGGCCCGACTTCGCCACCGCGTTCCTGGGCTGCCTGATCGGCATCACGTTCCTGTCCGCCGCCTTCTCGGGCTACATGCTGACCCGCTGCCGTGTCTGGGAGCGGCTGGTCCTCGCCGCCGCGGCGCTCCTCCTGATCGCGCCGGAGATCACCTCGTCCCTGGTCGGCCTCGTCCTCGCCGCCCCGGTGATCCTGGTTCAGGTGGCACGGCGAAGGGAGGAGGCGGCCTAGAAGGGAAAGGGAACAGGGCAAGGACGATTCTTCGCTTCGTTCCGGACGGTGCTACACTGAGCGCTCACCTTCCGGGATCATCACGGATTGGCGCCATGAACGAGATCCGCATCAGGAACCTGAGCGACCGGCAGTTCGCGGACCTCGAGGCCCGTGCGCAACGGCTCGGGCTGTCTGTCGACCAATATGCGCGCCGCGTAATGGATGAACTTCCCCTATCGGGACGTGACCGCCTACGCGAGTCAGCAAGGCGTGTTCGTCGCAAGGAGGGTGGGAAACCCCACTCCGACAGTGCGCTCCTCCAGCGGGCCATCAGGGACGAATGACATGCTCGTCACGGACGCTTGCGTCGTGGTGAAGATGTTCGTCCCGGAAACCGATTCAGCGAAAGCCGAAGCTCTCGCCGAATCCGATATGCCTCTTGCATTGCCCGAGCATGGTCTGGGGGAAGTCCTGGAGATTCTGCGTCGGAAGGTCGGGGCGGGGGAACTGGAGGCGTCGTCCTATTGGGAGGTTGTCGGCGCGCTTGCGCCTGGGTTCCAGAAATCGCCCTTGACGCCGCTCCTGAACGATGCCGCCGAGATTTCGTTGGAGACCGGAGTGTCGGTCTATGATGCGCTCTACCTCGCGCAGGCTGCCTCACTCGGGACACGCGTCCTGACGAGCGACGTGAAGATGCTGCGCAAGCTGAGGGGCAGCCGGTTCGAACGGCTGGCCATCGACCTGGCTTCCTGGGACCCGCCACGGGCCTCCGCCTTCCCCTGAACCGTCCTTGCCTCCCGCCGTCGACTCCCCTAAACCCTGTCCATGCACACCAACTCCGTCCTGATCGTCGATTTCGGCTCCCAGTTGACGCAGCTGATCGCGCGTCGCGTGCGCGAGGCCGGAGTCTATTCCGAGATCGTGCCCTACCAGAAGGCGGGCGACGCCCTCGCGGCCATGCGCCCGAAGGCCGTGATCCTGTCCGGCGGCCCGGCCTCGACGACCGAGGAGAACAGTCCGCGCGCGCCGCAGGCCGTCTTCGAGGCGGGAGTCCCGGTCCTCGGCATCTGCTACGGCCAGATGTGCATGGCCGAGCAGCTCGGCGGCCGGGTCGAGAGCGGCCATCATCGGGAATTCGGCCGCGCCCTGGTGGACGTCAAGCGCCCCTCCGCCCTGTTCGACGGCCTCTGGGGCGCCGAGGAGCGGCACACCGTCTGGATGAGCCACGGCGACCGGATCGTGTCCCTTCCGCCCGGCTTCGAGGTCGCCGGCACGTCCGAGAACGCGCCCTTCGCGATCATCCAGGACGAGGCGCGCAAGTTCTACGGCTTCATGTTCCACCCCGAGGTGGTCCATACCCCGGACGGCGCCAAACTCCTGTCCAACTTCGTGCACCGGATCGCCGGACTGCCGGGCGACTGGACCATGGCGGCGTTCCGGCAGGAGATGATCGCCAAGATCCGCGCCCAGGTCGGTCAGGGCAAGGTGATCTGCGGCCTCTCCGGCGGCGTCGATTCCGCCGTCGCGGCCGTCCTGATCCACGAGGCGATCGGCGACCAGCTCACCTGCATCTTCGTCGACCACGGCCTGATGCGATTGAACGAGGCCGAGGAGGTCGTCCGCCTCTTCCGCGGCCACTACAACATCCCGCTCGTGCATGTCGATGCGAGCGAGACCTTCCTGGGCGCGCTCGCCGGCGTCTCCGACCCGGAGCAGAAGCGCAAGATCATCGGCCGCCTGTTCATCGAGACCTTCGACGCCGAAGCCGCGAAGATCGGCGGCGCCGAATTCCTGGCCCAGGGCACGCTCTACCCGGACGTCATCGAGAGCGTCTCGGCGGTCGGCGGCCCGTCGGTGACGATCAAGTCCCACCACAACGTCGGCGGCCTGCCCGAGCGCATGAGGATGAAGCTCGTCGAGCCGTTGCGCGAGCTCTTCAAGGACGAGGTCAGGGCGCTCGGCCGCGAACTCGGCCTGCCCGAGGCCTTCGTCGGCCGCCATCCCTTCCCGGGCCCCGGCCTCGCCATCCGCTGTCCCGGCGGGATCACGCGGGAGAAGCTCGACGTGCTGCGCCGGGCCGACGCGATCTATCTCGACGAGATCCGCAAGGCCGGGCTCTACGACGCCATCTGGCAGGCCTTCGCGGTCCTGCTGCCCGTCCAGACCGTCGGCGTCATGGGCGACGGCCGCACCTACGAGCACGTGCTGGCGCTGCGTGCCGTCACCTCCGTCGACGGCATGACCGCCGATTTCTTCCACTTCGACATGGCCTTCCTCGGCCGCGCCGCGACCCGCATCATCAACGAGGTCCGCGGCGTCAACCGCGTGGTCTACGACGTGACCTCGAAGCCGCCGGGCACGATCGAGTGGGAATGATCCGATCGTCGCGCCGGACACGCCTAGAGCGCTCCGTCCTCCCCGGTTAGTCCGGGTGTCGGCGCCAGGATCGCCTGACCAGCATCTCCACGAAGGACCCGACCTTCGCTGGACGAAATCGGGCGGCCCGATAGACCGCGTGGATGCGGCCGGACGGCAGGGTGTCGGGCAGGACCGACGGCCCGCCGCCGGCGAGGGTCGCGGCCAGGACCGCCGGTATCGTGTCGATGGTCATCGTCAGGTTCATGCGCACCGTGCGACGATCGGCATTGCCCCCGGTGAAGTTTTAGACCGCAGGCTCCCTGAGTGCTCCGGGTGAGGCCGTCCGGCTCCTCGGCATCCGTATCGGCGCCGACAGGCCTCCCAGACTGGTCGCCATCGCCCGTTTCGACGCCGGATCGTCACCCGTCCGGCATCGGCAGCGCCACCCTCGTCGAGTTCCTGCACCCTCCTTCGAATGTGACCCGTCCTCCTCCGAGGCCTCGGATCGGATCGGGCCCGGATGCCTCCTGAGCGCAATTTCCCGGTGAACCGGGACCGAACCGGCGACTGCAGGCATGTTTCTCGGGATAACAACCGGTGGGTGCTCGAATTATATGGACACTCAGAGAGACTCATCCTAAGCACACTTGCAGATGACGAACTTCCTGGGGAGATCATGGTGTTTAAGAGCTCGTTTCAAAAAGGACTTTCGGTAATTCTGGTAGCCTTGGTCCTGGCTGGCTGCGCCTCCCGAGCCGACAATATTTCGGCCGCCTACGTGTCCCCGACCGGCTACATGAGCTACACCTGCCCGCAACTCAGGGAAGAAGCGGCGCGTGTATCAGCCCGGGCCACACAGCTGACCGGGGCTCAGAACGACAAGGCGACGAGTGATGCGGTCGCGACGACGGTCGGAGTCGTCCTGTTCTGGCCGGCGCTCTTCTTCATCAAGGGTGACAGCACGACTGCCGCGGAGCTGTCCCGGCTCAAGGGCGAAATGGAGGCCATCGAGCAGGCGAACATCAAGCTGAATTGCGGCATTCGCTTCGCTCGCCCGTCCTGAACGGTTCGGCGTCGGGCGGGAGCCTTGCTGGCTGCCAAAGCTCTCGATTGGCGGTGCGCGCCGGCTCCTCTAACCGTTCTGGAGCGCGCTCGGGTGCCGGGAGCCCCCCGCGAACTCACTGGAGCAGCATGGCGCCAAGGTGCTCTCTGTTCCGAGGTGCCCGCCGATCCCCGGCCCGCGCCGTCGTGTCCGCCCACGCCCGAGCCCGGTTGAATGCCGGCCCCCGCTCGTGCGACAACCGCCGTCACGTCACCCACCGGACCGGATCCGCGATGCTCCTCCTCGTCCTCGGCCTCTTCCTGTTCCTCGGCGCCCACACGCTGCCCATGTCCCGCGACCGCCGCGCCGGCCTGGTCGCGCGGCTCGGGGAGGGCGGTTACAAGGGGCTCTTCACGGCCCTCTCGCTCGCCGGCCTCGTGCTGATCGTCTGGGGCTACGGGCAGGCCCGCGCCGAGGGGGCGCTCCTTCTATGGGACCCGCCGCGCTGGACCCGCCACCTCGCGGCCCTGCTGCTCGTGCCGGTCTTTCCGCTCCTCGCGGTCGGCAAGCGTGACGGCTTCATCCGGGGCACGGTCAAGCACCCGATGCTGACCGCCGTGAAGCTCTGGGCGGCCGCCCACCTGATCGCCAACGGCACCCTGCCGGACGTCCTCCTGTTCGGCAGCTTCCTGGCCTGGGCGGTGGTGGACCGGATCTCCGTCAAGCGCCGCGGCGAGCCGAACCCGCCCCGTTCGCCCTGGACCCGCGGCGACACGATCGCGGTGGTCGCCGGCCTCGCGCTCTATGCCGCCTTCGCGTGGCGCCTGCACCTGTGGCTGATCGGCGTCAGTCCCTTCGGCTGAGCCGCCTCGCGGCCGGGCCGTCACCGCTTCGCCACGAAAAGGCGCGATTCCCGCGCCAGTGACGTTGCGCTCCGCGGCCGCGGTGTTTGCGGCCGGGGAGGGTTGCGGCTATGGTGCCGCCGCCTCGCGAGGGGCCGGCTGTGCCGCCGCCCGAATCCCGGAGATTCGGTGCGGTCGCCGATCCGTCTGGACGGGCCGACAAGACGAAGACGACAACTGCCCGGTGGGGATCGATGGCGGATATCTTCAATGAGATCGACGAGGACCTGAGGCGCGACCAGCTGAAGAGGCTGTGGGACCGCTACTCGACCCTGATTCTCGCCGTCGCCTTCCTGATCGTCGCCGGCGTCGCCGGCTGGCGCGGCTATGAATACTATCAGGCCCAGCAGGCGCGCGAAGTCGGCGAACGCTACTTCGCAGCCCTGAAGCTCTCCACCGACGGCGACCACAAGGGCGCCGAGGAAGCCTTCCGCCAGCTCGGCCGCACCGGCCACGGCGGCTATCCGCTCCTCTCCGCCCTGCGCGAGGCCGCCGAATCCGCCATGCAGGGCGAGACCGCCGCGGCCCTCAAGGCCTACGACGCCATCGCGGCGAGCCCCTCGACGCCGCCGACCTTCGCGGGCCTCGCCCGCATCCGCGCCGCCTACCTCGCCCTCGACGTCGAGGAGCGCCCGGCCGTGGAGGCGCGCGCCACCCCGCTCGTCGTCGGCGGCAATCCGTGGCGCCATTCCGCCCGGGAGGTCCTGGCGCTCGCGGCCTGGAAGGCCGGCGACGCCGAGGCCGCCAAGAAGCGGATCGACGAACTCCTGAACGATGCCGAAGTCCCGCGCGCCTTCACGGCCCGCGCCGAAATCCTGATGGCCCTGATCCGGGCCGCTGCCGGTCCGGCCAAGGCCGCGACCGCGCAGACCCAGTGAGGTGCACCAGATGCGGAAGTCCCTGCGCCTCGTCGTCCTGTCCGGTCTGGCCGCAGCCCTGTTGTCCGGCTGCACGTCGTCGGACGATATCTCCGACGCCATGATGGCGATCAATCCCTTCTCCGAGAAGGAGAAGATCCTCCCGGGAACGCGCATCCCCGTCCTGCCGGACCAGCAGCCCTCGCAACTCGTCACCCGCAAGCCGGTCTCCGTGCCGGGCCCGCGCGCCACCGGAAACTGGGGACAGGCCGGCGGCCCGCCCGGCAACAATCCGGGCCATGCCGCCCTCGAGGGCTCCGGCGGCACCCGCGTCTGGGCCGCATCCGCCGCCGACGTCGCCGCCGGCGGCCTGACGCGCGAGACGATCCGCGTCTTCGCGCGCCCCGTGGCCGCGGACGGCCGCATCTTCGTCTACGACCCGAACGGCAACGTCTCGGCCCACTCCGCCTCGGGCGGCGGCCGGCTCTGGCGCGTCTCGGTCCAGCGCGAGGGCGTGTCCGACGACCCGACCACGGGCGGCGGCGTCGCCTCCGACGGTCCGCGTGTCTATGCCGCCACCGGCTACGGCACGGTCGTCGCCCTCGACGCGTCGTCCGGCGGCAAGGTCTGGGAGAAGCGGATCGGCGAACCGGCCCGCAGCGCGCCGACCGTCGCGGACGGGAAGATCTTCGTCGTCAGCCAGGGCAACGTCGTCTACGCGCTCAACGCCTCGGACGGCAGCGAGGCCTGGTCGTTCCGCGGCGTGCCGGAATCCGGCGGTCTGCTCGCCTCCGCCAACCCGGCGGTGTCGGGCGGCAAGGTGGTGGTTCCCTTCACGTCCGGCGAACTGGTCGCCATCGACATCAAGACCGGCCAGGCCGCCTGGAGCGACGCCCTCGCCCGCGCCAGCCGGAACTATGCGGTGAGCGGATTGTCGGACATCGCCGCGAGCCCGGTCGTCGACGACGGCGTGGTCTACGCCACCGGGGTCGGCAGCCGCACCGTGGCCATCCAGCTGAAGGACGGCAACCGGATCTGGGAGAAGGCGATCGGCTCCGCCCACACGCCCGCGGTCGCCGGCAACGCCGTCTTCGTCGTCGACCTCGACGACAACCTCATCGCCATCGAGCGCAAGACGGGCGACGTCCTGTGGACGAACCGGCTGCCGGTGACCCGCGAGAAGAAGAAGCGGACCAACTGGGCCGGCCCGGTTCTGGCCGGTGGCAGCCTCTGGCTCGTCTCCAACGAGGGCGGCCTGATCGCGCTGAACCCGACCAACGGGCAGGTTGTCAACACCCTCTCCACGGGCGAGCCCGCGATGATCGCCCCCGTCGTGGCGGGCGGCAAGCTGATCGTCCTGACCGGCAGCGGAACGCTCGCCGCCTACAACTGATCGGAACCCGATGCGCCCGACCGTCGCCATCGTCGGCCGGCCGAACGTCGGCAAGTCGACGCTGTTCAACCGCCTCGTGGGCAAGCGCCTCGCGCTCGTCGACGACACTCCCGGCGTCACGCGCGATCGCCGCGAGGGTGACGCGCGCCTCGGCGACCTCGACTTCACGGTGGTCGATACCGCCGGGCTGGAGGAGGCCGAGGCGGAAAGCCTGACCGGCCGCATGCGGCTGCAGACCGAGGCGGCGATCCGGGACGCCGACGTCGTCCTCTTCCTGGTCGATTCGCGCGTCGGCGTGACCCCCATCGACGGCCATTTCGCCGAACTGGTGCGCCGCTCCGACACGCCCGTGATCCTGGTCGCCAACAAGGCCGAGGGCCGGGCCGGGGAGGCGGGCGCCTACGAGGCCTTCGGCCTCGGCTTCGGCGATCCCGTGCCGCTCTCCGCCGAGCACGGCGAGGGCATGGCCGACCTCTACGAGGCGCTGAGGCCCTATATCGACGCCGTCGCGCCGCCCCGGGACGAGACCGAGCCCGAGCCGGACGGGGAAGACGAGACCCCCGAGGCGCGCGCCGCCAAGCCACTGCGGATCGCCGTGGTCGGGCGGCCGAACGCCGGCAAGTCCACGCTCGTCAACGCCCTGATCGGCGAGGACCGGATGCTTACCGGCCCGGAGGCCGGCATCACCCGCGATTCCGTCTCGGTCGACTGGGAATGGCGCGGGCGGCGCATCAAGCTCTTCGATACCGCCGGCATGCGCCGCAAGGCGCGCGTCCAGGACAAGCTCGAGAAGCTCTCCGTCGCCGACACCCTGCGGGCGATCCGCTTCGCCGAAGTGGTGGTGCTCTGCCTCGACGCCACCACGCCCTTCGAGAAGCAGGATTTGCAGATCGCCGACCTGGTCGTCCGCGAGGGTCGTGCGATCGTGATCGCGCTGGACAAGTGGGATCTGGTCGAGGACCGCGTGAAGGCCTGGAAGGACTTGCGCGAGACCTGCGAACGCCTGCTGCCGCAGATCCGCGGCGTGCCCCTCGTGCGCCTGTCCGGCCTGACCGGGGAGGGGCTCGACGAACTCATGAAGGCGGTCATCAAGGTCGAGGAGGTCTGGACCCGCCGCGTCTCCACCGCTCAGGTGAACCGCTGGCTGGAGCACGTCCTGCAGCGCCATCCGCCGCCGGCCGTCTCCGGCCGCCGCATCAAGATCCGCTACGCCACCCAGGCGAAGACCCGTCCGCCGACCTTCGCGATCTTCTGCTCGCGGCCCGACGCCCTGCCGGACAGCTACACCCGCTACCTCGCCAACGACCTGCGCGAGACCTTCGACCTCGCCGGCATCCCGCTGCGGCTCAACATCCGCGGCGGCGGCGAAAATCCCTACGACAAGAAGAAGGACGGCTGACGGCCCCGGCGCCCGGGAGGCCGGGCCCCTTCGTCAGACCCAGGCCTGGTCCCGGTGTTCCCATATCCGGCCGCTCTCCGCGAGGTCGGGGGCGAGCAGGCGCAGGAGGGCCGGCACGAGGACCTCCGGCGGATCCAGGGTGTCGGGATCCTCGCCAGGCATGGCCTTGGCGCGCATGGCCGTCCGGATCGGCCCGGGGCTCAACAGGTTGGCCTTCACCCCGGCGATCTCCCCCTCCTGGGCGTAGGTGACCACCATCGCCTCCAGGGCCGCCTTCGACACCGAGTAGAGGCCCCAGAAGGCGCGCAGCCGGCGCGCTGCGCCGGAGGTGAGGAACACACAGCGGCCGCTGCCGGACCGCCGCAGGAGCGGGTCGAGCGAACGCAGCAGCCGCCAGTTGGCCGTGACGTTGACGGTCATCACCTCGTCCCACACCTTCTGGTCGAGATGGGCGAGCGGCGACAGCACGCCGAGCACGCCGGCATTGCCGACCAGCCCGTCCACCTGGCCGAAACGCTCGAACAGCGCCGCGCCGAGCCGGTCGATGCCGTCGAGATCCTTGAGGTCGAGGGGGACCAGCGTGGCGGCGCCGCCGAAGCCGCGGATCTCGTCGTCGAGCTCCTCGAGGCCCCCGACGGTCCGGGCGACGGCGACCACGTGGGCACCCGCCCGCGCCACCTCGCGCGCGAACACGCGTCCGATGCCCCGGGAGGCGCCGGTGACGACGACGATGCGTCCGGAGAGGGAGGGCTCGGCCATGAACGGTTCCACCTCGGAAAAAGTCCGGCGGGGTCCCGCCGGCCGGTTTCCAGTGGCCTATCGGCGGCCGCCGGTCAACTCGCTTCGGCGATCAGGTTGAGCTGCCGCACGTTGCTGGTCTGCGTCCGGTCGGTCAGCCGCGTCGGATACTCGCCCGTGAAGCAGGCGTCGCAATACTGCGGGATCTCGTTGTTGCGGCGCGCCTCGCCGACCGCCCGGTAGAGCCCGTCGATGCTCAGGAACGCCAGGCTGTCCACGTTGATGAAGCGCGCCAGCTCCTCGACCGACATCCTGGAGGCGATCAGCTTCGACTTCTCGGGCGTGTCGACCCCGTAGAAGCAGGGGTCGGTCGTCGGCGGCGAGGCGATGCGCATGTGCACCTCGGTCGCGCCGGCGTCCCGCACCATCTGGACGATCTTCTGCGAGGTGGTCCCGCGCACGATGGAATCGTCGACGAGCACCACCCGCTTGCCTTCGATCACCGCCCGGTTCGGATTGTGCTTGAGCTTGACGCCCATGTGGCGGATGGAATCGGTCGGCTGGATGAAGGTCCGCCCCACATAGTGGTTGCGGATGATGCCGAGGTCGAAGGGCAGGCCCGAGGCCTCCGCGAAGCCCATGGCGGCCGGCGTCCCCGAATCCGGGACGGGGATGACGACGTCGGCGGCCGCCGGCGTCTCGCGAGCCAGCTCGTGCCCGATCCGCTTGCGCACCGAGTAGATGCTCGTGCCGGCGATGAGCGAGTCGGGCCTCGCGAAATACACGTACTCGAAGATGCAGAAGCGTGACGGAACGGCCGCGAAGGGCTTCGAGCTCTCCACGCCCTCCTCGGTGATCACCACCATTTCCCCCGGCTCGATCTCCCGGATCACGCGCCCGCCGATGATGTCGAGCGCGCAGGTCTCCGAGGCCAGCACGAAGGCGCCGTCCACGTGGCCGAGCACGAGCGGCCGCACCCCGAGGGGATCGCGCACGCCGATCATCTTCTTCTCGGACAGCGCCACGAAGGCGTAGGCGCCTTCGATCTGCCGGAGCGCGTCGACGAAACGGTCGACCAGATGCGCCTTGTCGGAGGTCGCCGTCAGGTGGATGACCGTCTCCGTGTCGGAGGTCGACTGGAAGATGGAGCCGCGCTTCTGCAACTGCCGCTGCAACGTCATGGCGTTGGTGATGTTGCCGTTGTGCGCCACCGAGAAGCCGCCGCCGTGGAACTCCGCGAACATCGGCTGCACGTTGCGCAGGATCTGGCCGCCCGTCGTGGCGTAGCGCGTATGGCCGATCGCCCGGTTGCCCTTCAGCCGGTCGATCACGCTGGGCTTGGCGAAGTTGTCGCCCACCAAGCCGATATGCCGCTCCACGTGGAACTGCTGGCCGTCGTAGGAGACGATGCCGGCTGCCTCCTGGCCGCGGTGCTGGAGGGCGTGCAGCCCGAGCGCCGTCAGCGCACCGGCCTCCGGGTGCCCGAACACGCCGAACACCCCACATTCCTCGTGCAGCGTGTCGTCGTCGGCCTGGAAGGGAAATCCGATGTCCATCACGCCCGCTCCGCTCTCGTCCGTTCCCGATCCGCCTCGCCGGGGCATCCGCCCCCGCCGGGGCATCCGCCCCCACCCGGCACCGCACCGGGTGCCGATCGGCCGGCAGGCCGCGCGCCGCGCGGTCGGCCGGAGGGGCCGTGAGGTGGCCGCCTTCGGGCAGCGGTCCCGCAAGGCACCGCCCCCCTTCGGTCTCGTCCGGTCCGGGCCTGACGGGTTCCTGGTTCGCCCCGCCGCCGACACCGGCCGTCGCGTGACGGTGGACCCCCGCCGGGGTCTCGGAAAGTCAAAGCGCCGGCCGCCCGCTATATCGGACGCCCGGGGATGGATTTCCAGTCCCGAACCCTCATGGCACCTGCGCGTCGTCGCCGCGGGTACCTGCGCCTCACTGGCGCGTTGTGCCGGTGATCAGCTGGTCGAGCGACTTGCGCTCGCCGGTGTTGTAGGTGCCGGTCCGGTTGTCGGTCCGCTGCTGCGGAACTGGACGGGGATCCGCGTCCGGCTCGGCCGGGACGGTGTCGTTCCGGCCGCGGTTGCGCAGCTTGTTGAGGATCTGTTCCTCGGCGTTCTCCGGCAGCGCCGCGACCAGCTGCTGCCCGAGATAGTCGAGCACCGGCTTCGACTTGGCGCTCGACACCCATTTCGGCTGCTGCGCGGAGGGCACGAACCAGTTGAAGAACAGCATCGCGACGACCAGGAGCAGGAGGCCGCGCGCGGCGCCGAACAGGAACCCGGCGGACCGGTCGAGCGCCCCGAAGGCCGAATCGAGCACGAAGTCGGACATCTTCATGGTGATGTAGCTGACCACGATCAGCGTCACCACGAAGATGCCGCCGATGGTCACGCCCAGCGCCACGTACTCGTTGTTGATGTACTGCTTGGCATAGGGCAGGAGCGGCTTGTGGAAATAGTAGGCGGCGCCTGCGGCCGCTGCCCATGAGGCGATCGAGAACACCTCGCGGATGAGGCCTCGATACATGGCGAGGAGCGCGGAAACGAGCACGACGACGAGCACGATGCCGTCGAGAACCGTCAGGAAATCCATTGCGCCAAACCCGCCGCTCAGTATGACCCGCCGGCCTGCCGGCCCGGGAGCCTCTCGATACCACGATTCCCTGCCGCCCGGCGATCCCGGTCGAAGGCCACCGCGCCCCGGTCGGCCGGCGGCTGCCCGCCGGTGCCCGTCCCCGCGGCGATGCGGGCGACGAGGTCGACCAACGCGTCGACGCCCCCGACCCCCATCGTGGTCCCGGCGTCGCCGAGCGACGCTGCGGGGACCAGGCCGCCCGTGAAGCCGAGCCGCTCGGCCTCCTTCAGCCGCTGCTCGGCCCGCGCCACGGGCCGCACGGACCCGGACAGGCTGACCTCGCCGAAATAGACACTATTCCGCGGAAGAGCAACCCCGGTGGCCGAGGACACCAGCGCCGCCGCGACCGCCAGGTCGGCGGCCGGTTCCTGGATGCGCAGCCCGCCGGCGACGTTCAGGTAGACGTCGTGGCTCGAAAGCCGCACCCCGCAATGGGCGTCGAGCACGGCCAGGATCATGGACAGCCGGCTGCCGTCCCAGCCGACCACCGCGCGGCGCGGGGTACCGAGCGAGGTCGGCGCCACCAGGGCCTGGATCTCGACCAGGAGGGGCCGTGACCCTTCCATGCCGGCGAACACCGCCGCGCCCGGCGCCTTGCCGTCGCGCTCGCCCAAGAAGAGCTCGGAAGGGTTGGCGACCTCCTCGAGCCCGCGTCCCGTCATCTCGAAGACGCCGATCTCGTCCGTCGCCCCGAATCGGTTCTTCACGGCCCGGAGCACGCGGAACCGGTCGCCGCCGTCCCCCTCGAAGTAGAGCACCGCGTCGACCATGTGCTCGACCACCCTCGGTCCGGCGATCTGGCCGTCCTTAGTGACGTGCCCGACCAGCACGACCGCTGCGCCGCTCGCCTTGGCATAGCGGATCAGGGCCTGCGCCGCAGCCCGCACCTGCGTCACGGTGCCGGGCGCCGATTCGGCCGTCTCGGTCCACAGGGTCTGGATCGAATCGACCACCACCAGCGCCGGTGTCTCGCCCGCCTGCAGGGTCGCGAGGATGTCCTCCACGCTCGTCTCGGCGGCGAGCGCTACCGGAGCCCCGCCGAGGCCCAGCCGCTCGGCCCTGAGCCGCACCTGCGCGACCGCCTCCTCGCCCGACACGTAGACCACCCGATGCCCGCCGGCGGCGAGGCGTGCCGCCGCCTGGATCAGGAGCGTGGACTTTCCGATCCCCGGGTCGCCGCCGATCAGCACCGCCGATCCGCGCACGAAGCCGCCGCCGGTCACCCGGTCGAGCTCCGGCATGTGGCTGACGATCCGGGGCGCCTCCTTGGCCTCCCCCGAGAGGCCGACGAGGGGGAAGACCCGGCCCTTGCGCGCCGTCACCGCGATGCTGCGCGGGCCCGCGCCGACGCCCGAGCCGCCGTCGTCCTCCTCCGAGACCGTGTTCCACTCGCCGCAGCCGTCGCATCGGCCCGCCCAGCGTGCGGTCACCGTGCCGCAGTTCTGGCATACGAAGCGGCTTGAACGTTTCGCCATGGAATCGCCTCTCGGGAACGGATCGGGATGCTGCCCGATTGTTCTCGTTTTGTACAGGGGTTATCGGCGCCATTTGAGTAGGCTGGCGAATCCGTTCACGTCTCGTCGAGATAGGCACGTTGAAAGCGAAGGCCGAGGCCCGTGAGCACCTCGTAGTCGATGGTCCCCATGGCCGCCGCGACGTCCCCCAGCCCGACATGGTCGCCGATCAGTTCGACCGCCGTCCCGCGGCAGGCCCCCGGCACGTCGGTGACGTCGACGGCCATCAGGTCCATCGAGATCCGCCCGAGAATGGGGACGACCCGGCCGCCGATCGCCACCCGGCCGCCCGGCCGGCCGTCCTCGGCGGATGCGGCCCGGCGGTAGCCGTCCGCATAGCCGACGGACAGGATCGCGACCCGGGAATCCCGGCGCAGCGTCTCCGCCGCCCCGTAGCCGACCGTCTCCCCCGCCGCGACCCGGCGGATCCGGAGGATCGGCGCGGAGAGATGCAGGACGGGCATCATCGGCGAGGGCCGTCCGCTGCGCACCGCGCCGCCGTAGAGCGCCACGCCGGGCCGGACGAGCCCCGCCTGGTAGTCCGCCCCGAGGAAGATCCCCGCCGAGTTGGCGAGCGAGGCCGGCAGGCCGGGAAAGAGCGCCGCCGCGGCCCGGAACCGCTCGAGCTGCCGCCCGTTCAGCGGGTGCTCCGGCTCGTCCGCGCAAGCGAGATGGCTCATCACGAGATGCGGGTCCGCGGCCGCCAGCAGGTCCGCCCGGCCCGCGAGCGCCCGCGCCTCCTCGAGGTCGAGCCCGAGCCGGTTCATGCCCGTGTCGACATGCAGCGCGGAGGGGAGGGGGCGCCCCCGGGCGCGCCCGGCCGCCGCCCAGGCCTCGACCTCGTCGGGCGACCCGAGCACCGGCCGCAGCCCGGCGTCCGCCAGCACGTCGACGGCACCCGGAAAGAGCCCGTTGAGGACGTAGATCACCGCGTCGGGCGCCACCGTGCGGGCGCGCAGCCCTTCCTCCGGATGGGCCACGAAGAAGGTGAGGCAGCCGGCGTCGTGGAGCCGGCGCACGGCGGGGCCGATCCCGATCCCGTAGGCGTCGGCCTTGACCACCGCTGCGCATTCCGCCGGCGCCGCGCGCGCGGCGAGGTCGCGCCAGTTGGCCTCCAGGGCGGCGAGGTCGATGGTCAGGCGCGCCCCCGCGAGCCCGGTGTCGAGGGATTCGAGCGTCATGCCCGGAGTGGGCCCCCGGGTCGCAGCGGTGTCAAGGCGAGGCGCGCCCGCCCCTTGCCCCGCGCCGAGGCTCCGTGGGATCGTTCTTGCATCGTCAACCGCGGGCCGATTCCGATGCCGGAGAGCATATCCGCCTGGGCCCGGGGCCGGGTCGTCCGCTGGAACGACCCGGAGGGCTACGGCTTCCTGGCGCCCGACGCGGGCGGCCCGGACCTGTTCTTCCATGTCACCGCGCTCCCCTTCGGCGGCCGCCGGCCGGCGCCGGGCGAGACGGTGGAGTTCCAGCCCGGCCTCGACGAGCGGGGCCGCCCGCGCGCGGTGGCGGTCCGCTTCGAGGGCGGCTGGCTCGCCTTCCGCCCGCCGAGCCTGCCGACCGGCGTCGTGCTCGCCTTCCTGGCCCTCGTCCTCGCGGCGAGCCTCTGGCGCGGCCTGCCCTGGTGGACGCCGGCCGTCTACCTAGTCATGAGCGCCCTGTCGGGCCTCGCCTATACGGTCGACAAGGGCCGCGCCGAGCGCTTCGAGCGCCGCGTCTCGGAACGGACCCTGCACGCGCTCGATCTCCTCGGCGGCTGGCCGGGAGGCCTGATCGTCAGCCAGTCGCTCCGCCACAAGACCGCCAAGCTGTCCTTCCGGGTGATCTTCTGGGTGATCGCCGCCGCCCACGTGGCCTTCTGGCTGACGGTGCTCGGCGGCGCCCGCGTCTGGACCTACCTCTGACGCCGCTTCAGTGGACGGCGGGCCCCGTCCCCGCCACCGGGGCGCCGCGCCGCGTGACGAACGGAATGGCGGCGAGGCCTGCGAAGGTGACGGCCGCGAGCATCAGCCAGGCCTCGTCGACCGCGAGCGTCAGCCCGCCCTTCTCGATCAGCGGCCTCAGGTAGGCCATCGCCATCGGGTCGAGCGGCCCGGGCGCGCGGCCCTGTACGAGGCCCTCGGGGATGCCCAGGAAACGGGCGGCGTCGAGGTCCCCGGCCGTCAGCCGGTCGAGCAGCCGGCGTCCGTGCTCCTCCGCGCGGCCGAACAGCAGCGTGTCGACCAGCGCGATGCCGATCGCGCCGCCGAGGTTTCGCATCAGGTTGAAGAGCCCGCTCGCGTCCGGCACCCGCTCGGCCGGCAGGTGCCCGAGCGCGAGGCGGGTCGGCGGCAGCAGGCAGAGCATGATCGCTGCGCCGCGGACCACCTGGGGCAGGACCATCTCCCGCCCGTCCGTCTGCGGCGTGTCGAAGCCGGAGAGCGCCAGGCCGGCCCCGAACAGCGCGAAGCCGACCGCAGTCAGGATCCGCGGATCGAACCGCCGCTCGAGCTCCACCGCGACCGGGGCGCCGACCAGCTGGGCGAGGCCGGTCGCCAGCATGATCGTGCCGATCGCGAAGGCCCCGTGCCCGCGCACGAGGCCGAGGAAGACCGGCATCAGGTAGACCGAGCCGTAGAGGCCCATGCCGAGCACGAAGCTGAGCGCGCAGCCGATCGCGAAGTCCCGGTCTCGGAAGGTCGAGAGATCGACCACCGGTTTCGCCCGCCGCAGCGTCCGCAGCACGAAGACGAGGCCGGCAGCCACGAAGCCGACGAGGAGCCCGAGCACGACCGGCGATGTCCAGCCGCGGCCCGGCGCCTCCTTGAGCCCGATCTCGAGCGCGGCCAGGGACAGCGCCATGAGGGCCAGCGAGACGATGTCGAGCTCGGCCGCCACCCGCCGCTCCAGCGGCTCGCGCGGCAGGAGCGCCGCCCCGGCGAGCGCCGACAGCACCCCCGGCGCGACGTTCACCAGGAAGAGCCAGTGCCAGGAGGCGGTGTCGGTGATCCATCCCCCCGCCACCGGGCCGGCCGTCGGAGCGAGTACCGCCAGGAGGCCGGCGATCGTGGTTGCTCGCCCCTGCGTGGCGAAGGGGAAGAGCAGGAAGACGGCCGAGAAGACGGCCGGGATCAGCGTGCCGCCCGCGAAGCCCTGGAGCACCCGCCAGGCGACGAGCTGGCCGAAGCCGCTCGAGGCCGCGCAGCCGATCGACGCCAGGGTGAAGACCGAGACCGCCGCGATGAACAGCCGGCGCATGCCGAGCAGCCGCGTCAGCCAGCCGGTGAGCGGGATCGCGATCACCTCGGCGATCAGGTAGGCGGTCTGGATCCAGCTCATCCGGTCCGCCGGGATGTCCAGCGCACCGCGGATCGCCGGCAGCGACGTGGCCACGATCTGGATGTCCAGGATGGCCATGAACATGCCGACGCACATGGCGCCGAACCCGCCCCACAGGCGCAGGCCCGAGGGCGGCGTCATCGACCCTCGCTCCGGGCCCCGGCCAGCGCCGCGTCCTCGGCGCGGATCCGCACGACGAGGATCCCGGCGTTGAGGAGCGAGAACAGCGCCGCCGTCCCGGGCAGCCCGAAGGCGAGGGGCAGGAGCGCGATCTCGAGGACCACCACCACGTAGTTGGGATGGCGCAGGTAGCGGTAGGGCCCGCGCGCCACGAGCGGCGCGCCCGGTACCACGATGATCCGCGTCGTCCAGCGCTCCCCGAGGCTCGCCAGCGTCCAGACCCGGAGCGCCTGCACGGCCGCATAGGCCCCGACGAGGGGCCAGGACAGGGTGACGGGCCCCGGGGGCAGCCCCAAGGCCGCCAGCCAGAGGACGACGAGCCATAGGCCGTGCACCGCCACCATCGCCGGGTAGTGCGCGCCGCCCACCTCGTAGGCCCCGCGTGCGGCGAGCCGCCGCTCGTGCCGGGCCGACAGCACGAGCTCCCCGAGGCGTTGTAGCGTCACCAGCGCGAGGACGAGAACCGCTGCGCTCATGCGGCCGCCCGCGTCAGCGACACGCAGGTCGTGGTGAAGCCCGGCCCCATGGCGAGCATAGCGGTGCGCTCCGGCAAGGCGCCGTCCGCCATCACGCGCTCCAGGATGAACCAGACCGTCGGGGCCGACATGTTGCCGTAGTCGACCAGCACTCCGCGCTCGTGGTCGAGCGAGCCCTGGTCGAGGCCGAGCGTCCGCTCGATCGCGGCGACCACCTTCACGCTGCCGGGGTGGCAGACGAAGCGGCCGACGTCGTCGGGGACGAGGCCGAGCCGGTCGAGCATGCCGCGCACCGCCGGGCCGAGGTTCTTCTCGGCGAAGTCCGGCACGTTCGGGGCGAGGATCACGCCGAGGCCCACCGTGTCCATGCGCCAGCCCATCACGCCGAGCGTGTCGGGCCACATATGCTCGGCCGAGCCCTCGATCGCCGCGATCCCGCCGCCGTCGCCGGCGCGCAGCACGCAGGCCGCCGCCCCGTCGCCGAAGAGCGCGGAGGAGACGATGTTGGCCTTGTCGAAGCGGTCCGGCTGGAAGCCGAGCGAGCAGCACTCGATGGCGACCATCAGCACCGTCGACCCCGGGTCCGCGGCGGCGAGCCGCCCCGCGATGGAGAGCCCCGACACGCCGCCCGCGCAGCCGAGCCCGAAGATCGGCACGCGCCGCACGTCCGGGCGGAACCCCATGCGCGCCGCGACCCGGGCCTCGAGCGTCGGCGTAGCCACGCCGGTCGCCGTCAGGGTGACGACCGTGTCGACGTCCGCGGCGGTCAGGCCCGCCCGGTCGAGCGCCCGCCCCGCGGCCTCGATGAAGAGATCGCCCGCGCCGTCCAGGAAGGCCTGGCTCTTCTCCGGCCAGCCTTGCGGCTCCAGGTACCAGGCGGCCGGCTTGATCGTGTGCCGCTGGCGCGTGCCCGCCGTCGCGAAGACGCCCCTCAGGGCGTCGAAGGACCCGGGCCGGCGGCTGAAGATCCGCTCCACCGCCTCGGCCGCCTCCGCCTGTGTAACGACGTGGGGCGGCAGCGCCGTCCCGAAGGAAACCAACCTGGCCCGCTCGCCCCCCTCGGTCGACCGGTTCCGATTACGCTGTTCCATCCGAATGCCTCCGGACGGCCCCGGCGCCCCCGGACCCGCCGTCCTGGAGCCGACTGTTCCACGCCGAACCCGTCATGAAGATTACGCCCGGGACGTCCCGTTCGGACGCAGGCCCGGGATCACGAGATCGTGTCACCGGCATCGCCCTGGACGTGCGGTGCCTCCCAAATCCGGCGGGCCCCACGGTCTCGCCTGGAGGCCGTGGCGCCTCCCGCGCGACCGCAGGTCGCAGCCTGGGGCGTTCGGATAGGGCCGCGACCGATCCCTGACGCTCCCAATCGCCCCAACAAGCATCGGTAATCTTTGCGAGGCATTAGCAAAGATGACGTAGCGTTACCTGCCGCGCGACTCAACACTCGGAGACAGGCGCACGTGACGGACTCGGATTGGCAAGTCAGACTCGTCGGCAAGAACTACGCGATTGCGATTGCGATTCTTGCTGGCATTTCGCTCGCCAGCTTCCTGTCCATACACGCCTCGCTGGTGGCTCAGGCGGTCCACGTCGAGCTCGGCATACGGTCGAGCGAACAGTCGCAGAATTTCAATCGTGTCCAGACGGCGACGCGCGCCCTGATGAGCTACGTTGAGCGCCCGGACACCTCGGACGCGCAGATCCGTCGCCTGGGCCGGCAGCTGAAGGAACGGATCGAGGATTTCGACCGGGTCAATGCCCGCATCATCGAGATCATCCAGACCGGAGACAGATCCCTGTGGTTCTCGGTGCCGGACTCGATCCGCAGGGTCTATTTCGAGGAGCCTTACAAGCTGCAGGACGGCCTCCGCGCCATGAGCGAGCGGTCGACCGTCCTGGCGACGATGGAGCCGGGCGAATTGCGCCGGGCGGTCGTTCACTGGAGCCTGATGGATTTCACCCTCTCGTCGGGCACGACCATCCTGAAGGGTTTCGACGGGGCCCTGGAGAAGATCCACGCCGGCTCGCTCGAGCACGTCGCGCGCGTCGAACGCATCCACATCGCGATCACGCTGTTGACCTTGGTCGTCCTCGGCGGCGAGGTCCTCTTGATCTTCGGTCCGATGGTCCGTCGGCTGGGTGCCTACAACCGCGCGGTAGCCGAGGCCCGCAACGAGCTGGACCGGATCGCCTACTCGGATCCGCTGACCGGCACCGGCAACCGGGCGCGCTTCACGAAGGCGCTCGCGGTCGCGATCGAACGCGTTCCCCAGGACGGCGGCTTCGCCCTGATCCTCTGCGATCTCGATCGCTTCAAGGCCGTCAACGATGCGTTCGGACACCAGGTCGGAGACCGGCTCCTGGCCGAAATGTGTCGCCGGATCCAGTCGGTCATCGAGCCGACGGCCATGCTGGCGCGGCTCGGCGGCGACGAGTTCGCGATCCTGGTTCCCGGGATGACGGAGGTCGACCGTCTCGCCGGCCTCATCGCCCGCATCCGCGCGGCCACGTCCCGCACGTGGAACTGGAACGGCTCGGAGATCGACGTCTCGTCGAGCGTCGGAGGCGCGCTTTGCCCGCTGCATTCCGATGATCCCGACCGTCTCCTCGCCTATGCCGACAAGGCCCTCTACGCGGCCAAGCAGCCGGGGCCGCATCATCAGGTCTTCGACCAGACGCTCCGCCGCGAAAGCGACGAGGAGGCGACGCTGCTCCGGGAATTCGGACGTGCCTTCGCGGACCGGGAGTTCGAGGTCCACTACCAGCCGAAGGTGCGCACCGCGGATGGGTCCATCGTCGGGCTCGAGGCCCTGGTCCGCTGGCGTCATCCCGAGCGCGGACTGCTCGCCCCGGCCGCCTTCCTGACCGCCCTGCACCGGGCCGGCCGATCGGTGGACCTCACCAAGGTCGTTCTCGACCTCAGTTTGCGCGACGTGGAGAGCCTTCGCGGGCATGGCCTGCACGTCGGCCCCGTGGCGGTCAACATGCCGGAGGCCATGCTGGCCGGGAACCTGGCCTGTTCGGAGATCCTGGAGGCGCTCGAGCGTCACGGCATTTCGCCCGACGCGTTGTCGATCGAGATCACCGAGGACGTCCTCATGAGCCGGGCCGCCGAAACGATCCAGGCGTCCGTCAAGGCCATCTCGGACCTCGGCATTCGGGTGGCGTTCGACGACTTCGGCACGGGCTTCGCCTCCCTCAGCCACCTCCGCGACTTCACCTTCGACGAACTCAAGATCGACCGCAGCTTCGTGGCCGAAATCGGAACCAACCCCATGAGCGAGCAGATCATCCGCTCCATCGTGTCGCTGGGCCGCTCCCTCGGCAAGGCGGTGGTCGCCGAAGGCGTCGAGACCGAGGCACAGCGTCGGTTCCTGGTCGGTGAGGGTTGCCTGACCGCACAGGGCTACCTCTTCGCCGCGCCCATGCCCTTCGAAGCCCTCACGGGCTGGCTCACAGCCCTGCGGGCCCCCGAGTTGCGCAGGGTCGCGGACCGCCGCCCCCGCCCGACGGCCAGTCGCCTGAAGCATGTCCCCTGAACAGGAAAGAACGTCCGCATGTCGCGCCCTCGTTCCGCCGCTCCGGCTGCCGCCCGCGCCGCTCTCTGGGGCAACCTGTGCGTCGTCCTCTCCGGCGGCCCCGCCCTGGCGGCCGAGATCGAGGTGCTCCACTATTGGATCTCGCCCAGCGAGCGTGCCGCCCTCGACACCATCCGCGAGGCCTTCGAACGGCGCGGCGGTCAATGGATCGACGAGCCGGCGGCGCGCTCGATCGACCTGAGGCGGCGGCTGGTCGAGCGCGCCGCCGACGGCCTCCCGGTGCCTGCCTTCCAGTGGATGGGCGGTGAGGTCGAGGAACTTCGGCGCCTTGACGCAGCCGTACCGGTCCCCGGGGCGGCGGCGTGGATCGACAAGCTGCCGGAGAGCGTTCGCGCTCAGATCATGTCCGACCAGCAGCCCTACATGGCCCCGGTTGGCATCCACATCGAGAACAAGCTCTGGCTCAGTGCCCGCCTGCTCGCCGAGAACGGGCTGCCCGTCCCGCGCAGTTGGGACGAGGTCGTCGCGATCGGGACAACGCTCGCCGCCAAGGGCGTCGCGCCGGTCGTGACGGGCGGCGAGATCTGGCAGCAATCGCTGATCGTCCGTGCGGTCCTGGCCGAGTCGCAGTCCGACGAGCCGAACCGCACCGACGCCCAGACGCACTGGCGGCGCTACGTCACGTCTGCGTCCTTCCGCAGGGCCGTCCACCACCTGGCCGCCCTCAAGCCTCTGGTCAGGCCTCCGAGCCGGGGGGACGGCTGGGTGGACGCCCTGGTCGACGTCGGGGAGGGCCGTGCCGCCATGACCTTCATGGGCGACTGGGCGAAGGGCGAATACGCAAGGCACGGAATGAAGGTCGACAAGGATGTCTTGTGTGCAGTGCCGCCCGGCAATGAAAAAGTCATGACCCTGGTCGTCGACGGCTTCGCCTTCTCGGCTGCCGACGACAGGGAGACCCTGGAGGCCCAGCGGCTCCTGGCCGACACCCTGATGGATCCGGAGGTGCAGCTCGCCTTCGCGCTCGACAAGGGCTCAGCGCCGACCCGCAAGGACGTGCCGCCGAACCGGCTCGATTCCTGCTCGGTGGCGGACCGGGCGAAGCTGGAGGATCCGCGCGTCCGCAAGGACCAGATCCGCATCGACGCCCGCAGGGGCGTCGGCGCCCTGCGGGTCTGGGACCTCCTGATCCGCCTGCTCGTCGACCCGGCCTTGAGCGAGGAGGAAGTGCTCGCCCGCATCGACCGGCTGGCGGCCGAAGCGGAGTAGGAAGCGGCGCGACGGGCCTAGTCCATCCGGGCCGGCAACTGGTCGTCGCGGATGAGGTCGGAGAAGCGGGTGTACTCGCCGGCGAAGTGGAGTTCGACCGTTCCCGTCGGGCCATGGCGCTGCTTGCCGACGATGACCTCCGCGACGCCGCGCATCTTCGCCATGTCGGCTTCCCACTTGAACCAGGCCTCCGAGCCCTTGTCGGACGGCTCCTTGCCCTTCAGGTAGTATTCCTCGCGATAGATGAACATGACCACGTCGGCGTCCTGCTCGATCGAGCCGGACTCGCGCAGGTCGGCGAGCTGCGGACGCTTGTCGTCGCGGTTCTCCACCTGGCGGGAGAGCTGGGACAGGGCCAGGATCGGGACGTTGAGCTCCTTGGCGAGCGCCTTCAGGCCCGTGGTGATCTCGGTGATCTCCTGGACACGGTTCTCCCCGGCCTTCTTGGAGCCGGTGAGGAGCTGCAGGTAGTCGACGATCAGCACGTCGAGCCCCCGCTGCCGCTTCAGCCGCCGCGCGCGCGCCGCGAGCTGGGCGATGGAGATGCCGCCCGTCTGGTCCACGTAGAGCGGGATCGACTGCATCATCTGCGAGGCCGCGACGAGCTTCTCGAACTCCATGTCGGTGATGTCGCCGCGCCGGATCTTGTGCGAGGGGATCTCCGTCTGCTCCGACATCACGCGCGTGGCGAGCTGCTCGGACGACATCTCCAGCGAGAAGAAGCCGACGATGCCGCCGTCGACCGTCTTGAACGACCCGTCCGGCTGCTCCTCGGAGCGGTACGCCGCCGCGATGTTGAAGGCGATATTGGTCGCGAGCGACGTCTTGCCCATAGCCGGACGCGCCGCGAGGATGATCAGGTCCGAATGCTGCAGCCCGCCCATCATGCGGTCGAGGCTGGAGATTCCGGTCGAGACCCCGGACAGCCGCCCCTGCCTCTGGAAGGCGGCCGCCGCCATGTCGATCGAGCCCTTGAGGGCGTCCGAGAAGCTGACGAAGCCGCCGTCGTAGCGGCCGGTCTCGGCGAGTTCGAAGAGCCGCCGCTCGGCGTCCTCGATCTGCGCCCGCGGCGGCATGTCGACCGGCGCGTCGAAGGCGATGTTGACCATGTCCTCGCCGATGCGGATCAGGTTCCGCCGCATCGCGAGGTCGCGCACCACGCGCCCGTAGTCCTCCGCGTTGATGATGGTCGTCGCGTCGGAGGCGAGGCGCAGGAGGTACTGAGTCACCGACAGGTCGGCGATCTGGTGGTCGGCCGGGAAGAAGGTCTTGACCGTGATCGGCGAGGCGACCTTGCCGGCCCGGATCAGCTGGCCGACCTTCTCGTAGATCTGCCGGTGCGGCTCCAGGAAGAAATGCGCGGGCTCGAGGAAGTCCGAGACCCGGTAGTAGGTCTCGTTGTTCACAAGAACCGCGCCGAGGAGCTGGCGCTCGGCCTCCGCGTTGTGCGGGGCGTGGCGCTCCAGGGCGGGTTCCTGCTCGACACGGCGGATCGGGGCTTTCATCGGGCGTCCTTCGAGGGTCGTCCCGTTCTAGGACGACGGCCCCCGAGTCGAAAGCGGAGCCGGAGTTATCCCAGCCTGTCCACAGCTATTTCACCGCCGTCCCGGAGACCGCTTGAGCGTGGCCGGCCGGCCACGCACGGACGAAAAAGGCCGGGCCGACGGGCGGCCCGGCCTTTCGGACGGCGATCGGCCGGGATCACTCCTCGGCGTAGCCCTCTTCGTCCGTGATCGGGCCGACCTCGCGCTCGAAGATGTCCTCGTTCTCGCGGGTGATGACGGCCTCGCCGCGCGCCTGGCGCTCGGCCTCGTCGGCGGAGCGGGCGACGTTGACCGTCACCTTGGCCTCGACCTCGCCGTGCAGCGCGATGGCGACCGTGTGCAGGCCGATGCCCTTGATCGGGGTGTTGAGGACGACCTGGTCGCGGCCGACCGTGAAGCCGCCGGCGGTCAGCAGGTCGGCGACGTCGCGCGCCGACACGGAGCCGTAGAGCTGGCCCATCTCGCCGGCCTGGCGGACGACCACGAAGCTCTTTCCGTCGAGCTTCTCGGCGACGGCCTGCGCCTCGCTCTTGAGCTCGAGGTTGCGCGCCTCGAGTTGGGCGCGCTGGCCCTCGAAGCGCTCCTTGTTGGCCTTGGTGGCGCGCAGCGCCTTGTTGCGCGGCAGGAGGAAGTTGCGCGCAAAGCCGTCGCGGACCTTGACGACGTCGCCCATCTGGCCGAGGCGGCCGATGCGCTCGAGGAGGATGACTTCCATGGGTTTGCTCCTTCTTGGGTCTTGCGGGGCGCGCCGGCCGCGGCGGGCGGGGCGCCGGAATGGCGGGGCAGGTTGAGATCAGACGACGCCCGGCGGCCCCCCTTTGCGCCGCCGGTCGCGAAAGCGGAGGAAGCGCTCGAGGAAGCCCACGAGGGCCACCAGCAGCGCCGGGAAGGTGAACAGGAAGACGAGGCCGTAGACGGTCGCCAGCACGATCGGCCGCGCCCCGGAGCCGCGCGTCACGTGGTGCAGGACCGCGAAGCCCATCAGCGTGTAGGCCGACAGGAAGGCGCCCAGGAACGGCGAGGCGACGAGTCCGGCCGGCGCCGGCAGGAAGCTGAGGACGAGCGCCCCGGCGAAGCCGAGGTCGGCCCCGCGGGGCAGGCTGATGGCCGAGAGGTCCTCCCAGGGCCGGGCCAGCCGGTCCGATTTCGCCACCACCTTGGCGCCGAGCCAGAGGTTGAGGACGAGGATCATGGTCCAGATCGCCGGGAACAGGATCGGCATGAGCCGGACGGAGAGGCGCACGAAGGGCTCGACCTCCGCCCGCACCTGCTCGAGGCCGCCGGGCACGCGCGCCGGGTCCATCATGCCCGCGAAGGCGTCGCGCACTTGGCGCGTGGTCGCCTCCTGGTCGTACCCGATGGCGATGCCGCCCACCACCGTGGCGGCGGCGATCAGGATGGCCGCGGCGGCGAGCACCCGCCCGAGCGGATACCACTCGACCCGCCCCGCCTCGTCCTGCCGGGCGAGGCCGACGAGGTGGGAGAGGACCAGGACGGGACCGGCCACGGTGAGGAGATAGGAGCCGGCCGCCGGGGCCGACAGCGCGAACGTGATGGCGACGCCGCCGATGACGACCGCGATGGCCCCCGCGAGCGTCCCCCAGCCGAGCGCCGCGATGGCGATCGGCAGCCCCGTCAGCGCGAAGAGCGGCACGGCCAGCGAGGTCCCGCCGATCAGCGACGCGAACAGCACCGCCGA
The DNA here is from genome assembly GCF_037203705.1 of Prosthecomicrobium sp. N25. Taxonomy (NCBI): domain Bacteria; kingdom Pseudomonadati; phylum Pseudomonadota; class Alphaproteobacteria; order Hyphomicrobiales; family Kaistiaceae; genus Prosthecomicrobium; species Prosthecomicrobium sp. N25. Next base: position 2,116,536 of record NZ_JBBCAT010000001.1, read on the forward strand.
CGCGAGGCCGGAGCCGAGCGCCATCAGGAAGGCCGACGGAGAGACGACGAAGGGCATCGTCCAGCTGTCCCGCTTCGCGAGCGGTTAGAGGCGGCGAGGCGCCCCAACCCGACAGAGATGGCAGCCTGTTGAAAGGGCCGGCTGCGGCGCCCCCGGGGATCCCGGGTGGATCGGCCCCGCCCTGAGGCGAGGCCGGCGTGTCGTCAGCGCCGCGCGGTCGCGCGGCGGGCGATCACTTGATGACGAAGGGCAGGAAGCCGAGGAAGCGGGCGCGCTTGATGGCCTGGGCCAGCTCGCGCTGCTTCTTGGTCGAGACCGCCGTGATGCGGCTCGGCACGATCTTGCCGCGCTCGGAGATGAAGCGCTGCAGGAGCTTGACGTCCTTGTAGTCGATCTTCGGGGCGTTGGCGCCGGAGAACGGGCAGGTCTTGCGCCGGCGGAAGAAGGGCCGGCGGGTGGGCAGCTGGTTGATGTCGACCATCACTCTTCCTCGCTCTCCGCGGTCGCCGCCTGGAAGGGCGTGGCGAAGTCGTCACGGCGCGGGCGGTCGCCGCGCGGCGGTCCGCGGCGGTCGCCGCGATCCCGGTCGCGCCCGCCGCCCGGACGGTCGTCGCGGTCGCGACGGTCGTCGCGGTCGCGCTTCTGCATCATGGCCGAGGGGCCTTCCTCCAGCGCGTCGACCCGGATGGTCATGAAGCGGAGGATGTCCTCGTTGATGCGCATCTGTCGCTCCATCTCGGCCACGGCGGCCGAGGGGGCGTCGATGTTCATCAGCGCATAGAAGGCCTTGCGGTTCTTCTTGATGCGGTAGGCGAGCGACTTCAGGCCCCAGTTCTCGACCTTGGCGATCTTGCCGCCGTTGGTCTCGATCACGGCCTTGTACTGCTCGATCAGCGCGTCGACCTGCTGGGGCGACGCGTCCTGGCGGGCCAGGAATACGTGCTCGTAGAGCGCCATCGTGGTGCTATGCCTTTCCTCGTCTCGCGATCGGACACCGGCGCCAAGCCCCTCCCGCGGCCCCTGACGAGGACGACGGGTAGAAAATTCAGCTGTCGGAGAGCGGAGACACGGGACGACGGACCTTCGTCTGGTCCTGCCCTGCCTTCCGAAAAAGGCAAAGCCGTCCGTTCAGCCCCCGGCCGGGTGCCCGACGGAATGGGCGGGGTCTAAAGGAGATCGGGGAGGATTGCAAGCCCGGAGAGGGCGCGCCTGGTCCGCGACCGGGCGCCGCCGAATGGCGAGCCCACCCCTCACCGCCGCGTGAGCTGATCCACGTCCCGCACCGCTCCCTTGGCCGCGCTGGTGGCCATGGCCGCGTAGGCCTTCAGGGCGGTCGTGACCTTGCGCGGACGGGGCGCTGCGGGGTGCCAGCCCGCCGCCTCGCGGGCCGCCCGGCGGGCGGCCAGCACGTCCTCGGCGACCGCGAGCCGGATCGAGCGGTTGGGGATGTCGATCTCGACCCTGTCGCCGTCTTCGACGAGGCCGATCAGCCCGCCCTCGGCCGCCTCCGGCGAGACGTGGCCGATCGACAGGCCCGAGGTGCCGCCCGAGAAGCGCCCGTCCGTCACCAGCGCGCAGGCCTTCCCCAGCCCCTTCGACTTGATGTAGCTGGTCGGATACAGCATCTCCTGCATGCCCGGCCCGCCGCGCGGCCCCTCGTAGCGGATCACCACCACGTCCCCGGCCCCGACCTTGCCGCCGAGGATGCCCTTCACGGCGTCGTCCTGGCTCTCGAAGATCCGCGCCGGCCCGGTGAATGTCAGGATTGAGGCGTCGACGCCCGCCGTCTTCACGATGCAGCCGTCCTGGGCGAGGTTGCCGTAGAGCACAGCCAGGCCGCCGTCCTTCGAGAAGGCGTGCTCGACCGAGCGGATCGCCCCCTTCTCGCGGTCGGTGTCGACCTCCCAGCGCCGGTCCTGGCTGAAGGCCACCTGGGTCGGGACGCCGCCCGGCGCCGCCGAGTAGAAGCTGCGCGCCGTCTCCGACGTGGTGCGCGTGATGTCCCAGCGCCCGATCGCCTCCCCGAGGCTCGGCGCGTGGACGGTCGGCACCGAGGTGTCGACGAGCCCCGCCTTCTCCAGCTCGCCGAGGATCGCCATGATGCCGCCCGCGCGGTGCACGTCCTCCATGTGGACGTCCGGCACCGAGGGCGCGACCTTGCACAGAACCGGCACCCGCCGGGACAGCCGGTCGATGTCCGCCATGGTGAAGTTCACCTCCGCCTCGTGGGCGGCGGCGAGCAGGTGCAGCACCGTGTTGGTCGACCCGCCCATGGCGATGTCGAGCGTCATGGCGTTCTCGAAGGCCGTGAAGCTCGCGATGTTGCGCGGCAGCACGCTCGCGTCGTCCTGCTCGTAGTAGCGCCGCGCGAGGTCGACCACGAGGTGCCCGGCCTCGACGAACAGGCGGCGCCGGTCGGCGTGGGTGGCGAGCACGGAGCCGTTGCCCGGTAACGACAGGCCGAGCGCCTCCGTCAGGCAGTTCATCGAATTGGCCGTGAACATCCCCGAGCAGGAGCCGCAGGTCGGGCAGGCCGACCGCTCGATGACCTTCACCTCCTCGTCCGTGTAGGTCTCGTCCGCCGCCGCCACCATGGCGTCGACGAGGTCGAGCGCCTTGGCCTTGCCGCCGAGGATCACCTTGCCGGCCTCCATCGGCCCGCCCGAGACGAACACGCAGGGGATGTTCAGCCGCATCGCGGCCATCAGCATCCCGGGCGTGATCTTGTCGCAATTGGAGATGCACACCATGGCGTCCGCGCAATGCGCGTTGACCATGTACTCCACGCTGTCGGCGATGAGTTCGCGCGAGGGGAGGGAATAGAGCATCCCGTCATGGCCCATCGCGATCCCGTCGTCGACCGCGATGGTGTTGAACTCCTTCGCGACCCCGCCGGCGGCCTCGATCTCGCGGGCGACGAGCTGGCCGAGGTCCTTCAGGTGCACGTGCCCGGGCACGAACTGCGTGAAGGAGTTGACGACCGCAATGATCGGCTTGCCGAAGTCCGCGTCCTTCATGCCCGTGGCGCGCCACAGCCCGCGCGCTCCGGCCATGTTGCGTCCGTGGGTGGTCGTGCGCGAGCGGTAGGCGGGCATGGGCGTTCCTCGGGACCGGTGTCGTTGGCGGCGGCGGACGTGATAGCAGATCGCACGCGCGAGGGGGAACCCCGCATCCGGCGCGTCTGGGCCGCAATCGGCAAAGATCGAGCACGGACGCGGCCCTTGCGGGGCGTTCCGGAATCGATACCTTCGCTTTCCCTGACAGCGAGCTTGCGAGGAGAAGCCCGTGACCGACATCCGCCCGACCCGCCGCGGCCTCATGGCCGGCGCCGCCGCGATCGCCGCCGCCGCCTGGACGCCGCGGGCCTTCGCGCAGGCGCCCGCCGGCCCCTTCAAGCTCGATCCGCTGCCCTACGCACCGGCCGCCAACGAGCCGCACGTCGATGCGCAGACCATGGAGATCCACCACGGGCGCCACCACGCCGCCTACGTGGCCAACCTCAACACGGCCGTCGCCCCGCACGACGCGGTGGCGAAGATGCCCCTCCACGAGATGCTGGCGAAACTCGGCGAGCTGCCGGAAGGCATCCGCACGGCGGTGCGCAACAACGGCGGCGGGCACGCGAACCACACCATGTTCTGGCAGATCATGGGCGGCAAGGGCGGCGCGCCGGCCGGCGACCTCGCCGCCGCCATCGACCGCGACCTCGGCGGCCTCGAGAAGCTGCAGAACGACTTCAACGGCGCCGGCACCCGCGTCTTCGGCTCCGGCTGGGTCTTCGTCACGGTGGCGCCGGACGGCAAGCTCGCCCTGGTCTCGAAGCCCAACCAGGACACCCCGCTCATGGACGGCGGCCGTGTCCTCATGGGCAACGACGTCTGGGAACACGCCTATTACCTGAAGTACCAGAACCGCCGCGCCGACTACCTGAAGGCCTGGTGGAACGTCGTGAACTGGGACAAGGTCGCCCAGCGCTACGCCGCCGCCAAGGCGGGCACGCTGACGATCTGACGGCGGGGGATGCGGGCCCCCGCGGCCGGTGTTATTCTGGCGCCGTCCCCCGGCCAGGAGGCTGCCATGCCGATCGAGACCCCCCGGTTGAGTGCCGAACTCCACGCAAGGATGTCCGTCGAACTGGCCTCCTCCTCCGCATCCGCCGAGGAGGACGACACCGAGGCCGAGGAGACCGCGCCGGCGGCGGGCGTGCCGGGCTCGGGCATCGCGGGCCTCATGAGCCTTTTCCGTCCGGCGAGCGCCGCGCCGGAGGAGACCGGTCCCGTCGAGCCGGTCCCCTCGACCGACGGCCGGGCCTGGCTCGGCGAGGTGGTGGTGCCGCGCTGGGGCGACCAGAACGCCGACCGCGACGAGGACTGACCCGCCCGCCGCCGATCCAGGCGGTCCGGGCGCCACCCGCCTTGACTTCGGCCTTCATCCGCGCTCAATCGCCCGCCAACGCATTCAAGCGGCGGGACACGGGGCCATGACCAGCGCATTCACCTTTCCCGGGCAGGGCAGCCAGGCGGTCGGCATGGGCAAGGCGCTCGCCGATGCCTTCCCGGAGGCCCGCGCGGTGTTCGCGGAGGTGGACGACGCGCTGGGGCAGAGGCTCTCGGCGATCATGTGGGAGGGGCCCGAGGCCGACCTTACCCTGACCGAGAACGCCCAGCCGGCCCTGATGGCCGTGAGCCTCGCCACCATGCGGGTGCTGGAGGCCCGCGGCGTTCGGCTCGGCGGCGAGATTGCCTACGTGGCCGGCCACTCGCTCGGGGAATATTCGGCCCTCGCCGCGGCCGGCACCGTCTCGATCGCGGACGCCGCCCGGCTCCTGAAGATCCGTGGCCGCGCCATGCAGGCCGCCGTCCCGGTCGGGGAGGGCGCCATGGCGGCCCTCCTCGGGCTCGACGTCGCGGCGGCCGTCGAGGTCGCCGCCGCGGCGGCTCAAGGCGAGGTCTGCCAGGCCGCCAACGACAATGCCGACGGCCAAGTGGTCGTGTCGGGATCGAAGGCCGCGGTCGAGCGTGCCGTCCTGCTCGCCAAGGAGCGCGGCGCCAGGCGCGCCATGCTGCTCAACGTCTCCGCCCCCTTCCACTGCGCGCTGATGCAGCCGGCCGCCGATGCCATGGCGGAGGCGCTCGCGGCCGTCGCCATGCGGGCGCCTTCCGTGCCGGTCGTCGTCAACGTACTGGCGGCCCCCGTCACCGACCCGGCCGAGATTCGCCGCCGCCTGGTCGAGCAGGTCACCGGCACCGTGCGCTGGCGCGAGAGCGTCCGCTGGCTCGCCGACCACGGGGTGACCCGGCTCTTCGAGGTCGGCTCCGGCAAGGTCCTGACCGGCCTCGTCAAGCGCATCGCAGAGGGTGTCGAGGGCGTCGCCGTCAACACGCCCGACGACGTCGAAAAGGCCGCGGCCGCGCTCGCCTGACGGCAGATTGTTCTTTCTACCCCGAGGAGTCCGAGATCATGTTCGACCTGAGCGGCAAGACCGCGCTCGTCACCGGCGCGACCGGCGGCATCGGCGGCGCCATCGCCAAGGCCCTCCACGCCCAGGGCGCCGCGGTCGCCCTGTCGGGAACGCGCCGGGAGGTGCTCGAGACCATCGCGCACGAGCTCGGCGAGCGCGTCCAGATCCACGTCGCGAACCTCGCCGACCGGGCCTCCGTGGACGCCCTGGTGCCCGCCGTCGAGGCGGGCCTCGGCAAGCTCGACATCCTCGTCAACAACGCCGGGATCACCCGCGACAACCTCTTCATGCGCATGAAGGACGAGGAGTGGGACCAGGTCATCGAGGTGAACCTCACCGCCGGCTTCCGCCTCGCCCGCGCCGCCCTGAGAGGCATGATGAAGCGCCGCCACGGCCGCATCGTCGGCATCACCTCGGTGGTCGGGATCACGGGCAACCCCGGGCAGGGCAACTATGCCGCCGCCAAGGCCGGCATGATCGGCATGTCGAAGTCGCTCGCCCAGGAGGTTGCCAGCCGCTCGATCACGGTCAACTGCATTGCGCCGGGCTTCATCGAGACGCCGATGACCGACGCGCTGAACGACAAGCAGAAGGAATCGATTCTCGGCGCCGTGCCCGCCGGCCGCCTCGGCACCGGGTCCGAGATCGCCGCCGCGGTCGTCTACCTGGCGAGCGATGAGGCCGCCTACGTCACCGGCCAGACCCTTCACGTGAACGGCGGGATGGCCATGATCTGAGGGCGTCCGGACCGGCTCCGGAGCTTGGATTTCCGCGCTCCGCGACGGTCTGCCGGCCGCTGGTCAAGCCAAATAAAGTGTGCTAGCACGACCGCCATCTCTTCGGTAACGGGGTGAGAACGCGTGCGGTCCTGCGGCCGAGCGCGGTCAGAATCGGGGGGGCGAGCCAGCGACGGAACACGGGGCTCCGGCGACACCGATGGTGTCATCCGAGACGGCCCCGGACCGGATCCGAGCCGCTTTCGACGATCGGATGGTTCGAGGCAGCGGGCAGGAACCGGCCCGCGGCTTCTTGGGTCGAAAAATCTTCAAGGATTCGAGGAAGAAAGAAATGAGCGATATCGCTGAGCGCGTGAAGAAGATCGTGGTCGAGCACCTGGGCGTCGACGCCGAGAAGGTGACCGAGAACGCGAGCTTCATCGACGACCTCGGATCCGACTCTCTCGACGTGGTCGAGCTCGTGATGGCCTTCGAGGAGGAGTTCGGCGTCGAGATCCCGGACGACGCAGCCGAGACGATCCTGACCGTCGGCGACGCCGTGAAGTTCCTCGAGAAGAACGCGGGCTGACCGCTCGCCTTCCCGGATATCGTGACCATATTCGGAAGACCGGGCGCCCAGCGCCCGGTCGGATTTTTGTGGAACGGGCTCGTTCGGACTGATGGATAAGATGCGCAGGGTCGTCATCACGGGGTTGGGCATGGTCACGCCGCTCGGGTGCGGCGTCGAGGAGACCTGGGCCGGCATCCGGGCCGGCCGCAGCGGCGCCGGTCCCGTGACCCGCGTCGAGGTCGACGACCTGGCCTGCCGCATTGCCTGCCAGGTCCCCCGCGGCGACGGCACCAACGGCACCTTCGACGCCGACCAGTGGCTCGAGCCGAAGGAGCAGCGCAAGGTCGACGACTTCATCATCTTCGCCGTCGCGGCCGCCACCCAGGCCCTCGACGACGCCGGCTGGCACCCGAAGACCTACGAGGAGCAGATCTCCTCGGGCGTCCTGATCGGGTCGGGCATCGGCGGCATCGGCGGCATCTACGAGGCCTCCCTGACGCTCAAGGAGCGCGGGCCCCGGCGCGTCTCGCCCTTCTTCATCCCCGGCCGCCTGATCAATCTCGCGGGTGGCTACGTCTCCATCCAGCATGGCCTCAAGGGCCCCAACCACGCGGTCGTCACCGCCTGCTCGACGGGCGCACACGCGATCGGCGACGCCGCCCGCCTCGTCGCCCTGGGCGACGCCGAGGTGATGGTCGCCGGCGGCACCGAGTCGCCGATCAATCGCATCTCCATCGCCGGCTTCGCGGCCTGCCGCGCCCTCTCCACCGGCTTCAACGACCAGCCGACCCGCGCCTCCCGGCCCTACGACAAGGACCGCGACGGCTTCGTGATGGGCGAGGGCGCCGGCTGCGTGGTCGTCGAGAGCCTGGAGCACGCCAAGGCGCGCGGCGCCAAGATCTACGCCGAGGTCGTCGGCTACGGCATGTCGGGCGACGCCTACCACATCACCGCCCCGGCCGAGGACGGCGACGGCGCCTTCCGCTGCATGTCCGCCGCCATGAAGCGCGCCGGCATCACGGCCGCCGACATCGACTACATCAACGCCCACGGCACATCGACTCCGCTCGGCGACGAAATCGAGCTCGGCGCCGTGCAGCGGCTGGTCGGCAATGCCGCGGCGGGCATCTCGATGTCCTCCACCAAGTCTATGACCGGCCATCTCCTGGGCGCCGCTGGCGCCGTCGAGGCGATCTTCTCCACCCTCGCCATCCGCGACCAGATCGCACCGCCGACCATCAATCTCGAGAACCCGTCCGTCGAGACCCCGATCGACCTCGTGCCGCTGGTCGCCCGCGAGCGCCGGATCGACACCGTGCTCTCCAACTCCTTCGGCTTCGGCGGCACCAACGCGACGCTGATTCTCCGCCGCGCCGCCTGACACCCTCGCAGGAGCGCCGCCGCGGCGCTCCGACGCGGGCGGGAAGTGCCCGCCCCGACAGGGTTTTTCCACTCCTTCTTTTGCCGTATTCCCCGCGCTTGATCTGCCGTCTGGCTTTTGCGTGCCGAAGACGGTTAACTCCTGACGCGCGGTCGCCGACGCGGCCGGAAGAATCGCCGGGCCCATGGTCCGCCGCGTCCCCGCGTCGGGACGCTGCCGGGGAGTTCGAGGCTGTCCATGTCCAATGTCGAGCCGACGCCGGCCGCGCCGCCGCCGCCCGCATCGCCGAACGCGTCGGCCGTGCTCGTGGCCGACCGGGCGGACCAGATCGCGCCGCGCGCCGCGCCGAAGTCGCCCAAGGAAGCCATCGTGCCCGTCGAAGTGCCGGCGCCGCCGCCCAAGAAGCGGTCCAAGGCCGCGCGCAACTCCCTCATCGTCTTCCTGAGCGGCCTCTTCACCTTCCTGACCCTGCTGCTGCTAGCCGCCGGCGGCATCGTCTACGCCGGCAAGGGCGAGTATGAGGGCGCCGGCCCGCTCGGCGAGACCAAGACCGTGGTTATCCCGGCGCGCTCGGGCCTCAACGAGATCGCCGACCTGCTCCAGCGCTCGGGCGTCATTTCCAACGACTGGGTCTTCACCTGGGGTGCGCGCCTGACCGGCCAGTCGGATCAGCTCAAGGCCGGCGAGTACGAGTTCCGCCCGCAGGTCAGCATGCGCGACGTCGCCCGCCAGCTGAGCGAGGGCCGCGTCGTGCAGCACTCGATCACCTTCCCGGAGGGCTGGACCAGCGAGCAGATCGTCCAGAAGCTGATCGACGATCCGGTCCTGGTCGGCAAGATCGCCGCCATTCCGGAAGAGGGCTCCCTCAGCCCCGATACCTACAAGTTCGAGCGCGGACGCACCCGCGAGAGCCTGATCGCCCAGATGCGGGCGACGCAGGAGAAGCGCCTCGCCGACGCCTGGGCGAAGCGCAGCGCCGATCTGCCGCTCTCCAGCCCGCGCGAGCTCCTGATCCTCGCCTCCATCGTCGAGAAGGAGACCGCCAAGGCGGACGAGCGCCCGCGCGTCGCCGGCGTCTTCGTCAACCGGCTGAAGCGCAACATGCGCCTGGAGACCGACCCGACGATCCTCTACGGCCTCTACGGCGGCAAGGCCTGGACCGAGAGCCGCACGATCACGCGCGCCGAGCTGAACGCGCCCAACGCCTACAACACCTACAAGATCAACGGGCTGCCGCCCGGCCCGATCGGAAATCCCGGCAAGGCGGCGATCGAGGCGGTGGCCAACCCCTCGCGCACCAACGAGATCTTCTTCGTCGCCGACGGCACGGGCGGCCACGCCTTCGCGGAGACGATCGAGGACCACAACCGCAACGTCCAGCGCTGGCGCCAGCTCGAGGCCGCCCGCCGCGGCGCCGCCGCGGGGGCCGACGCGGACAGCCCCGTCCAGGGCCAGGCCGTCGCGCCGGCGGGCGCCCCGGCCGGCCGCACCCCGCCCGCCGGCCAGCGCCAGCCCGGCGCTCCGGCCGGAACCGGCGCGGCCGCCGCCCCGCCCCCGGCGGGAGCCGCGACACCCCCGGCCACGGGAACCGCTCCCTCCGCCCGCACGCCGCCTCCCGCTGCCGCGACCGGGCCCCAGCCCGCCGGCCCGGCGCGCGCGCCGGCCCAGACCGGGTCGACCGGCACGCAGCCTCCTGGCGCCACCGCGCCCGCCCGTCCCGCCGCACCGCCCCCGCAGGTGCCGCCGCGGGCCAACTGACCGCGTGCCGCCTGGTTGAGCCGGTCGGCACGCCCCGCTATTCTCCGCCCGCGCCGGCCCCGGCGTTCCTGAACCGCCTGCCGCGGAGCCCCGCATGGCCCTCAACAGCATGACCGGATTCGCCCGCGAGGACGGCGCCGCGGCCGGTCAGCGCTGGACCTGGGAGCTCCGGAGCGTCAACGGCAAGGGCCTGGATGTCCGCCTGCGCCTGCCGCCCGGCCTGGAGCGGCTGGAAATCCCCGTGCGCGAACGCGCCGGAAAGCGGCTGACCCGGGGCAATTGCAGCTTCACCCTGACGGTCCACCGCGACCAGGCCGGTGTGGGCCTGAAGATCAACGAGGCCGCGCTCGCCGCCGTGGTCGAGGCCATGAAGATGGTCGCCGCCCGCATCGACGCCGCCCCGCCGACCCTCGACGGCATCCTGGCCGTCAAGGGCGTTGTCGAGACCGCCGACCTGGAGGAGGACGAGGCCACGCGTACCGCCTTCGACGCCGCCGTGCTCGCCGGCCTCGACAAGGCCCTCGGCGGCCTCGCCACCGCCCGCGGCCGCGAGGGGCGGTCGATCGCCGATGTCCTCAACGGTCACATCGACACGATCGAGCGCCTCGCCCGCGCCGCCGAGGCCTGCCCGGCGCGCAGGCCCGAGGCGATCCGCGACCGGCTCGCCGAGCAGGTGAGGGCGCTCCTCGACAGCGTCCCGTCGCTCGACCCGCAGCGGCTGCACCAGGAGGCCGTGCTGATCGCCACCCGCGCGGACATCCGCGAGGAGCTGGACCGCCTCTTCGCCCATGTCGAAGAGGGCCGCCGCCTCCTGCGCGACGGCGGTCCCGTCGGCCGCCGGCTCGACTTCCTCGCCCAGGAATTCAACCGCGAGGCCAACACGCTCTGCTCCAAGGCCAACGACCGGGAGCTGACCGCCATCGGCCTCGACCTCAAGACCGTGGTGGATCAGCTGCGCGAGCAGATCCAGAACATCGAGTGACCCCCATGCCCGCCGCCGAGACCTCCGCGAGCAACGGCCGCCAGCGCACTGAGATCGCGCGGCGCGGCGTGATGCTCGTGCTGTCCTCCCCCTCGGGGGCCGGCAAGGGCACCCTCTCGCGTCTCGTCCTCGACACCGACCGCGGCATCGACCTGTCCGTCTCGGTCACCACGCGCCAGCGCCGTCCGAGCGAGGTCAACGGCGTCCACTACCACTTCATCTCGATTCCCGAGTTCGAGTCGCTGCGCGACCGCAACGGCCTCCTGGAATGGGCCGAGGTGCACGGCAACTACTACGGCACGCCGCTCGCGCCCGTGGAGAGGGCCATCGCGGCCGGCCGGGACGTCCTCTTCGACATCGACTGGCAGGGCGCCGCGCAACTCATCGATCGCATGCCCGACGACGTCGTCACCGTCTTCATCCTGCCGCCCAGCATGACCGAGCTGCGCCAGCGCCTGCAGCGCCGGGCCGAGGACGCGACCGACGTGATCGAGAAGCGGCTCAAGAATTCCCCGCGCGAGATCTCTGAGTGGAAGCGCTTCGACTACGTGATCGTCAACGACGACCTCGATGGCGCCTTCGCGGACGTGACCGCCATCCTGCGCGCCGAACGCCTGAAGCGGGCCCGCCGCACCGGCATCCCTGCTTTCGTCGAGACCTTGCTCGGCTGAGCCGGCGCGAGGCCGCCCGGCGCACGCGTCCCCGACCTCCGCTCGCCGGGACCCCCGACGAGGGGACACACCGCCACACCCCACGCGGCTGCCCGCGCTCTGCCGCAAGCGCCGGCCGCCGACACCGTCATGGACGGCTGCGGGGATCATCGAGGCCCCGGATTGATCTTGATCATAGCCGTCCCCGCTATATGACGACAAGCTGACATTCTAGATGATGGTGGCTCCGCCCTGTGGGCCGGCCCATCCGTCGCGAAAAGAAGAACCGGGAGGAGTCGCTTCCATGTCTACCGATCTATTGCTGGCCCTGTCGACCTACCCGGATCCGACCGGCGAGGCGGTCCTTCCGCTGGCGGTCGCGTTCGCCCGCCACCTGGACGCGGACGTCACGGCGCTCGCCTTGGAGGTCGACATCCCGGACGTGGAGAATCCCCTCGCGGTCGCGGTCCTCAAGGTCCGCGAACTGATCGAGTCCACTGAGCGGCGGAGCCATCAGTCCGCCGAAGCCTTGCTCGGGCGATGGGCCCGCCTTGCCGCGGAGGCGAACGTACGTCACGGGCTCCATCGAGTCCGGGCCGCGCCGGCCCGCATGGGCGAGACCGCCGTCCATTCGGCTCGGTTCCATCAGATGGTCGCGCTGCCGGTTGCGCCCGGCGATCCGGCCGAGCGGGGGCTCGCCGAAATCCTGGTCTTCGAGTCCGGCCGCCCGGTGGTCCTGCTGCCGGAGGGGCGCACCGTGGCGGGGGGCTTCGACCGGGTGGTGGTCGCGACGGATTTCGGCCGTGCGGCGACCCGAGCGCTGTTCGATGCCGATCCTCTCCTGAGGCGTGCCCGCATGGTCCATGTCGTGACAGCCAGCGACGAGAAGGATGTCGGTCACGGCAACCGGGCGGCGCTCGCCGCCCATCTCGACCGCTGCGGCCTCCGGCACGAGTTCGGCGAGGTGGAGACCGGGGGGCGTCCGGTCGGGGAGGTGCTGCAGGACCATGCGATCGCGCTCGGCGCGGGGCTCCTCGTGATGGGTGCCTACGGCCATTCGCGCCTCCGACAGTTCGTGCTAGGCGGTGCGACCGCCACGGTTCTGCACGACCTGCGCCTGCCCGTGCTCATGTCGCATTGATCGATCCCACCCCAGCCGCGGAGCCGTCACATGTTTGCGGAGTTCCTCGTCCATACACCGGCCGACGCCGAGCCTCCCGTCACGCCGGCCTTCCGGTATGCCTTGGGAGCCGCTTCGGCCTTCGGAGCCCACCTGACCGCCCTCGTCTACCAGATCGACGTCGAGACGCCGGTCGCACTGCGGGACAGGCCGCCGTCGCCTCGCACCGAGGAGGAGCATACCGCTGTCACCGCAAGCGCCCTGACGGCGGCGGCGGAGCGGGCGGGGGTCCCCCTCGAGGTCGTGACCGACCGGTCCTACGCCTACGGGGTCGGCGAGACCCTGGCCGACTTCGCCCACCTGCGCGACGTCACGATCCTCGACCACGACCCTCGGCCGGGCCCCGGTTCACGCCTGCTCGCCCAGGCGGCTCTCTTCGATTCGGGCCGGCCCGTGATCCTGGTGCCCCCCACGGTGTCGTCCTTCGCCATGCGCACCGTCCTGATCGCCTGGGACTCGAGCAGGGCTTCGGTGCGGGCGGTGCACGACGCCATGCCGTTCCTGCAACGGGCCGAGCGCGTGGTGGTCACGCGCGTCACCGACGACGGCTATCTGCGGCAGGGACATTCCGGCCTCGAACTCTGCCGCCATCTCGCGCGGCACGGGGTCACCGCGGAGTTCAACCCGGTCGATCGCGGCTCTGCCTCCGTCTCGGAGGCCCTCGCGGGCGCGGCGGGCCTGCTCGCCGTCGACCTGCTGGTCATGGGCGGCGCGGTCCATTCCCGCATCCACGACCTCCTCTTCGGCAGCGTGACACGCCGCGTTCTCGAGGGGGACATCGGCGTCCCGGTGCTGCTGTCGAATTGAGCCGGCTCGGCCGTCAGGGCGTCAGCACGACGCGTCCCATGACACGTCCGGCCCTCAGGTCGTCGAGCGCCGCATTGGCGGCCTCGAGGGGCCGCGTCTCGATCGGCAGGGGCGGGACCTTGCCGCCCCGGACGAGTTCGATCATCTCGTGCGCCTCGTCGAGGCGGCCCACGTAGCTGCCCTCGATCGCGATGGCGCGCATGGGCAGGAAGGGCAGGGGCATCGAGAAGGAGCCGCCGATCAGCCCCGCCACCACCACCTTGCCCCCCTTGCGCAGCGCACCCTGCGCGAAGGCGAAGCTCGACTCGGCGCCGGCGAAGTCCACCGCGCCCCAGACCCCGCCCGTTGCCTTCATGAAGGCGCGCCGCGCCTCCGCGTCCGTCGGGTCCCAGGCCGAAGCCGCGCCGGCCGCGAGGGCCGCCTCGCGCTTGGCCGCCGACACGTCCGCCACCACGGGCGCGTGCGGGAAGAGGGTGCGCGCGAAGGCGAGCCCCATCATGCCGACACCGCCGAGGCCGACGATCAGCACCGGCCCGCGCTCGGCCAGCGCGCCGAGGCGCTTCAGCGCCGAATAGGCGGTCAGCCCGGAGCACATCAGGCTGCCGGCCCGCTCCTCGGCGATTCCCGCCGCCTCGACCAGGTAGCGCGGGTGCGGCACCACGAGGTGCGTGGCGTAGCCGCCGTCGACCTGGATGCCGATCTGTCGCGGCCGGGCGCAGATCTGCTCGTCCCCCGCCCGGCAGGTCTCGCAATGCCCGCAGCCGATCCAGGGATAGACGACCCGCCGCGCCCCGACCGCCACGAGGCCGGCCGCCTCCGGCCCGACCGCCTCGACCTCGCCCTCGATCTCGTGTCCGAGCGTGAAGGGCAACTCCCGCCCGGCGCGCACGTCGAGCGTCTTGCCGCCGCCGAGGTCGAAATGGCCCTCGAGCAGGTGCAGGTCCGAATGGCAGACGCCGCAGTGGCGGACGCGGAGCAGGACCTCGCTGCCGCGCGGTTCCGGGGTCGGCTCCACCGCCTCGCAGAGCGGTTGGCCGTAGTCGACGATGGCCTGGCGTTTCATGGCCGCGAGCCTATCAAGCCCGGACGAGCCCCCGCAATGGGGAGAGGCCCCGGATGGCTCAGGCGCCCTGCAGTGCGTTGGCCAGCGCCACGAAGCCCGGGATGCCGATCTCCTCCGCCCGCCGGGTCGGGTCGATGCCCGCCCGCGCCAGCAAGGCCTCGCTGTCGGGCGTCACGCCCCGCAGGCTCGAACGCAGCATCTTGCGCCGCTGCCCGAAGGCCGCCGCGACGACCCGCTCCAGCGCCTCCGGCGGGCAGGGCAGGGGCGCGGGCCGGGGCACCAGGTGGACCACCGACGAGGTCACCTTGGGCGGCGGCACGAAGGCCTTCGGGCTCACGTCGAAGGCGATCCGGGCCTCGGTGCGCCAGCCGGCGAGCACCCCGAGGCGCCCGTAGGCGTCGGAGCTCTCGTCCGCCACGATCCGCTCCGCCACCTCGCGCTGGAACATCAGGGTCGCGCTCGTCCACCATGGCGGCCAGGGCTCCGTCTTCAGCCAGCCGACCAGGAGCGCGGTTCCGACGTTGTAGGGGAGGTTGGCGACGATGCGCGCCGGCCCGCCCGCGAGCGCCGCGAAGTCGACCGTCAGCGCGTCCGCCGAGACGACCTCGAGCCGCCCCGGATAATGGGCCTGGATCTCCGCCAGCGCGCCGAGGCACCGCTCGTCCCGCTCGATCGCCACCACCCGGCCCGCGCCGGCGGCCAGGAGCGCGCGCGTGAGCCCGCCCGGCCCTGGGCCGACCTCGACGACGGTCGCGCCCGCGAGGTCGCCGGCCGTGCGCGCGATCCGGGAGGTGAGATTGAGGTCGAGCAGGAAGTTCTGGCCGAGCGACTTGCGGGCGTCGAGGCCGAAGCGGGCGATGACGTCCCGCAGAGGCGGCAGCTCGTCGATCTGCGCCATCGCGCCGGCCCGCTCAGGCGTGGCCGGCCGCGAGCCGGCCCGCCAGCCGGATCGCCGCCATCAGGCTGTCCGGCCGCGCCACGCCCTGGCCGGCGATGTCGAGCGCCGTCCCGTGGTCAGGCGAGGTGCGCACGAAGGGCAGGCCGAGCGTCACGTTCACGGTCTCGTCGAACGCGATGGTCTTGACCGGGATGAGCGCCTGGTCGTGGGTCATCAGGAGCGCCGCGTCGTAGGTGGCGCGCGCCCGCGGATGGAACATGGTGTCGGACGGCAGCGGCCCGCGCGCGTCGATCCCCTCAGCCACGAGCGCCGCCACGGCGGGCGCCACGACCGCGTCGTCCTCGCTCCCCATGGTGCCGTTCTCGCCCGCATGCGGATTGAGCCCGCCGATGGCGAGCCGGGGCCTTGCGATGCCGAAGCGGGCCGTCAGGTCGCGGGCGACGATCCGTGCCGTCTCCACGATGAGCGCCTGCGTCAGGAGCCCCGGCACGGCCGCTAGCGCCACGTGCACGGTGACCGGCACCGTCCGGAGTTCCGGCCCCGCGAGCATCATCACCGGGTGCCACGCCCCGTCCGGCCCCGGTCCCTTCCCGAAGGCACGGGCGAGCTCGCCGAGGAATTCGGTGTGGCCGGGAAAGCGGAAGCCGGCGCCGTAGAGCGCGTGCTTGTTGATCGGGTTGGTGACCACGGCCGCCGCCCGGCCCGCGCGGACATCGTCGACCGCCCGCTCGATCGCGGCGATGACGGCCGGCGCGTCGCCGGGCACGAGCCGCCCCGGCTCCGCCGCGACCGGCAGGCCGAGGTCGACGACCGGCAGCGCCCGGGCGAACACCTCGACCGCCCCGGCCGGGCTGGTCGCCTCCACCGGCACGTCGAGGCCGAGGAGCGCGGCTCGCCGCCTCGCGGCCTCCGGATCGCCGAGGAGATAGAACGGCGGGAGCCCGTCGTGCGCCGCCCAGGCTGCCAGTGTGATGTCGAGGCCGATGCCGCCCGGCTCGCCCATGGTGAGCGCCAGCGGCAGGGGAGCGCCGGGGCTCATTTGTAGTCGATCACCGCGATGCGGCGCAGCTCGCTGATATACTGGCGCGCCAGGAGCTGGCCCTCCTGCTCGCGCAGGTCGTTCTCGACCTTGCCGCGGTCCTGGATGTCGGTCTGTACCTCGCGCTTCTCGCAGACGGCCAGCAGTTCGACCCCCGCGCCCCCCGCCTGCGGCTTGGTCGCCTTGCCCACGGGCGTTTCCGTGAGCGGCTTGCGGAAGCCCTCCGGCAGTTCCTCGGCGGTGCGCCGCCCGACGTTCTTGATGACGACCTCCTTGTAGGAGCGCGCCAGCTCGTTGAGCCCGTCGCAGCCGTTGAGCCGCGCCCGGAAGGCCTCGGCCTCCTTGAGCCGCGCCGCCGCGCCGCCCGGGGTCGACTTGGCGACCACGAAGGTGATCTGGGAGATCAGGAACTCGTCCGTCTTGGTGGGCTTCACCAGGTCGGCGCGGTTCGCGCCCTTCTTCTCGAGGGCGGCGATGATCTGGCTGTCCGTGATGGTGACGGACTTGGAGAAGCGGTTCAGCACGAGCTGCTGCCAGGTGAGCTGTCCTCGCAGGCGCGCCCTCAGCGTGCGGGCGTCGATCCCCTGCTGGGCGAGGGCCTGGCCGAGCTGGGAAGGCGCCAGCTTCACCCGCTCAGCGATCCCCGCGAAGGCGGCGTCGACCTGCGCTTCCGTGATCGTGACCTTGACGCGCTTCGCCTCGGCGGCCTTCAGCTTCTCGTCGATCAGCTCCTCCATGGCCTGCTTCTGCAGGGCCGGGCCGGAGAGTTCCTTGGCGACGAGCCGGAGGAAGCGGGCGCGCTGGTTGATCTCGTTGGAGGTGATCGGCTCGCCGTTGACGACGACCTTGATCGCCGTCTGCGCGCTCGCCGGACGGGTTCCCGGCCCGGCTACCGCGAGGAGCGCCAGGACCGCGGTTGCGGCGAGGATCGCGGGTCGACGGATGGGCATGCGGATCGAACCTCCCTGGTGCCGGCCGCGGGGCCGGCCGGCCCGTCCTATCGGGGACGGACATGGCGAAACCGTGTTGTCAGCGGACGAGATTGTTGGAGATGGCGCCATCGCCGAGCGTTCTCAGCCCGAAGCGGAAGTAGACCACCCGATCGGTCAGGATGCGGGTCCCCCGGCTCTTCGTCAGCGCCCGGTCCGTGTCCTCAGTGTAGGCGACGGACGAGGAGAACTGGTCGTTGTCGAAGCCGAGCCCGACCGTGTTGTTGACCACGAACGAGTTGTGGATGTCGTAACGGATGCTGCCGAAGGCGCGCCAGTTCTCGCCGAGCCGCATGTTCAGCGCGCTCTGCAGTTCCGACCGCTCCGGTTCGACGAGGCTGTCATACTTGGTCGGCAGCAGCTTGTAGAGGTAGTCCGGCGTCCTGAGATAGGCGTAGACCACCGAGGCCGTGATCGGCCCGGCGAAACCGGTGGCCTGCAGCTCGGCGCGGTTGATCGTCATGTCGCGGTCGTCGAACCGGGCGCTGGCGCCGAAGCGCAACCCGCGGCCGGTGTCGAGGAGGACGCTCGTCACGTAGTCCGAACTGGTGCTGTCGAGGCCGGACCCGTAGGCGGTCAGGGGCCGCGGATTCATCAGCACGAACTTGGCGAAGCGCGGGTCCGCGAAGGAGTTCACGCCGGCGATCTGGTAGGACTGCCCGAACAGTGCCGAGACCGACCCGCCGCCATTGGCCTGGAAGGTGTAGCGCATGCCGGCGTTCGCCCGCGTGCCGCCCTCGGCCCGGTCGAAGCCGGAGAACTTGTCCATGTCGAACAGGTTGGTCGCGTCGAACACGAGGCTCTGCGCGTCCTCGTTCGGCAGATGCCCGACATAGCGCTCCGACGGCCGCGTGATCAGCTGCAGGATCGGCTCCAGGACATGGCTGCCCATCAGGCTCGAGCCGATCCAGGGATAGCGGTACTCGATGCCGGCCATCGGGGTCACCCGCGCCAGTACCCCGTCGGACACCCAGCCGACGTTGTTGTTGGTGTTGGAATTGAAGAAGATGTCGCCGCGCAAGCCGAGCATCGGCGTGAACACCTGCCCGAAGCTGTCGATGAACTGCCGCCGCCACTGCGCGTCGACCGAGAAGCGGCTGTAGTTGCCCTGCAGACCATAGACCTGCCGGGCCAGGTCGACGTCCGTCTTCAGCCGGCTGAGGCTCGTGAAGTTGGCGTGCGCGGAAAGTTCGCCGCCGAGGACGGGATCCGGGTGGTAGTAGTCGTAGTCGATCACCGGATGGACGACGGGCTGCTTCAACTGCAGCCCCTTGCCGACGCCCTGGGGCTTGGTCGGGTCGTCGTCCTCGAAGATCTGGAACTGGTAGACGCGCATGTCGAACCAGTTCCGCTCACCCTGGCCGGTGAGGTAGACGGTCGACGTGGCCTCCTGACGGTCCTTTGGATAGAGCCGGTAGTCCTGGATGAACTTCCGGTCCGACATCAGGACGCCGTCCCAGCCCCACTTCCACTGCTCGTTGATGTTGAACTCGCCCTTCGTGAAGATGGCGCCGCGCCAGACCCGGTCGCCGCTCGTGCCGAAGAACACGTCCGGGTTCTGCTGGTTGATGCCGACGGCCCGGAACGACCAGCCGCCGGTCTCCATCCGGTGCCGCACCTCGACGTCGCCGAGGAGGCCCTGCCGGGACAGCAGCACCGGCGAGAAGGTGACGTCCCAGTTCGCCGCCGGGGCCCAGAAGAAGGGCACCTGCGCGCCGAAGCCGAGCTGGTTTGAGGCGATGAAGCCGGGCGCCAGGAAGCCGGTCTTGCGGGTCACCGTCGGGTCGGGATGCTTGAAGTAGGGCACGTAGGCGATCGGCACGCCGAGGAACTCGAGCCGCGCGTCCTCGTAGCTGATCGTCCGCTCCTGCTGGTCGTGGATGATCTTGGCCGCCCGGATCTCCCAGAAGGGCGGCCGGCCCGGGTCGGCCTCGCACAGCTGGCAGGCGTTGTAGGCGCCGTTCTCGAAGACCGTGACGTTGCCTTCCCGCCGCGTGGCGCTCTCCGCAGAGAAGCGTGACCGCTCCGTGGTCGACACGCTGAGCGCCTGGACGAAGCCCTCCCGGAAGTTCTCCGTCACGTCCATCCGGGCCGCCGTGACGACATTCCCGCCCGGCTCCACGAGCCGCGCGTCACCCTCCGCGACGACCCGCTTGGCCTTGCGCAGGAACGTCACCTTGGCCGCCGACAGCGTGTATCCGTTGTAGCGGATCTGGACCTTGCCGAGCGCCGTGACCGTCTGGCCGTCGTTGTCGTAGACGACCTGGTCCGCTTCCAGGACCATCGGCGTCTGCTGCCCTCCGCGCGGCTTGGCGAGCTTGGCCAAGAGCGGGTCGGTCTGCGCCAGGGCGGTGGTGGGAGCGGCGGCCGCGACCGCTGCGAGGAGGCCGGCGATGAGCCTGGCCCGGGTTCGGAGGACGGCGCCGGGAACGCAAATCCCCGTCCGCGGAGTCGCAGACCTCCGCGCCGACGGCTGGCCACTCAAGGGGACGCGGCGGGCCATGCCTAGCCGTCCTCCCGGTACAACAGGATCGTGAACCCCATCAAGGACGCCACGAGGGCCGGTGTCCAAGCCGCGAGGACCGGGGGAACCAGCCCGACGCCGCCCAGATCCCGGGCCACCTCACCGACGACATAAAGCACGAAGCCCGCGGTCACGCCACCGAGAATGAGCCGCCCGACGTTGCCGAAACGAAACACGTGGAGCGAAACCGTCCCTGCGATCAACACCATGGCTGCGAGGAGCAGCGGCCGCGCGACCAGCGTCTGGTACTGCAGTTCGTACCGGAAGGCGGGCAGGCCGGCGTTGCGGGCGAGCTCGATATAGTCGTCGAGCGCCCAGAACGGGACCGTGTCCGGGTCCGCGGCCCGCTCCCGAATCTGCTCGAGCGTCAGGTAGGTCGGCAAGGTGACGACCGGCTGGTCCAGCGGTGCCGCCCCCTCCCGACGCACGCGTGCGTCCGAGAGGATCCAGACCCCGTCCGCGAAGCGCGCCTCCGCGGCGTCGATGCGCGACTGGAAGCGGCCGGTCTTGTCGAAGCTCATCACCGTGACGTCACCGAGTCTGGCGCCCTGGTCGAGCGCGCGCCGCGCGTGCAGGATCGATTCCCCCTGCGGCCCGTCCTGGCGCAGCCACGTGTCGGTCGCCGCCATCGCCTCGAGCCGCGGATCGCGGCCGAAGATGCGCATCGCGATCTCGTCCGCCCGCTCCTTCGCGTAGGCGGCGAGCGGATTGTAGGCGACCGTCCCGACCACCCCGATGCCCAGCGCGACCAGCAGCGCCGGCATGGTGAACTGCCACACCGAAACCCCCGCGGCCCGAGCCACCACGAGCTCCAGGCTCCGGGACAGGCCCAGGAAGGCCGCCATCGAGCCGAACAGGGTCGCAAAGGGCAGGGTCTGCTCGGCGATCCAGGGCACCCGCAGGAGCGAGCCCGCCACCACGAGCCCCGTGGTGACTCCGGGCCGGTCGACGGACCGGCGGAACAGCTCCAGGAAGTCGAAGAGGAAGATGATCGCGGCGGAGAACAGGAAGAGGAGCAGGATCGAGCGCGCGAAGCGCCGGGCGATGTAGAAGCCGAGAGTGCGTCCGATCATCGGGCGCCCCGCCGGCTCGGCGCGAAGCGGTCGGCGATCCGCTCTGACGCCCAGGCGAGCGCCTCCACGGCGCGCTCGATCGGGCGGGGCAGGGCGAACTGCCGATCGCGAAGGATCGTGAGGAGCCCCCAGCCCAAGGTGGCGAGCGGAATCCCATAGGCGAGCGCCGCCATGGCGGGCGACGTGCCCGCCCGGCTCACCGCCGCGAAGTGCAGCCCGCGCACCGCCGCCGCGCCGAGGATCGCCGCCGCCACCGCGAAGCCGCGGCCCTGACGCGTCGTGCGCGCGTCGCCGAGGCAGAGGAAGACGACCACCGCGAAGGCCATCGGCACCAGGGGTTGGGACAGTCGGTCGTGCAGCTCCGCGCCGAATCGGCCGATGTTCTTCTGCACGTAGTCGTCCGAGAGGTCGGGCGCGAGCAGTTCGGCGGTCGTCCGCTCGCTCGGCTTGTAGACCGGCGCGCTGTTCTGCGGCGTGAGGTCCGACAGGTCGAACGCATAGGCCTCGAACTGGACGATCGACAGCGCGTCGTCCGCCCGGTTGAGCCGCTGCAGCGACCCGTCGCGCATGACCAGCAGGGTCCGGCCGGGCACCTCCAGCACCACCGCCTGCTCGGCCATGTAGGTATAGCCGATCGCCGGGTCGCGCTGGTCGTCGACCAGCAGCCCCGCCAGGGACCCGTCCCCGGCGCGGTTCCGGATGTGGAAGGTGAGGCCCGGCTCGATCTCCGTGAAGAGCCCCGGCCGGACGATGTTGGCGATAAGGTCGACGTTGACCTTCGTCACCTCGGTGCGGAGCTGGCGCTGGGCCAGTGGGGCGAGCGTGGTTCCGGCGATCGCCATCGTGGCCGACACGACCGCCGCGAGGAGCAGCATGGGCCGGAGCACCAGCAGGCGCGACCCGCCGCTCGCGTTGACGACCACCAGCTCGCTGTCCGCGTTGAGTCGGTTGAGCGTGACGATCGCCGCCGTCAGGTACGCGAAGGGCGCGATCACGAGCGTCAGGAAGGGGAGGGCGAGGCCGGAGATCTCCAGGAAGGTCAGGAGCGTCTGCCCCTTGGCGGTGACGAGGTTGAGCTGCCGGAGCGCCTGCGTGACCCAGACGACCCCGGCGAGCGCCAGGAGCGTGCCCAGGAAGGCGCCGGCCATGCGCCGGAACACGTAGCGCTCGATCAGTCCCATATCCGCCGTCCGCCCGGCAACCCGCTTCACTCGAACCCATCGGACCGGTCCGGAAGGAACTCTTTACCCTATTCCGATGGAAGCCCAGAAGCGTGAATGTGACGCCAAGAAAGATGGTCAACGAGTCCTGAACGTCGCTCCGGCTTGCCCTGGCGCCTGCATCGCGCCATGTTCCTGCCCCGTCCGCGGTTTTCCCCCGCCTCGTTTCCCGTCCTTCTCGGCGCCCCCGAGCCGTTCCGGAGCCCGTTCCCATGCCTCTCGCTACGATCGCCTTCCAGAAGCCCGTCCGCCCCGAGACCGGCACCCTCGTCCTCCTCGCCGAGGACGGCGGCGCGCTCGGCGCGGCCGCGAAGGCGCTGGACGAGGCGACCGGCGGCACCCTGGCCCGCGCGCTGTCGGCCTCGGCCTTCAAGGGCAAGCAGTTCGCCACCCTCGAGATCCTGGCGCCCGCCGGCTCCGCGCTCGACCGGATTCTCGTCGTCGGGCTCGGCAAGCCGGCCGAGATGAAGGAGAACGACTGGTCCCGCCTCGGCGGCACCGTGCTCGGCAAGCTCGCGGACCTAAAGGTCGAGGAGGCGGTCCTGATGCTCGACCGCGCCGACGGCGGCGCCTTCGAGCCCGCCGTCGCCGCCGAGGTCGCCCTCGGCGCCGTGCTCCGCAGCTACCGCTTCGATCGCTACAAGACGAAGAAGAAGGACGACGAGGCGAACGGCGGCAAGAGCGTCCGCCTCACCCTCGCGCTCGAGGGCCATGCCGCCGCCAAGAAGGCCTGGAGCCGGCTCCAGGGCGTGGCCGAGGGCGTCGTCGTCGCGCGCGATCTCGTCATCGAGCCGCCGAACGTCCTCTCCCCGGAGGAGTTCGCCCGCCGCGCCCGCGAGCTGGAGAAGCTCGGCGTGGAGGTCGAGGTCCTCAACGAGAAGGAGATGAAGAAGCTCGGCATGGGCGCCTTCCTGGGCGTCGGCCAGGGCTCCTCCCGCCCGCCGCGTCTGGTCGTGATGCGCTGGAACGGCGGCAAGGACAAGGACAAGCCGGTGGCCTTCATCGGCAAGGGCGTCGTCTTCGACACCGGCGGCATCTCCATCAAGCCCGCCCAGGGCATGGAGGACATGAAGGGCGACATGGCCGGCGCCGCCTGCGTGACCGGCCTGATGCACGCCCTCGCGGCCCGCAAGGCCAAGGTCAACGTGATCGGCGCGATCGGCGTGGTGGAGAACATGCCCGACGGCAACGCCCAGCGCCCCGGCGACATCGTCAAGTCCATGTCCGGCCAGACCATCGAGATCATCAACACCGACGCCGAGGGCCGCCTCGTCCTGGCTGACGTGCTCTGGTACGTGAAGGAGACCTACCAGCCCCGCTTCATGCTCGACCTCGCGACCCTCACAGGCGCCATCATGGTCGCCCTCGGCAAGGTCTACGCCGGCATGTTCTCCACCTCCGACGACCTCGCCGCCCAGCTCTCCGCCGCCGGCGACGCGACGGGCGAGCGAGTCTGGCGCATGCCGCTCGCCGCCGACTACGACAAGATGATCGACAGTCAGTTCGCCGACATGAAGAACACCGGCGGCCGCTTCGGCGGCTCGATCACCGCGGCCCAGTTCCTGAAGCGCTTCGTCGGCGACACCCCCTGGGTGCATCTCGACATCGCCGGCACCGGCATGGACTCCACCCACACCGAGACCAGCAAGGCCTGGGCGTCCGGCTGGGGCGTCCGCCTCCTCGACCGCCTCGTGGCGGAGAACTACGAGAAGTGAGGGCATGGCCGAGGCCTGGTTCTATCACCTGGTGGGCAAGCGCCTCGAGGACGTCCTCCCGGGACTGATCGAGCGCAGCCTGGAGCGCGGCTGGCGCGTGGTGGTGCAGGCCGGCTCCGAGGAGCGGCGCGACGCACTCGACGCGCACCTGTGGACCTACGCCGAGGAGTCCTTCCTGCCCCACGGCACCCGCCGCGACGGCGATCCGTCGCGGCAGCCCGTCTACCTGACCGCCGAGGGCGACAACCCGAACGGTGCCGCGGTCCGGTTCCTGGTCGACCGGGCGGAGCCGCCCGACCTCGCCGTCTACGAACGCGCGGTCTACATCTTCGACGGCGGCGACCCGGAGGCCCTGCAGGACGCCCGCCGGCGCTGGCGCGACGCCAAGGCGGCGGGGCTCGACGTCACCTATTGGCAACAGGACGACCGCGGCCGCTGGGTGAAGAAAGCCTGAGCCGCGGCCGCGTCGCGCGGCCGCCCTTGCCGTGCTGAACAATGCTCATATGCTCCCTGGCGGGACAGCACGGGAGATCCGATTGCCGAGGCGCATGGAGAAGTCGCACGACGATCTTCGCCGGGACGCGGTCGCGGCGGCGCGCGCCGTCGTCGACGCCCATGGCGTCGGGGGCCTGACGGTGCGCCGGGTCTCAGAGGCGATCGGCTGCTCGGTGGGCACGATCTACAACCTGTTCGCCGATCTCGACGACCTGATCGTCCACGTGGCCTCCGGCATTCTCGACGACATGCACGAGGCGCTGTTCGGCCCCCCGGGCCCCGCCGACCCGGTCGAGCGCCTGCGCGACCTCGCCCAGCGCTACCTCGCCTTCGCGGTCGCCAACCCGCGGCTCTGGTCCATGCTCTTCGAATATTCGACCGCCGACGACCGCCCGCTGCCGGACTGGCACGTCGCCCGCATCGACCGGCTGGTCCGCGCCGTGCAGGAGACCGCCGCCGCGGCGATTCCCGGCGGCCCGGAGGACGTGAAGGCCTCGGTCGACGTGCTCTGGGCCTCCGTGCACGGCATCGCCGCCCTGGCGCTGCGCGGCAAGCTCGGCATCGTCACCGCCGATTCGGCCGGCAGCCTCGCCGACCGGCTGGTCGTCACCTTCCTGGCCGGCGCCCGGCAGGCGGCCGGGGCCCGCGTCCCGTGACGCGCCGGCCCGCCCGCGGCCTGCTGGCGCTGGCGGTCCTGGCGGTCGCGCTGCCCGGCCGGCCCGGCCCCGCCCGCGCCGCGGAAGGCCTGCCGGACGGCTTCGTGCGGCTCGCCGACGTCGACCCGACCATCCGCCAGGACATGCGCTACGCCGGACCCCGCAACTTCACGGGCCGTCCCGTGGCGGGCTACCGGCGGCCGGTCTGCATCCTGACGCGGCGGGCCGCCGAGGCGCTCGCCCGCGTTCAGGCCGAGCTCGCGCCCCGCGGACTCTCGCTCAAGGTCTACGACTGCTACCGGCCCGCCGCCGCCGTCGCCGACTTCCTGCGCTGGTCGCGCGAGCCCGACCTCTCCACCAAGGCCGAATACTACCCGCGCGAGGACAAGGGCCGCCTGTTCGCCCGCGGCTACATCGCCACCCGGTCCGGCCACTCCCGCGGCTCCACCGTGGACCTGACGATCGTCCCGCGCGACCCGACGCCGCAGGCCGGCACGCCCGGCGGGCCCTGCACCGCGCCGCCACCTGCCCGCGCCCCCGACGACGGCCTCGACATGGGCACCGCCTTCGACTGCTTCGACGACCGCGCGGCCACCGCCGCCCCAGTCCCGGCGGGCCCGCGCGCCAACCGCCTCCTCCTTTTCGACGCCATGCGCCGCGGCGGCTTCGCCAACTACGCGCGCGAGTGGTGGCACTACGGCCTGCTCGACGAGCCCTACCCGGACCGGACCTTCGACTTCCCCGTCGAGTGACGCCCGGGCGAGACGGGGATCACGCATTTTACCGGAACGGCTCCGCTCACGATTCCCATTGACGCCCGAATGTAAGAGACTTATGACATGACGGCGTGTCAGCATAAGTTGACAACGGCTTCCGAGTCCGGAATGCGGCAGTCCGCCGCGGCGTCTACCGTCGGGTTCTGGGCCCGCACGGCCGCCGCTTCTCGGGCCCTGCAGTCCCGTGCGAGCGCCTGGCGGGGGATGCGTCTCCGACGATCAACCGCCGACAAAGGGGTAGGCCCTCCTCGAGACCGGTGAGGACACTGGTGAATGGCGCGGACAACGGTTTCCGCGTCAATTTGGGGAGTATGGGAACCATGGACAGTCTGGACGATCCCAACAGAGTCTGGCCCACCGGCCTGACCATCAAGGAATCGGAGGCGCTGCACCAGCACGTGATCGACGGCGCGCGGATCTTCTTCGCGATCGCGCTCTTCGCCCACGTCCTGGCCTACGTCTACTCGCCTTGGCTGCATTGACGGAGCACCACCATGAACAACGGACGTATCTGGTGCGTCGTCAACCCGACGATCGGCCTCCCGGCCTTCCTCGGCAGCGTGGCGCTGATGGCCTTCACGGTCCACTTCGCGGTCCTGAACCACACCACGTGGTTCGGTGACTATTGGCAGGGCAAGGCCAAGAAGACGGCCGCCGCCGACGTCAAGTCGCCCGGCAGCGCGGTGGTGCAGGCGAACGACGGGACATCCTTCGTCGTGAGCGTGACCCCGACCGCCACTCCGGACGGCAACGGCGGCACCGCTTTCGTGGTCTCGGTCACCCCGCGGGCGGGCGCCCCGGTGGTGTCCAGCGCGGCGCCTCCGGGCACCGGCAAGCCGCCCCTCGAGGTGGCGGGCGTGGCGCGTCAGTTGAACTGACCAGCCAGCCGATGTCGTCCGGCCGGATGCTCCTCGCCTGAGCGCCGGCCGCGACCGGGCGGGGAGGCTTCGCGCCGCCCCGCCGTCATCTTCGCATGCCCTGCCGGGGATTGCGCTCATGAACCGCGTCAGCCAGCGCTACATGGCGGCCTGGGTCCGTCTCGGCCCGCGTTTCCTGCCCTTCGCCGATGCGGCGTCCCCCGACCTGCCGCTGTCGCGGCTGATCCGCCTGTCGCTCGTGCAGGTGGCGGTCGGCATGTCCCTGGTCCTGCTCGTCGGGACGCTCAACCGGGTCATGATCGTCGAGCTCGACATCCCGGCCTCGCTCGTTTCCACCATGATCGCCCTGCCGGTCCTCTTCGCGCCCTTCCGCGCGCTGATCGGCCATCGGTCGGACACCTACCGCTCCGTGCTCGGATGGCGGCGCGTGCCGTTCCTGTTCCGCGGCACCATGATCCAGTTCGGCGGCCTCGCCATCATGCCCTTCGCCATCCTGGTCCTGTCCGGCGGCGGCGAATCGGCGCGCTTCCCCGTCTGGATCGGGCATGTCGGCGCGGCCGTCGCCTTCCTGCTCGTCGGCGCCGGGATCCACACGACCCAGACCGTCGGCCTCGCGCTCGCCACCGACCTGTCGCGCCCAGAGCAGCGGCCGAACGTGGTCGGCCTCATGTACGTGATGCTCCTCCTCGGCTCCATCGCGAGCGCGCTCGCCTTCGGCTGGGCGCTGGAGGACTTCAGCCCCGGCCGCCTCGTCCAGGTCATCCAGGCATCGGCGGTCGTCACCATCGTGCTCAACGCCGTCGCCCTGTGGAAGCAGGAATCCCGTCGGCGCGGGGAGGCGGACCGGCCGTCCGACGAACCCGGCTTCTCCGACGCCCTGGCGCTCTACATGAACGCCGGCCAGGCCCTCCGCCGTCTTGTCGCCGTCGGCCTCGGCACCATGGCGTTCGGCATGCAGGACGTGCTCCTGGAGCCCTACGGGGCGACCGTGCTCGGCCAGTCCGTGAGCGAGACGACCCGGCTCACCGCGACGCTCGCCGCCGGCGGCCTCCTCGGCTTCAGCCTGGCGTCCCACGTGCTCTCGCGCGGCGCCGACCCGATCCGCATGGCCGCCTCGGGCGCCGCGGCCGGGGCACTCGCCTTCGCGGGCGTGATGGCGGCCGGCCCGGCCGGCTCGACCTGGCTCTTCGTCGCCAGCGTCGGCTTGATCGGCTTTGGCGGCGGCCTCTTCGGCCACGGCACGCTCACCGCCACCATGAACCTCGCCCCGCCTGCGCAGGCCGGCCTGGCGCTGGGCGCCTGGGGCGCCGTCCAGGCGACCGCCGCCGGCGTGGGAATCGCGGTCGGCGGGCTTCTGCGTGATCTTCTCGGCGCTCCCGCGCGTACCCTCTTCGGTCCGGCGGGGGATTTCACCGCCGTGTTCGCCCTGGAGTTCGCGCTCCTGGCGGCGACCCTCCTCATCATGCTGCCGCTCCTGCCGGGGTCCGCCACGGACCTGCGTCGGGGCGGCCCCGGGCGGCAGGGGCCCCGGTTCACGCCCCAGACCAGAACGGAGTAAGGCCATGGTCCAGACCCTCTGCCGCATGTACCCGACCAACGCCGAGGCGGAAGCCGCCTTCGCCGAGCTCGGCCGCTACACCGACTACGAGGACAAGTTCCTCTTCTCCGCGACCGACCCGGCCACCGGCTCGGCGCTGACCCGCGACGCCGTCGAGAAGGCCATGATGGGCGCCTTCATCCCGCGCGCCGAGGCGCAGGTCTACGCCGCCCGCGTCGCGGCCGGCCACAGCCTCGTGGCCGTGCATGCCCCCTTCGGCACCGCCCTGACGGCGACCACCATCCTGGACCGCCACGGCCCCATCGACTCGGGCATCCCCGCGCCGGCCTACGAGCCCTACCAGTACGATCCGCGCACGCCCTTCTCGAGCGTCCTGTGGCTGCCGACCCTGTCGAAGACCCGCCTGCCGTTCCAGAAGGTGACGGGCCTCCCGACCCTCACCGAGGGCCCCGCCCTGATGACGCGCCTGCTCGGCCCGCTGCTCACCGGCACCAAGGTCTTCACCACCTTCATGCCGATGCTGACGCGCGACCGCACCCCCTTCTCCAACCTCCTCAACCTGCCGACGCTCACCGAGAAGAAGTTCTTCGTCCGGCCATGAGCCGCCGCGGCGGCGCGTGCCGCGCCTCGTCCGGGGTTGCGGGGGAGGGGTGGGGGCTGGGACGAAACGCCGGGCCGCCTCAGGTCACCGACGCGATGGCCTCGCGGATGCGTGGGGCGCCCCAGGCCTTGACCTCGCTCGGGGGAGCGCCCGGGGAGGGGATATCGACGCCCTGACCCGATCCGAGGACCCGGCGCTGGCCGCCAGCCTCGACGGCGACCTCGCCGCGCTCGACGAAGACTCCGAAGACCCCCCGGCTCGGGCCTGCGAAGAAGCGGGTGCCGCGCACGGCGATCAGGCCGAATGTCGAGCGGATGCGGACGTCCGTCTTCGGCGCCGACTCCGGCCGGTCGAACAGCAGGGCACCCTGGCCGAGGTCGAGGACGCCGCCTCGCTCGGCGACGAACCGGTCGATGCGCAGCTTCGCCTCCGCGCCGAGCCGGACCGTCGTGGCGCTGCCGAGCTTCATGGAGACGCGGGCCTGGACGCCGGTGGACACAAGGTCTCCGTCGAACACGTCCGCGGCCTGCTCCAGACGGCGGCGTTCGGCCGCGAGCTCCGCGAAGGCGTCGCCGATCGCCTCCCCGACATGGCCGACCCGGAGCGCCGCCCGGGCCCGGCCAGCGGGTTGCACCAGCGCGACCGCGCCGGCCGCCAGGCCCGCGGCGGCGATGAAGAGGCTGCGGCGAGAAAATCCCGCGTCCATGGTCCTGTCGTCTCCGGGATACCCGACACACCCGACGTCGGGCGAAGTCTACACCCGATCGATGCCCGCCCGCATTCAAACCCGCGTCAGGCGCCCCGATCCGACGGCCGGCGCCGGAACTCGAGCCCGCGCTCCCGGTCGAGGTCGTCGATGACCATGTTCTGCAACTCCCAGCAGGGGCAGGCGGGCCGGGGCCCGGAAGACGACGGAGTCAGATCTGATTGCGCGTCTTCAGGTGCCGTTCCCAGGCGAGCGCATGGCCCACGATGGTGTCTAGGTCGTCCCATTGCGGCGTCCAGCCGAGCGTCTCGCGGACGCGGTCGGACTGGGCGACCACCTTCGGGCTGTCGCCCGGGCGGCGGGGGGCGTACCGGACCGGCAGCGTGACGCCGGCGACGCGCTCGACGGACTTCAGTACCTCCAGCACCGAGAAGCCCTTGGCGTAGCCGCAGTTGGCCACGAGGCTGGGATTGCCGGCCCTCAGGTGGTCGAGCGCCAGCGCATGCGCGGCGATGAGGTCGGACACGTGGATGTAGTCGCGCACCCCGGTGCCGTCCGGCGTGTCGTAGTCGGTGCCGAAGACCTGGATCTCCGGGCGGTCGCCGAGCGCGGTCTCGCAGGCGACCTTGATGAGGTGCGTGGCGCCCTTGGTCGACTGTCCGGTCCGCCCGCGCGGGTCCGCGCCGGCGACGTTGAAGTAGCGCAGCGCCGCGTAGCGGAAGTCGTGCGCCTTGGCGACGTCGGCGAGCATCATCTCGGTCATCAGCTTGGACGTGCCGTAGGGCGACAGCGGCTTCAGCGGCTCGTCCTCGGAGACCGGGATGCGCTCGGGATCCCCGTAGACGGCGGCCGTCGAGGAGAACACGAAATTGCGCACCCCGTTGCGGACCGCCGCGGCGATCAGGGCCCGACTCTTGACCGTGTTGTTCAGATAATAGGCGAGGGGATCGGCCACCGATTCCGGGACGATGATCGACCCGGCGAAGTGGATGACCGCATCGACGGCGTGCCGCGCCATCAACTCGTCGAGGAGCGCGTCGTCGGCGATGTCGCCCTGGACGAAGGTCGCCTCCGGGGCGACGGCCCAGCGGAAGCCCGTCCGGAGGCTGTCCAGCACCACCACGTCTTCGCCCCGGTCCACCAGGGCCCACACCATGTGGCTGCCGATATAGCCGGCCCCGCCCGTCACCAGTACCGCCATGAGTCCCGCCGTTCCTTCGTTCGCCCGGCAGACCATAGCCGACGACGGTTGCCGAAGCCCTAGCGCCGATCGCCGCCCGTCAGCGGCCCGCGCCGAGCCCGCAGGCCTCCTCGCAAGCGGCGTACCAGATCCGGACGGGATCGTCCGGCGCGAGGAGCTCGAGGCTGCTGACCGTCAGGGGCCAGTGCAGCGTCCCGCATACGGCGTAGTCGGCGTAGGTCGGCCCGGCGCCGCCGATGAACGGCTGGCTGCGCAGCATGAGCCGGAGCGGCAGGAGGGCTTCCCGGAACGCCGGGATGCGCGCCTCCCGGTCGGCGCAGACCGCCTCCAGGCTGCGGCCGAACCGGGCCTCACGGCTCGCGCGGAAGTAGGCCTGGTCCTCCGGCGCCAGGAGGGCGTGGATGTCCGTCAGCACGATGGGCGAGATCTGGGGCAGCAGCGCGTTGGCCCAGGCCTCGACGAAACGCGCCGCCGATTGGCCCGCCGGGCCGCCGAAGAGGCTCGGCCGGTCCGGATAGGCCTCTTCCAGATACTCGGCGATCGCCCAGCTGTCGCGCACGAGCCGCCCCCCGTCGTCGATGACCGGGACCGTCTTCTGGCCGCCCCCCGCGATGCGGGGAATGGCCGTGAACGGCGTCGGCACGGTCTCGACCGGAA
Source organism: Prosthecomicrobium sp. N25 (assembly GCF_037203705.1). Taxonomy (NCBI): domain Bacteria; kingdom Pseudomonadati; phylum Pseudomonadota; class Alphaproteobacteria; order Hyphomicrobiales; family Kaistiaceae; genus Prosthecomicrobium; species Prosthecomicrobium sp. N25. The sequence goes on from NZ_JBBCAT010000001.1 coordinate 2,148,091, forward strand.
GCCCCTTGTGGGCGAGGGCGAGCCGGATCCGACGGCAGTAGGGGCTCAGCCGGCGGTCGTCGGCCGTGCAGAGGTCGTAGAGAACGACGGGCTTCATGGCGTGGCGGCCGGCTCCTGTGGCGGGGGCGCCATGAGGCACGCTCCGCGCCCGCCGGGCAACCTCCGGCCGCGGGATGCTGCCCGTCAGGTGCGGATGCGGCCCTTCTCGGTCCAGACCACCTTGCCGGTCTCGTCGACGAAGAAGACCAGCACCGATGTGGCGTCGGGCCGGGCGGGCACCTCCAGGCTGGCCCGGACCGGCGGCACCGGCCCCGTGCAGGGCTCGCCCGAGCGGTCCAGCGACACGGTCACCGCGACCGTGCCGGCGCCGGTTCTGGCGCCCTCGGGCTTGCCCTCCCGGGCGGTGTCCACCGACCAGCAGGCCAGCGCCGGCTGGAAGACCGCGTCGACCGCGATGGTGTCGCCGGAGAGGCGCGCGTTGACGCCGGAGAGCTGCGCCTGCGGATGGTCGAAGGTGACGAAGCCGAGGGCGACGACGCCCGCGAGGACGACCCGGAGATCGAGGGAGCGGAACATGGGCAACGGTCCTTCATGAAATCCCGGCCGGAGCGGACGGGCGCGCATCCGCCGCTCCGGACAGGCTCGAGGTTGGATGTGGCATCGGGCGGAAATCGGGCCCGATCGGGGCCATTCGCTGGCCCCATCGGGACTGCCCCCGTTCAAAAAGCCTCAACCTTGACAGACCGTTAACATCCACCGCCGTCCACAGGCGGGGCGGACCGGGTCCGACGCCCGGATCCGGTCCCTCTGCCGGCCCCCCGACCCCGCCGGCGCCCTCGGTTCACACCAGCGCCAGGATGCGGCTCGGGCCGCCGGTGGCGTCGCGGATCTTCGGCTGGCCGATCACGATCGTCGCCCCGACCGGCGGGACCGCGCCGAGGTTGGCTACGCATTCAAGGCCGAAGCGGCCGGACGGCAGCCACATGTAGTGGACCTTGAAGTCCTTCGAGGGGCCATGGTCGAGCGAGGCGGAATCGACCGCCAGGCCGCGCACGCTGCGGGTCTTCATGAGGTACTCGGCCGCCTCGGCCGAGAAGCCGGGGAAGTGCAGCACGCCGTTCGCGTCCTTGCCCATGAACTTGGCCGTGGTGACGTGCTTGTCCCAGCCGGAGTTCATGGCGACCACAGCGCCGTCGGGGATCTTGCCGTTCTTGCCCTCCCAGGCCTCGATGTCCGCGACGGTCACCTGGGCGTCCACGTCCTTCTCCGCCTTGGCGGCGATGTCGACGACGGCGAGCGGGGCGACCAGGGCATCCGCCGCGATCTTGTCGATCGTGGCCCCGGCCTCGGAGAAGTGGATCGGGGCGTCCATGTGGGTGCCGGCATGCTCGATGATGCGCCACCAGTAGAGATTGAAGCCGTCCTTCTTGAAGTCGAACTGCTTCTGCATCTCGATTCCCGGTACGCCGAAGAAGGTCGGGAACTCCGGGCTCATCGTGTGGGTGAGATCGACCACCTTGGAGAAGCTGCGCGCCTGAGCGGCGGCGACGCCGGGCAGCGCCGTGGCGGCGAAGCCGGCCGCGGTGGCGGCGGTGGCACCCCTGAACAGGCCGCGGCGGGTCAGTCGCTTGAGGACCGCTTCCTCGCATCCGGGAACACACATCTCGTCTTCTCCCTGCGCTGTTTCTTCGGGCCGTCCCGGCCCCGTCCGGAGAGTAAGGCGGCGGTGCGGGCCCGGTCACCCCGTTACGATGTAACAGTCACGCCCAGCCCCGAGCGGCGCCGCCCTCTCGACGCGGACCGGTTCCGCGGCTAAGTCCCTTGGCGCCATGATCACCGTCTCGGACCTCACCTACCGCATCGCGGGCCGCACCCTCCTGGAGCAGGCCTCCGTCACCATTCCGGCGGGCGCCAAGGCCGGGCTCGTCGGCAAGAACGGAACCGGCAAGACGACGCTCTTCAAGCTCGTCACCGGCGACATCGCCGCCGAGAGCGGGTCGATCGCGGTCCCGCGCGGGGCCCGCATCGGCGGCGTGGCGCAGGAGGCGCCGGGCAGCGCGATCGCGCTGATCGACTTCGTGCTCGCCGCCGACACCGAGCGCGCCGCGCTGCTGGCCGAAGCCGAGACCGCCACGGACCCGCACCGCATCGCCGAGATCCATACCCGCCTCGCCGACATCCGCGCCCATTCGGCCGAGGCGCGCGCGGCGACGATCCTCGCCGGCCTCGGCTTCGACCACGAGGCCCAGCGCCGGCCCTGCTCGGACTTCTCGGGCGGCTGGCGCATGCGGGTGGCGCTGGCGGCCGTCCTCTTCGCCGAGCCGGACCTGCTCCTCCTCGACGAGCCGACCAACTACCTCGACCTCGAGGGCACGCTCTGGCTGGAGACCTATCTCGCCCGCTATCCCCACACCGTCATCGTCATCAGCCACGACCGCGACCTGCTCAACAACGCGGTCGAGATGATCGTGCACCTCGACCAGGGCAAGCTCGTCGCCTACCGGGGCGGTTACGACAGCTTCGAGCGGCAGCGCCGGGAGAAGATGATCCTGACGCAGAAGATGCGCGAGAAGCAGGAGGCGCAGCGGGCGCACATGCAGGCCTTCATCGACCGCTTCAAGGCCAAGGCGACGAAGGCGCGCCAGGCCCAGAGCCGGATGAAGGCGCTCGCCCGGATGGAGCCGATCGCCGCGCTCGCCGCCGACGAGGTGATGCCCTTCTCGTTCCAGGCCCCGGCCGGCCGCCTCGCGCCGCCGATCCTCGCGCTCGACAAGGTCGCCGTCGGCTACGAACCGGGCAAGCCGATCCTGCGCAACATCTCGCTCCGGATCGACACCGAGGACCGGATCGGCCTGCTGGGGGCGAACGGCAACGGCAAGTCCACCTTCGCCAAGCTGCTGGCCGGCCGGCTCCCGGCCATGCAGGGCGAGGTCAAGCGGGCCAACAAGCTCGGCATCGGCTTCTTCGCCCAGCACCAGCTCGACGACCTCCTGCCGGGGGAGAGTCCGGTCCAGCATGTCTGGCCGCTGATGAAGGGCGAGCCCGAGGCGAAGGTCCGGTCGCGCGTCGCCCAGATGGGCCTGCCGACGAGCCGCATGGACACCCCCGCCAAGGACCTCTCGGGCGGCGAGAAGGCACGGCTCCTCATGGGCCTCGCCACCTTCGCGGGCCCGAACCTGATGATCCTCGACGAGCCGACCAACCACCTCGACATCGACAGCCGCGAGGCCCTGGTCCAGGCGCTCGCCGAATACGACGGCGCCGTCATCCTGATCAGTCACGACCGCCATCTGGTCGAGGCGACCGTCGACCGCCTTCTGCTCGTCGCGGACGGCACGGTCTCGTCCTTCGACGGCGACATGGACGACTACAAGAAGCTGATCCTGGAGCGCGCCAACCGCGAGGGCCGCACCGACCGGGACACCGAGACCCCGAAAACCTCGGCGCAGGACCGCCGCCGCCTCGCCGCGCAGATCCGCGAGCAACTCGCGCCGCTGCGCAAGGAGATCCGCGCCGCCGAGACCCGGCTCGAAAAGCTGCAGGCCGACCTCGCCCGCCTCGACCGCGACCTCGCCGACCCGGCCCTCTTCACCCGCGACCCGGCGAAGGGCACCCGCCTCTCCAAGGAGCGGGCCGACACGGAACGGGCCATCGCCGCGGTCGAGGAGCGCTGGCTCGCCCTCTCCTCCGAATACGAGGACGCCGAGAAGGCCGCCGCCGAGGGCTGAGCCGCCCCTCTGTCCAGGGCGTTGCCGCCCTCCGTCGGGGTGCTGCCCCTCATGGGCGGGCAAGTGATGTCCCGGCATCCGCATTCCCGGACAAGGCGCGGCACGCGCCGCAGATCCGGGACCCAGCGCGACCCCCGATCCGCAGCACTGCGGCGGGTGGAGGGCATTGGACCCCGGCCCTCCGCTGCGCTCCGGCCGGGGATGCGGGGAGAGGGGGTGCCCCAAGGTCGGGGGATCTTGCGAACCCCACCCCTCCATCCGCATTCCCGGACAAGGCGCGGCACGCGCCGCAGATCCGGGACCCAGCGCGAGCCCCGATCCGCAGAGCTGCGGCCAGTGGAGAGCGCTGGACCCCGGCCCTTCGCTACGCCCCGGCCGGGGATGCGGGGGAAAGGGTGTGCCCCAAGGTCGGGGGATCTTGCGAACCCCCACCCCTCCATCCGCATTCCCGGACAAGGCGCGGCACGCGCCGCAGATCCGGGACCCAGCGCGGGCCGCCATCCGCAGCGCTGCGGCCGGTGGAAGGCGCTGGACCCCGGCCCTTCGCTCCGCTCCGGCCGGGGATGCGATCGGGGAAGGGGCCCGGACGTCGGAAGCAGCCGGCCGCTCCCGCACCGCGACCGGCGCCACCGCCTCCGCCATGCGGTTGGACCACTAGGCCCCTAGGAACCCGTATTCCATGGAGCCCCCGGAACCCGCGTTCACGCCTCCGCCGACAGCCGCTCCGCGACCGGGTCGCCCGGGAGCTTCGAGGCGAGTGCCGCGAAGGCCTTGCGCCCGGCCGGCGGGTCTTCCGCCATGAGCGCCGCCGCCGTCTCCCACGCCTCGGCGATCGCGGGCTCGACCGGATGGGGCCAGGGCTCGACCACGACGGTGTCCGACCCGCGTCCGCGCAGCCGGATGGTGCCGAGGCTGCGGAACGCGATTCCGGGCACGCGCGCCCGGGTGCCCGGCCCGACCGCGATCGCCGAGCCGAACAGCTTGTTGGACGCCTCCAGCCGCGCGGCGGAGTTCACCGCGTCGCCATGTGCCGTGTAATCGAGCTTCCGCCCGCCCCCGACGTCGCCGACGATCGCCCGGCCGGTCTCGATGCCGACCCGCGTCCGGCCGAGCCCGAGCGCCCGCGCCTCCGCACCCTGGCGGAACGCCTCCGCGAAGGCGACGACCGCGAGCCCCGCCTCGACGGCGCGGCGGGCATGGTCCGGCACATCCAGGGGTGCGTTGAAGAAGGCGTGCACCGCGTCGCCGACCACCTTGTCGATGGTGGCCCCGTGGTCGACCAGGATTCCGATCAGCCCCTCGAAGTAGCGGTCGAGCAGGGCGACCAGCACCGCCGGCTCGGCCCGCTCCGTCATGCTCGTGAAGCCCTCGATGTCGGTGAAGAGCGTGGTGATCTCCCGGATCTCGCCCTCGAGCCGGACGAGGCCCGGGTTCTCGACGATGCGGCGGACCACATCCGGGGCGAGATGCTGTTCGAACCGCCGCCGCAGCGCCGCCTCCCGCCGCCTCGTCGCCGCGAAGGCCGCCAGCGCGGTGGTCGCGAAGGTCGCCGCCGCCACGAGCGCCGGGGTCGCCGGATCGAGGATCGTGTCGGCCGCCAGCGTCGCCGCCGCTGCCGTTCCCGACCAGGCCGCCGTCACGAGCCCCGTGGCGAGAAGGCCGCCCGCGGGGCCGAGCCGCAGCGCCGCCGCGAGCGCCGCGAGGCCCAGGACACCTGCCGCGAGCCGCTCGGCGAGCGCCGCCCAGGCCGGCCGGACGGGCGACCGCCCGTCCAGGATCTGCCCGGCCGCCTCCGCCTGGATCCTGACCGACGGCGCGAGCGGGTCCGCCACCGTCGCCCGGAGCCCGCCCGCCTCCGGCGCGCTCGACCCCACGAAGACGATCCGGCCCGCCAGGCCCGCCCCGTCGAACCCGTCCGCCAGCACGCGCGCCGCCGGCACGACCCTGCCGGCCCAGGCCGCGCCCGAAGCCGGCCGCAGCCGCATCGTGGCGTCCGCCCCGAGCCGGACCGGCCGGTCGCCGATGGTCAGCGTCGGCGGCGCGGGCGCGAGCATGAAGAGCCCGGCCCCGAGCCCCGCCCGCACCGCCTCCGCGGCGAGCCCCGCATAGGGCCGCCCGTCCGCCAGCGCGAGCATCGGCACGGACCGGACCGTGCCGTCCGAGCCGGCCGGCAGGGACAGAACCCCGACCGCGCGCACCGCGCCCGCCACGCCCGGCGGCGGCGAGAGCGCCCCCGGCGCGGCCCAGGGATCGAGCGCCGCCGGCCCGCCCGTGACGGCGATCGACGCCGGGGGCGGCAGGTCCGCGCCCGGCTCCGGCGCCAGCACCAGGCCCGCGACGGTCGGCGCGAGCGCCGCCGCGGCCGCCAGCCGCTCGTCCGCGTCCGGGACCTCCCGGCCGAGATCGGCGAGCTCGGGCCGTCCCAGGCGCTCCGCGAGCAGCCGGCCGGCGGATCGGACGGAGAGCCGGTCCGGCCCGTCGAGGAGCACGTCCAGCGCCACCGCCGCCGGCTTGGCCGCCGCGATCCGCTCCAGGAGCGCGGCCAAACGCTCCCGCGGCCACGGCCAGGGTCCGAGCGCCGCGAGGCTGTCCCGGTCGATGTCGACGATCCGCACCCGGTCGTCCGCCGGCTGCCGGGGAAAGGCCGCGAACAGCGCGTCGACGGCCGCCTCGCCGAGCCGGTCGCCCGTCGCCCCCGGCGCAAGGCTCCAGGCCCCGAGCGCGAGGGCGAGGACGGCGAACCCGGCCGCCGCCGCGCCGGGCCGCCGGATCCGGGCGAGCCTCACGAGCCGCCCTCGGGCTCCTCGGCGACCGCCGTGAGCCGGTCGAGCCGGCAGACGAGGTCCGCCCCCTTGCGCTGGATGGCACCCGCCTCCTGCATGGCGAGGAGCGCCCGGTTCACCTTCGGCCGGCTCGCCCCGACGATGTCGGCGAGGTCGCTCTGGCTGAGGTCGAGGTGGAGGCGGACGCTCGCCCCCGCGTTCGGGTCGACCTGGCGGGCGAGGGAGAGCAGCAGCCGGGCGAGCCGGGCCTCGATCCGGTGCAGCGCGATCGATTCGAGTTGGTCCGTCGTGTCCCTGAGGCGGCGGCACAGCATGGCGACCACCGCCCGCGAGAGGGCGGGCGAGGCCTCCATCAGCCGGCCGAACTCCGCCCGCGACAGGATCTGAGCGGCAACGTCCGTCATCGCCGAGGCGTCCGCGGTTCGCGCCCCGCCGTCGAGGAGCGCGATCTCGCCCACGAGCGTGCCGGGCCCGGCGATCCGGAGCGAAAGTTCGCGGCCCTCGCCGGACATCACCGAAATCCGCACGCGCCCCTCCTCGACGAGCAGCGCGAAGTCGCCCGGGTCCCCGCGCGAGAAGATCAGCGTCCCGGCCGGATAGCGGCGTGACTTCAGGGCCCGCGCGACCCGCCCCAGGTCCTCCGCGCCGAGCCCCGCGAAGGGCTCCGCCTGCGCCAGCAGCCCCGCCGTCCCCTGCCGTCCCGCCCCCGCCGCAGGGGGCCCCCCGCCGTCGTGATCCATCGCCCCGTCCTCCGCCGAGGCGCCGAGCATAGCGCCCCCGGCCGAATCGAAAAACGCCAGATCCGACCCGGATTTACCCATCGTGAACCATGGTGCGCCGCGGCCGGCTGGCTGCCCGACCGGTCCACGGCTGCGAGGGAGCGCGGGCCGACCTATCAATTCACATAACAGCATGTAATTAAATAACAGGTCTGAGAAAAGCCTTAGTGTAGGATTCACATAAGAAATAACAGTGTGAGAAATGATCGAAACAAACATATGACATGCAGAATACGTTATGTAAATCGTGGCGTCTTTGCAACGTAAGCTCCGCAAATCTATTCGAGCGGCCGCTCAGATCGACTCAGGACTTCATTTCGGGAGCTTCACGGGTATGGTCGTGTCGATCGGTGACGCAAGGTAAGCCGGCCGCGAGGTCGATGCCTTCAATCGGGTCAGGATTGGTCGCCGGCAGTCACGAACCAACAGGGGGTTCACCAATGAAGTTCAAGTACGCCACCATGGCTGCGGCCATGCTCGCCGCGACGGGGGCCTCGGCCGCCGATCTCGGCCGGCCGGCTCCGGCTGCCGTGGACTACGTCAAGGTCTGCGACGCCTACGGCACCGGCTTCTTCTACATCCCGGGCACCGAGACCTGCCTCAAGATCGACGGCTACGTCCGCGCCGACTACCGCTACCAGAGCACGACGCCGTACCTGATCAAGAGGGCTGGCGGTGCGGTCACCAACCGCTACTACTTCGGTGGTTTCGGTGCGACTCCGACCGCCACGACCCGCAACCGCAACGACATCTTCACCCGCGCTCGTGCGCTGTTGCACTTCGACGCCCGCACCAACACCGAGTTCGGTCTGCTGCGGTCCTACGCCGAGGTGTTCTTTACCACGAACAGCGGCGACAACGGCGGCGTCGCGACGTCCCTCGATCAGGCCTTTATTCAGTTCGGCGGCCTGACCGCCGGTCGTGCCCAGTCGTTCTTCGACTTCATCACCGGCTACGCCTACGGCATGCACTACCATGAGACCTGGCCGGACTCGAAGACCAACCTGCTCGCCTACACCTTCTCCTTCGGCAACGGCGTGTCCGCGTCGCTGTCGCTCGAAGATCCGTCGACGAGCGGCCGTCGTCGCGGCACTGCCAACTTCGGCACACCCGTCCCCGCGTTCACTCGCAACACGATCGGCGGAGCCGGTGTCCTCGCTCCCTTCTTCTCGACCTACGACTTCGGCTACCAGGGCGTGAAGGTTCCGGACGTCGTCGGCCAGCTGGCGATCGCCCAGGCCTGGGGCAAGGCGCAGCTCAGCGTCGCCGCCCACCACGTCTACGGCACCGGCACCGCCGTCGGCGGCCCGGCGGCCGCCCCGGTCTTCGGCACCGTCTACAACAAGGACGATTGGGGATACGCGGTCGGCGCTGGCGTCGAAGTGAACCTGCCCATGATCGCGCCCGGCGACAAGATCTTCGCCGAGGCGTTCTACGGCAAGGGCGCGATGAGCTACGTCTGCGTCAACTGCTTCAACGCCTACGGTCACCTGGGCGCCGACGCCGTGATCGGCACCCGCGGCAAGCTCGGCCTGACCGAGGCCTGGTCGCTCAGCGGCGGTTTCTACCACGCCTTCTCGGCTCAGTGGGACTTCTCGGTCAGCGGCGGCTATGCCGCTGTCGACGGCCTCGGCGCCAACGACTACGACCAGTACGAAGTCGCCGGCACCCTGCGCTGGAAGCCGGTCGCCGGTCTCCAGATCGGCGCCACCGCCGAATACCGGAACCTCGAGTTCTCGAACGCCACCCGCGCCTACTACAGCGCGCCGGGCGTCGCTGCGCTCAAGAACAACGACTCCTACGTGTTCGGCCTCCGCGTCCAGCGGAACTTCTGATCCACCGAAGGATCGTTCTCGATCAAGGGCCCGGCGGGAAACCGCCGGGCCTTCTTCGTTCGGTCTCACCCGAACCGATGGAGAGCGCGGCGCCGCCGGCCTCCCTTATGCGAGTCGGAGAGCATTCGGGCCATCGAATCCCCGCGGTGCCCCGATCCCCCGCACGTCCCGCGACATCCCCGCGCCGGTCGCCGCCAGGCCACCGGCCGACTCGATTCCCGCAGGACGGACCCGCTCGCGGCCGATTCGTGCGCCGCGCGGGTCTCCCGGCGGCCCTCGGCAAGCCCCGGGCGCGCCATCGGGCCGCCAGCGGGCGGCACGCCGCGGCACCGGGCCGATGCCCCGGGCCGGCGCCCTCGTTAATCCTGTCAGGCGCCTGCAAGGGTGTCGGGCCCTGCCGTCCGGCCCGGCTCCGGCCGCCCTTCACAAGGCGGTGAAGTGTCGGAAATCGGGCACTTTTCCGGCCTCTTGCCGAAGTTCAGGGCCCCCTCTCGCCACCACCCCGAGGCGCCCGGGCCTCCCCTTCGGACAGGGTTAACGGCCACGCTCCCGCACTGTGGCGTCCCGGCAACGCACGGATCGGAATGTTGAAATGTCTAGGAAACTGCATGCGCTGGCACTTCAAAATATTCAGGCCCGGAGTATGGTCACGGTCGAACGGCGACGCGAGGTCAGTGGGTGAACCCATCGAGGCCTCTTCGGTCGGGTCAGGACCAGGGTCGCCGTGAGACACGAACCAACAGGGGGTTCACCAATGAAGTTCAAGTACGCAACCATGGCTGCGGCCATGCTCGCCGCGACGGGGGCCTCGGCCGCCGACCTCGGCCGGCCGGCTCCGGCTGCCGTGGACTACGTCAAGGTCTGCGACGCCTACGGCACGGGCTTCTTCTACATCCCGGGCACCGAGACCTGCCTCAAGATCGACGGCTACGTCCGCGCCGACTACCGCTACGGCGACACCACGTCGTACCTGCGCACCACCACCAACTCCCGTACGCTTCTGCGTGCCGCAGATCCCAACGCCGTTCCGCCGATCCCGGCCCTCTACACCCGCTTCAGCCGGGTTGGCACGACGGATGCCTACTTCGGCCGTCTCGGTGGCGACCGCACTCGTGACGACATGTTCACCCGCGCTCGCGCCCTCCTGCACTTCGATGCCCGCACCAACACCGAGTTCGGTCTGCTGCGCTCCTACATCGAAGCCTACTGGTCGCTCAACTCGCGTTCGGGCGGCAGCGTCGTCGCGACCGAGCTCGACCAGGCCTTCGTGCAGTTCGGTGGCCTGACCGCCGGCCGCGCCCAGTCGTTCTACGACTACGTCACCGGCGTCGCCTACGGCATGGACTACCACTCGATGTGGGGTGACGCGAAGACCAACCTCTTCGCTTACACCTTCTCCTTCGGCAACGGCATCTCCGCGTCGCTGTCGCTGGAAGACCCGTCGACCTCGAACCGTCGTCGCGGCAGCCTGAACGCCACTTACGTGGACAACTTCACCTTCCGCACCATCACGAACATTCGCGACTTCTACGGCTTCGCCTACCAGGGCATGAAGTACCCGGACGTCGTGGGTCAGCTCCGCATCTCTCAGGCCTGGGGTTCGGCCCAGCTGATGGCGGTCGCTCACAACATCTACGGTGCCGCGGCTACGGGCGCGGGCAGCCAGACCCGGCTCACGGGCACCGCCAACAAGGACGATTGGGGCTACTCCGTCGGCGCCGGCGTCCTCGTGAACCTGCCGATGCTCGCCGCCGGCGACCAGTTCTTCTTGCAGGGGAACTACTCGGATGGCGCCATCGGTTATGCCTGCGCGAACTGCTTCACCGGCTTTGGCGCCCTCGGTGCCGACGCTGTCCTGACTCGCCGCGGTGGCTTCAAGACCACCGAGGCCTGGACCGTCAGCGCCGGCTTCAAGCATAACTTCTCGGCCCAGTGGGAGTTCAACATCGACGGCGGCTACGGCTCGGTCGATGGCTACGGCGCGAACGACTACGACCAGTACGAAGTGGCTGCGGACGTCCGCTGGAAGCCGGTCGCCGGTCTCCAGATCGGTCTCGCCGCCGAGTACCGCAACGTCGAGTTCACGAACGCGACCCGTGCGGCCTACTCCGGCTCGACCTTCGGCGCTGCGCCGACCGCGGTCGGCGGCACGCAGACCCGCACGGACTATCGTCTGCGCAACAACGACGCCTTCATCCTCGGCCTCCGCGTTCAGCGCAACTTCTGATCGGATCTCCGATCGCGAACTCGGGGCCTGGCGGGAAACCGCCGGGCCCTTTCCTTTTTGCGCGCCGGCCCTTGCGGGCGCACGCATGGTCGTAAGCCCCGGCCTCGCCGGCCGCGCTTCGTGCCCCAACGGGAAGGAAAGCTGGTCTCAGCCGGCGGACGTCCCCCGGTGCTCGGCCCTGTCCAGGAAGGCGCCGATTCGCGCTAGCGTCGCCTCGTCCTCGAGCAGCGGCGCGTGCCCCTGCCGCGGGACCGTATGGGCCTCGAGCCCCGCATGCCGCGCCGCCATGGCGGTGACCGTCATCTCCGAGAGAATGTCCGAGAGCGCCCCCCGGATCACCAGGACGGGAACGTCCTTCAGCGCCTCGAACGGCGCCCAGAGGTCGGGGAGGGGGGACTCGGGCGTGAGCTCGTCGAGCCCGCGCGACAAGGCGGGGTCGTAGTCGGGGACCGGCCGTCCGTCGGCCTCGCGATAGAGCCGCCGCGCCATCCGGGCCATCGCCGCCCGGTCGAGATCCGGAAACTGGCCGCCCCCCAGCCGCGCGACCGCCGCCTCCGCCTCCGTCCAGTCCGCCGGCGCCGGACCGACGCCCACGTAGTCCTTGATGCGCAGCAGCCCGTCGCGCTCCAGCACGGCCCCGACGTCGTTGAGGATCGCCGCTTTCAGGAGCCAGGGCCGCAGTGCGGCCAGGATCATCCCGACGATGCCGCCGCGCGAGGTGCCGAGCAGCGCCACCTGCGGCAGCCCGAGCGCCGCCAGCCCGACGATCACGTCCTGCGCCTCGATCAACGGCGAGTAGCGGTCCGGATAGGGATCGCGGTCCGATTGCCCGCGCCCGCGGAAGTCCAGGGTCACGACCGGACGCCGTCCCGCCAGGAAGGCCGCCACCGGCTCGAAGTCCCGCCCGTTGCGCGTCAGGCCCGGCAGGCAGAGGAGGGGCAGGGGGGCGTCATCGAGCTCCCCGTAGATCCGGCCAGCGATGCCGAGCCCGTCCGGCACCTCGTAGCGGAACGGCCGGAACGGCGTCGCGAGGGCGTCGATCTCCGGCGGGCCGATCTGGATGGGCGGGGCCGGGGCAGGGGCGGGCGCGCGCGAGGGGACCGCAGCATCCGACATCGCTTGCCTCTCCTTCACCCGGCGCGATCGCCCCGGGGCCGTCCTCGTCGGGTCCTCAGTTGGCCGAAGCCGCGGCGGCTGGGCTCACGATGGACCCGGTCATCGACGACCGCGCGCCGACGCCGCGCCGGAGATCCTCGGCGATCTGCAGCCGCTGGCCCTCCAGCCGGAAGCGGTAGACCTGCAGGTTCTCCAGCACTCGGTGCACGTAGTTGCGCGTCTCCGAGAAGGGAATCCGCTCCATCCAGTCGATGATGTCGACGTCGCCCGTGCGCGGGTCGCCGTAGGCCTGCACCCATTCGCGGATCCGGCCCGGCCCGGCATTGTAGCCGGCGATCGCCATCACGTAGTTGCCGTCGTAGTTGGAGACGAGATTCGCCACGTAGGCGGCGCCCAGCTTGACGTTGTAGCGGATGTCGTTCCGCCAGCCGTTGGCGTCGAACGGAATGCCGAGCTTCTTGGCCGCTTCCCGCCCGGTGACCGGCATCACCTGGAAGATACCGACCGCCCCGGCGCTCGACACGATCGCCTGGTTGAACTCGCTCTCCTGCCGGGTGATCGAGAAGGCCAGCGCCTTTTCGAGCCCGCTGGTGTCGATGTCGGGCGGCAGCCCGCGCAGCGGGAAGGCGAGCACCTCCATGTCCAGCCCGCGCTGTGCCGCCGCCTTGCCGGCCATCACCGCGTAGTTGTGCCAGCCCTGCCGCTCGGCGAGATCGATGAGGATCGCGACCTGACCGGGCGTCTGCAGGGTCTCGGCCATGTGCTTGTAGAAGGACGAGGCGAGGTCCTTGCGCCCGATCCGCTGCAGCTTGACGAGGGCGGCGAAGCGGTCGTCGCGTTCGGCCGCCGCCTTGTCGGCACTCGACGGGGCCACGGTGCGCTGCAGGCCGAGGTCGGTCATGCCGAGCTTCGCCCGCGACACCTGGCCGTAGAAGGTGAAGCCGTGCTGCGCGGAGCGCGTGTAGTAGTCCCGCGCCGTGCCGCCCGCCCCGGCCTCGGACGCGCGCCCCATCCAGTAGTAGGCGCGCGCCTGCGTGACCGGCTTGTTCGAGGCCTCCGCCACCTTGGCGAAGTAGCTCATCGCCGTCCGCGGATCGTTGAGGAAGCGCAGCGCCACCCAGCCCGTATGGAAGTCCGCGTCGGCCTGGACGGCGGGGCTCGATCCCGTATGGCCGGCGATCAGCCGGAACGCACCCTTGGCGTCGCCCGAATCGAGCAGCTTGCGGGCGACGATCCGCTTCTCCTCCCACCACTCGTCGGGGACCACCATGGCGCGCGGATCCTTCGGCGCCTGCATGAGTAGCGCCGCCGCCTCCTGGTACTTGTCCGTCCGCCGCGCCCACTGGGCCCGGCCGAAAAGATAGCTGATCTGCGACTTGATCGAGGCCGGCAGGTCGTCGAGGAGCTTGCCGGCGTTGGCCGCCTTCTTCTCCACCGCGAGGCGCGCGGCCGCGAGCTTCTGGTAGTCCGGGCTCATGCGGCGGGCGATGCGGACGGCGTCCGAGGCGCGGCCCTTGAGGAGGGCGATCTCCAGCCGCGCCCGATGGTCCTCGGCCGTCAGGATGGCGGGGAATTCCGAGAGGATCAGTGCCTCGTCGTTCTCCGTCAGGGTCGGGTCGCGCCAGGCCGCCCGGATCAGCGCCGCCGCGTCGGCGTGGCGCCCCTTCTCGATATAGGCGCGCGCGAGCATGATCTGCCCGCGGTTGGAATAGGGCCGGCTGCCCTGGAAGGCCTGGATGACGAGATCCGGCCCCGGCTGCTCGCGCTCGAGCGCCTGTTCGGCCCGGCGCCGGAACGTCTCCGGGTCCGGCCAGTGCAGGTTGGCGACGGCGAACTGCGTGATGAACTGCGAGGAGAGGCCCGGATTGCCGAAGCGGATCATCAGCCAGTCGGCGATCTTCGCCTCGACCGGATCGAGGCTCGGCCTGAGCTGGTTCAGGGCCGCCACGTCCCCGCGCCGGACGATCTCCAGCGCCTGCGTCAGCTCGGCGTCGCCCGCCGCCGCCGTCCCGGCCGCCATGGCGCCGAGACCAGCCGCGAGGGCCAAGGCCGCGACCCGCCGTCCCAGCGCCTCGAGCATACCCGAACTCCCCGACTGCACACGCCAAACCCATCCGCGTCCTGCGGACCGACCGACCATCACCGACGAGGGTGAACAAAGGGTTGACTGCGTGTGTCCGATTGCCACGCTCCTCGCCCGAGGCGGGCCCTGACCCCGGCCCGGCGCGCGCCCGGTCTTGTCTTGCCGATGCTGCCGCCAGCCACTATTGTCGGCGCCCACGTCCGCGAGCGGCGCCGAATGACGACCGGATGACGGCGCATTGCGACGAAATCACGACCGCGCACCCGAGAATGCCGGACGAACCGGCCGAGAGGAAGCAGAAATGTTCAAGGGATCGATCACCGCCCTCGTCACCCCCTTCCGGGACGGAGCGGTCGACGAGAAAGCCCTGGCGGGGTTCGTGGATTGGCAGATCCGGGAAGGCACCAACGGCCTGGTCCCCTGCGGCACCACCGGCGAGAGCCCGACGCTCAGCCATGACGAGCACAAGCGGGTCGTCGAGATCGTCGTCGAGGTGGCCGCCGGACGCGTGCCCGTCATCGCCGGCGCGGGCTCCAACAACACCGCCGAGGCGATCGACCTCGCCCGTCATGCCGAGAAGGCGGGGGCGCAGGGCCTGCTGGTGGTCGCGCCCTACTACAACAAGCCGAGCCAGGAAGGCCTCTACCAGCACTTCCACGCCATCGACGCGGCGGTCGGCATCCCGATCATCGTCTACAACATCCCGCCGCGCAGCGTCGTCGACATCTCGGTCGAGACGATGGCGCGCATCAAGCGGGATTGCCGCAACGTGGTCGGCGTCAAGGACGCCACCATGAACCTGAACCGGCCGTCACTGGAACGCATGGCGATCGGCCCCGAATGGGTGCTGCTTTCCGGCGAGGACGGCACGGCGCTCGGCTACATGGCGCATGGCGGCTCGGGCTGCATCTCGGTCACCGCCAACGTCGCCCCGAAGCTCTGCTCGGAGTTCCAGGGCGCCTGCCTGCGCGGCGACTACAAGACCGCGCTCGCCTATCAGGACCGGCTGATGCCACTCCACCGCGCGCTCTTCCTGGAGCCGAACCCGGCCGGCCCGAAATTCGCGCTGTCGGTGCTCGGCCGCATGCAGAACGAGCTGCGCCTGCCGCTGGTCGGCATGTCGTCCGGCCCGCGTGCCGAGGTCGAGGCGGCCATGCGGCACGCCGGCCTGCTGAACTGAGCAGGGGCGCGCGATCATGTCCGCCGACAAGGGCGGCGGGCGCCGTCCCGCCGCCGAGAACCGGAAGGCCCGCTTTTCCTACGAGATCCTGGACACCGTCGAGGCCGGCATCGCGCTGACCGGCACCGAGGTGAAGTCGCTGCGCGGCGGCAAGTCCAACATCACGGACGCCTACGCCTCCGCGCACGACGGCAGCCTGTTCCTCTACAACGCCTATATTCCCGAATATCTGCAGGCGAACCGCTTCAACCACGAGACCCGCCGTCCGCGCCGCCTCCTGCTGCACCGGCGCGAGATCGACAGGCTCTCCGCCGCGGTGGAGCGCGAGGGCCTGGCCCTGGTCCCGCTGGAGATCTTCTGGAACGACCGCGGCCGCGCCAAGGTCCGCCTTGCCCTCGGCCGCGGCAAGAAGGCCCATGACAAGCGCGAGAGCGAGAAGGAACGCGACTGGAAGCGCGAGCAGGGCCGGCTCCTCAAGCAGCGGGACTGATCGCCCGTCTGGGAGGCTGCCCCGCGCGGGCTGGACGGGCAACGCGGCGCTGCCGGTCCGCCGGGGCCGGGCAGGCCGGACGATACCGGAGAGGCTCATGGCGCGAACACCGGAGGCCGATGGCACGTCCACACCCCGCTACCGCATCCGCCCGGCGGTCGACGCCGATCGCGACGGGTTGCGCCGGGTGTTGCGCGCCGCCTACGAGACCCGCTTCCCGACCGCCTACGAAGGGGCCGTGCTCGCCGTGGCGCTGCCCCTGATGACGGAGCCGCAGCCGGTGCTCGTGGCGAGCGGCCGCTACTTCCTGGCCGAGACCGACGAGGCCGGCATCGTCGGCTGCGGGGGCTGGAGCGCGGAGCGGCCGGGTTCGGGCGAGGTCGTCCCCGGCCTCGCCCATGTCCGCCATTTTGCCGTCGACCCCGCCTGGGAAGGACGCGGCATCGGCCGGGCCCTCTTCGCCGCGAGCGCCGAGGGCGCCGCCCGCGATGGTCGCCTGGAGTTCGAGTGCTACGCGAGCCTCAACGCCGAAGCCTTCTACCGGACTCTCGGTTTCGTGCCCGAGGCCCGCGTCGAGATCCCCCTGGGCCCCGGCGTGCGCTTCGCGGCCCTGCTCATGCGGCGGGCGGAGTGAAGGGGCGGCGCCGGCCGCTCAGCCGCAGGCGAAGCGGAACAGGGCGGCGAGATCGAACTTGGGCATCCCGTCCTGAATCCGGGGATCCGGCCTGAAGTCGCGGCCGGCGATCGAGGAGGCGTCCATCCGCAGGATGCCCGCGAAGGTCTCCGCCAGGATCAGGCTCCCGAGGGGTCCGAGGTGGTGTCCGCCCAGGGCGAGCAACGGGTCCGGCTTGCCGTCGGCCGTCGTTCCGTGGATCCCGAAGACCTCGGCCTCGCGCAGGATGTAGTACCAGAGCGGCGTGTTGAAGCGCAGGGACTCGTCATGGCCCAGGATGAAGCGCTCGCGCAGCGAGGCGCGGGCCGCCTTCAGCGTCCCGAGTTCCTCCTTGGCCTTCTCCTCGATGGGCAACGCCTCGATGGTCCCGTCGAAGACCTTCGACCCGATGCCCCAGAGGGTCTCGTCGTTCATCGGATCGAGGCCGACATGCCGGGCCAGCCTTTCGCCGCTCGGCAGGCCGTTCATCTGTCCGCGGACGAGGTTGCGGTAGGCCAGGTTGGCCTTGATCCCCTGGTCCTTGAATTCGGGCAGTTGCGCCAGCGGGTCGACGAGCAGCGCGTCGATTCGGTACGAGGGCTGCGGCACGACGAAATCCGCGGGTGTGCCGGGTGAGGCGGTCAGGCCGGGCAGGAAGAAGTGCCAGTCCGCCCCCCAGTCCGGCAGCAGCGTGCCAGGAAACCCGTTGAGGTTCGCGAAGAGCTCCTCGGATCCGGAAAAGACCGGGATGCGTGGCCCGGCGCCCACCTCGAAGATGGCGCTGTTCAGCGAATAGCTCGGCCGGACCATCGAATGGCCGAACCGGAACGCGGCCACGGAGAACTCCAGGGGCATGTAGGAATAGCGGGAGCCCAGGGCCTCGTAGTAGCGCGTCTTCGCGATCCCCTTCTCGAAGTAGCGGGTCCAGACCTTGGGGTGCAGGATCCGCTTCAGGTAGTCGTGGACGACCACGTACTGATAGTGCCAGCGCACGATGTCGACCGTCTCGGCAAAGCGCTCGTCCGATCCCCGCGGCCCGGTTGCGATCTGGTCGTAGACGCGGTTGTGGAACTGGATGATCGTCGCGTGGATCTGGTTGACGATCTTGTTCTCGTCGTTTCGCTTGTCGCCGAGGATCGCGAAGTCGTCGCGCGGGCCGCCGTCCGTCGATGCCGCCAGCCGCAGCACGTCGGACTGGTTGCCGACCACCGCGTCCGCGGCGCCGGGCCGGGCGCCGAGCCGAAGGTGACCGGCCTTCGCGGGGCGTTGCTCGTAGAGATAGGGCTGGTCGCCCGGCCCTCGGCCGTAGACGCAATCGAGATCCAGCGCCGGCGAGCGGAAGTCCGTCACCGCGGCCTCGTCCTTGACCTTCGCGTTCAGCGCCGTCGTGTCGAGCGTCACGTCGTGGTCGACGAACTGGCCGAAATAGGTATAGCCCGCCGTGATGGTCGGATTTTCGTCGACCGGTTCCGGTTCGGTGATCGGCGCGCCCTTGTCGTCCTTGATCATCGCCTCGGCGATCGCCTTGAAAACCTCCGGTTCCACCGAGCGCGCGGGGCGCAGGTCGAACATCCGGATGAATCGGCCTGAAAAGACCTGGTCGCGCGCGCTGTCGCTCGCGGCGAATTCCAGGCCGCGATTGCCGCCGCCATGCGACCGCACTGCCCCGAGATGAACGGACATGAAAGCCTCCCTGAAATCATGCTTCTGAATGCGACCTCTGGTAGGTCGTTCAGAACGGTACCCCAGGGGAAGGCGTGCGGCAATCAGAGCGAGACATGCCACAAGATCATACAATCGTGATTAGGTGCCCTTGCGGAGCCCCTCGAACACCGCCCGGAACATCGGCTCGGTCAGCACGCCCGTGTTCGTGTTGTAGCGGGAGCAGTGATAGCTGTCGTGAAGGGTGATCCGGTCGGAGAGCCGGTGGACGGCGCCGTGGCCGAAGGGGAGGCGGCTTGCCGGCAGGCCGAAGGCGCGCACCACGCTGTCGTGGGCGATGCGGCCGAGGGCGAGGATGCGGTCGAGCGCCGGCAGGCCCGCGATGGCGGCCGAGAGATAGGGCCGGCAGTTCCCGATCTCCTGCGGCGTCGGCTTGTTTTCCGGCGGCACGCAGCGCACGGCGTTGACGATCGCCGCCCCGACGAGCGCGATGCCGTCGTCCGGGCTCGCCCGGTAGGTGCCCGTCGCCCAGCCGAAGTCGAGAAGCGTGGCGTAGAGAAGGTCGCCCGCATAGTCGCCCGTGAAGGGGCGGCCGGTGCGGTTCGCCCCCCGCAGCCCCGGCGCGAGGCCGACGATCAGGAGGCGCGCGCCGGGATCCCCGAAGAGCGGCACCGGCGCGTTGTGCCAGGCCGGCTCCCGCTCGGCCCAATGGGACCGGAACGCGGCGAGCCGCGGGCAGATCGGGCAGTCGCGCGGGGGATCGGCAGCCGGGTTCATGCCGGCCGAGCCGGGCGGCAGCCGGCCGTTGCCGTACCCGGATCGGGCAGGCCAACGGCCCCGCGGAGGCCCGCCGCTAATCGCGCGCGCCGTGGCCGGCGGGCCGGAGCGTCCATGGACAGGGCAGGTCGTCGCGAACCGGGAAGCATCGGGCGGGGTGGTCTCTTCGGTCGGACGCGACGGCGGGCGAGGCGCGTGCGCCTGCGCCCGGCGGTCCGGAAGGGGGAGCGGCGGGAAGGCCCCGGCGGCGGGGCCGGTCCGTCAGACGTCGTCGAACTCGTCCTCGAAGTCGGCCGGCGCGTGCTGGCGGCGCTGGGCCTCACGTTCCGCCATGCGGGCGGCGCGCTCGGCCGGGTCGCGTCCGATCCGGCTCTGCAGGGTGGCGAGATCGATGAAGTGGTCCGCCTGCCGCCGGAGGTCGTCGGCGATCATCGGCGGCTGGGTCTGCAGGGTCGAGACCACCGAGACCTTCTTGCCTTTGCGCTGGACCGCCTCGACTAGGCGGCGGAAGTCCCCGTCCCCGGAGAAGAGCACCATGTGGTCGATCCTGTCGGCGATCTCCATGGCGTCGACGACCAGCTCGATATCCATGTTGGCCTTGATCTTGCGGCGGCCCGAGGAGTCGTAGAACTCCTTCGTGGGCTTCGTCACGACCTTGTAGCCGTTGTAATCGAGCCAATCGATCAAGGGTCGGATCGACGAGTATTCCTGGTCCTCGATCAGCGCTGTGTAGTAATAGGCACGAAGAAGGTAGGCCTTCGACTGGAACTCCTGAAGCAGTCTTTTGTAGTCGATATCGAAGCCGAGAGACTTCGAGGTTGCGTACAAGTTCGCGCCGTCGATGAACAACGCGATTCGGTCCCTGGTATCGAACATTGTGTGGTTCTTCTTTGCGGCCTGTGAAACCGGGTCAGGCGAAGGCACCAACATGAATTCGTCTTGTGCCGCCGTCCGCTCACAACCTCGCGGCCATCACGCGAGGCGATTCCCGTCTCCCTCAATGGAAGACAGTGTCCATAATACAGCAGCCCGGAGGAAAAGCCACAATGACCTGACGACACCACAGAAAACCACCGAGACCGGACCCAAGTACCGGCGCTGCGGTTTGACATGCATTCTTTGATCGAAGCTTCTCTCCAAACATGCCTTTCCGTGCATCGGGCGAAATCTCTCCGGCGCATCACGGTTGCATTCCGTCTCCGTTGGCCCTATGTACCGCGTTCGATTTCCCAGGAGACCTGACCATGGCGCGTGTCACCGTCGAGGACTGCATCGACAAGGTGGAGAACCGGTTCGAGCTGGTCCTTCTCGCCAGCCACCGGGCGCGGATGATCTCGTCCGGCACCCAGATCACCATCGATCGCGACAACGACAAGAATCCCGTCGTGGCGTTGCGCGAGATCGCCGAAGAGAAGATCAGCCCCGAGGACCTGAAGGAGGAGTTCATCCACTCCCTCCAGAAGTTCGTCGAGGTCGACGAGCCCGAGCCCGAGGCCGTCCCGCTCATCGCGTCCGGCGCCGGCGAGGACGACAGCGAGATCCAGTTCGACCGCATCTCCGAGGAGGAACTGCTCAAGGGCATGGAAGGGCTGGTGCCGCCCGACAAGGAGGAGGAGGACTGAGCCTCCGCTCGTCTCCTCTCGCCTGCGTTCAAAGGCCGGTCCCGCGACCGGCCTTTTTTGCTGTCCGCCCGCCCCCCGGCCGCATCCTTAACGCGATGCAAAGGCGCCGATGCTGATATTCCGGTTGCGGGTCATCCTGCCCCGTTGCCGCGGCCCGGGTCTGTGACAAGATGAAAGGCTGCGCCGCCGCTCCGGAAGGCGCCGCCGTCTCCGGCCGGCGCGCGGACGGCCGGGCACGTCGAGGGAGGTGAGCGGATCCAGCTCGCGAGACCGAAGTCATGATGCGTCAATACGAACTGGTCGAGCGGGTGAAGCGCTACAACCCCAATGCCGACGAGGCCCTGCTCGACAAGGCCTACGTCTACGGCATGATGAAGCACGGCAGCCAGAAGCGCGCCTCCGGCGATCCCTACTTCTCCCATCCCCTCGAAGTCGCCGCCATCCTGACAGACCTGCGCTTCGACGACGCCTCGATCGCGGTCGCCCTGCTGCACGACACCATCGAGGACACCGACGCCACCCGCGCCGAGATCGACGGGCTCTTCGGCGAGGAGATCGGCAACCTCGTCGAGAGCCTGACCAAGCTCAAGAAGCTCGACTTCGTCTCCAAGAAGACCGAGCAGGCGGAGAACTTCCGTCGCCTCCTGCTGGCGGTCGCCGACGACGTGCGCGTGCTCATCGTCAAGCTCGCCGATCGTCTCCACAACATGCGCACGCTGCACTTCGTCCCCGAGGCGAAGCGCTTCCGCGTCGCCGAGGAGACGATGGAGATCTACGCCCCGCTGGCCGGCCGGCTCGGCATGCAGGGGATGCGCGAGGAGCTCGAGGATCTCGCCTTCCGGCACATGAACCCGGAGGCCTACCGCACCATCGCCCAGCGCCTGGAGGCGCTCTCCGCCGAGAACCGCGACCTCGCCCTCGTCATCGAGCAGGCCCTGACCGAGAAGCTCGGCGCCAGCCAGATCACCGCCAAGGTCAAGGGGCGCCTGAAGCGGCCCTATTCGATCTTCGTCAAGATGCAGCGCAAGGGCGTCAGCTTCGAGCAGCTCTCGGACATCTACGGCTTCCGCGTCACCGTCGCGACCCTGGAGGAATGCTACCGCACGCTCGGCATCGTCCATTCGACCTGGCCGATGGTGCCCGGCCGCTTCAAGGACTACATCTCGACGCCCAAGCAGAACGACTACCGCTCCATCCACACGACCGTCGTCGGGCCCGGCCGCCAGCGAGTCGAGCTGCAGATCCGCACCGACGAGATGCACCGCATCGCGGAGTACGGCATCGCCGCCCACGCCCTCTACAAGGACGGCGACCGCATCGCGGGCGGGCGCAACATCGCCAACCTGTCCGAGGCCTCGGGCGCCTACGCCTGGCTGCGCGAGACGATCGAGCGGCTGAACGACCCGAACCTCAACCCGGAGGAATTCCTCGAGAACACCAAGCTCGAGCTCTTCCACGACCAGGTCTTCTGCTTCACCCCGAAGGGCAAGATCATCGCCCTGCCGCGCGGTGCGACCCCGATCGACTTCGCCTACGCGGTCCACACGGACGTCGGCAACACCTGCGTCGGCGCCAAGATCAACGGCCGCATCATGCCGCTCATGACCGAGCTCGCCAACGGCGACGAGGTCGACATCATCCGCTCCAAGGCACAGGTGCCGCCCCCCGCCTGGGAGCAGATCGCCGTCACCGGCAAGGCCCGCGCCGCCATCCGCCGCGCCACCCGCGAGGCGGTCCGCAAGCAGTTCGGCGGGCTCGGCCGCCAGATCCTGGTGCGCGCCTTCGACCGCGCCGGCAAGCCCTTCGCGGACCAGACGCTGGAGGCCGTCCGGCACCGTCTCGGCCATTCCTCCGTGCAGGACCTGCTCGCCGCGGTCGGCCGGGGCGAGCTCACCTCCGGGGCCGTGGTCAAGGCCGTGTACCCGGACTACCAGGACGACCGCGTCGGCGCCTCGCCGCGCGCCGGGGCGGGGGAGGGCTGGTTCGGCCTCGGGCAGGGCGGCAAGATGAAGTTCCGCGTCCCGGGGGCGACGGCGGTGCCCGACGACGAGCGCCCGATCCCCATCCGCGGCCTCTCCGGCGACCTCCCCGTCCGCTTCGCCCCGAACGGCGGCGCGGTCCCGGGCGACCGCATCGTCGGCATCCTGACCCCCGGCGAGGGCGTCACCATCTACCCGATCCAGTCCCCCGACCTGAAGGAGTTCGACGACCAGCCCGCCCGCTGGCTCGACGTCCGCTGGGACATCGACCCGGACGACCCGGTCCGCTTCCCGGCCCAGATCGCCCTGACCTCCCTCAACGAGCCCGGCTCCCTCGCCCAGATCGCCCAGGTCATCGCCGACAACGACGGCAACATCGACAACCTCAAGATGATCCGCAAGGGCGCCGACTTCCACGAGATGCTGATCGACCTGGAAGTCTGGGACCTCAAGCACCTCGCCCGCATCATCAACCAGCTCCGCACCAAGCCGATCATCTCGGCGGTGGACCGGGTGAACGGGTGAGGGGATGCCGGGGTCAGTCGTCCGATGCGGGATGACGCGTCGGGGAGGGAGGGAGTTAGTCCCCGCTGCCCACTGACCACGTCCCACCGCCCCCCAACTGGCCACGGCCTAGGCTCCGCCGCTACCCTGCTCCTTGCAGCCGCGCCGCTTGCGCGGCGTTGCCTTGAGGGGAAAACCTTCCCCCAGGTGTCACCCCGGCCATCGAGCCGGGGCCCATTGGCCCTTCGGCGCGGCGAGGCCCTCCGAACCGAAACTCCTCCCACCCGGCGCCGCCAATGGATCCCGGCGCGATGGCCGGGATGACACGCTGGGAGGGCTCGGAGATCTCTCCACTGCCCACTGCCCACTGCCCACTGCTCCCTGCCCACCAGTCTCCATGGCCCGCCGACCACGGTCCCGGCTCCGCCGCCACCCTGCTCCTTGCAGCCGGCGCCGCTTGCGAGGCCGTGCCGCAGGAGGAAAGCCTTCCCCCAAGGTGTCACCCCTGCGCCATGGCCGGGATGACATGCGGGGAGGGCCGTGCTTCAGGTCTCCTGGCCGGGAAACCAGTCCGCGGCGAGGTCGTGCCAGTCGGGGTTCTCCGCTTCGATCATCTGGACCTTCCAGGCGCGCAGCCACCGCTTGATCGCCTTCTCGCGCCAGATCGCCTCCTCGATGTCGTGGTGCATCTCGAACCAGACCAGGCGCCGGCAGCCGTACAGCCAGGCGAAGCCTTTGGTCTGCCCGGTCCGATGCTGGTGCATGCGGGCTTCGAGATCGTTGGAGACGCCGACATAAAGCGTCCCCCGCTTCCGGCTGGCGAGGATGTATACCCAGTAACTCTTGTCCATAAGTGCGCTCCCCCGGCAAGGGACCAGAGGGACGGCGCTTTCGCAAAGCTATTCGCTCGAAGGCATGAATGCTCGATCGGGTGCCCGCGCCCACCCCCTTCACCCTCGACATCCCCCCGCCCACCCCCTATACCGGCGCCCCGGACCCAACCTCCGGAGCCTCCCATGACCCGCGACGAAGTGCTCGACGTCTTCCGTTCCTGCGGGGCGATCCTGGAGGGGCATTTCATCCTGTCGTCGGGCCGGCGCTCGCCCGTCTTCATCCAGAAGGCCCGGGTCTTCCAGTATCCCGACAAGACCGAGATCGTCTGCCGGGCGCTCGCCGAGAAGATCCGCGAGCGGGTCGAGGGGCCGATCGACTTCATCGTCTCGCCGGCGCTGGGCGGCATCGTGCCCGGCTACGAGACGGCCCGCGCACTCGGCGTCCCGGCGGTCTGGGTCGAGCGGGAAGGGGGCGAGATGCGCCTGCGCCGCTTCGAGATCCCGGTCGGCGCTCGCGTGGTCATCGTCGAGGACATCGTCACCACCGGCCTCTCCTCGCGCGAGACGATCGCGGCCCTGCAGGCGGTCGGCGCCGAGGTCGTCGCCTGCGCCTGCCTCATCGACCGCTCCGACGGGGAAGCCTCGGTCGGCGTGCCGCTGATCGCGCTCGCCGGCTACAAGGTGCCCGACTACCCCGCCGACGCGCTCCCGCCCGAACTCGCCGCGCTCCCGCCCGTGAAGCCCGGCAGCCGCAACATCTGACCGTCCGGCCCGGCGCGGCGGTTGCGCCGGTCCGGGGCCTTCCGCGAATCGCACCCGCCCGGCCCGCGGTCCGCGCCAGGATCGCCCGCCGGTTCACGCTTCGATACCAAGTTGCGAAAATCCTGATGGATGACGCCGCCGGACCCCTCCCGGCAGGGAAAGTCCTGTGCCACCATGACCTCATGTCGCGTACCTCGCCCGCCGCATCAGCACTCGGCCGCCTCCGTCGCCTCGTCTTCCCGCCCTGCGGATGGCGCCGCGCGGCCCTCTACCACTGGAAGCGGCTGATCCGCCTGGACGGCACGGCCCACTCGGTCGCCTTCGGCGCCGCGATCGGCGTCTTCGTCAGCTTCACGCCGCTGCTCGGCGGGCGCATCTTCATCGCCGGGGCGATGGCGGCGGGCCTGCGCGCCAGCGTGCTGGCCGCCGTCGCCGGAACCCAATTCGGCAATCCGCTCGTCTACCCCGCCCTCTTCGTCGCCTGTGTCGAGTTCGGGGCCTGGATGCTGGGCGTCGAGGGATTGGGTGCCGCCGACCTGGCCCATCTGCGCAGCGTCCTGGGCCCCGCGCTCCTCGGCATAGCCGTGGCCGGAGGTCTCACCAGCCTTGCCGCCTACGTCCTTGTCCTGAGGGGCGTTCGTGCCTATCAGAGGAAGCGGCGCGCGCGCATCGGGTCGGCGCGCCGGCTCGAGAGGACGGTCCCATGCGCGACGGCGGAGGCGAAGCCCATCTGAGGCTCGGGGTCAACATCGACCACGTCGCCACCATCCGCAACGCCCGCGGGGGCCGCGTCCCCGATCCCGTCCGCGCGGCCCGCCTGGCGGCGGCCGCCGGCGCCGACGGCATCACGGCGCACCTGCGCGAGGACCGCCGGCACATCCGCGACGAGGACATCGCGCGCCTGATGTCGGAGATCGACCTGCCGCTCAACCTCGAGATGGCGGCCACCGAGGAGATGCTGGCGATCGCGCTGCGCCACAAGCCGCACGCCGCCTGCATCGTGCCGGAGCGCCGCGAGGAGCGGACCACCGAGGGCGGCCTCGACGCCGCCGGCCAGTTCGCCCACCTCGCCCCCATCGTCGGCCGCCTGGGCGAGGCCGGCATCCGCGTCTCCCTCTTCATCGAGGCCGATCCGCGCCAGTTCGACGCCGCCCGCGCGCTCGGCGCCCCCGTGGTCGAGATCCACACCGGCCGCTACTGCGACCTCCACAACGACGGGGAGTTCGGGCCGCGCGATCGCGAACTCGTCCGCATCGCGGAAGCCGCGCGCTACGGCCGGTCCATCGGCCTGGAGGTCCATGCCGGCCACGGCCTCGCCTTCGACACTGTCGAGCCGGTCGCCGCCATCCCCGAGCTGAAGGAGCTGAACATCGGCCACTTCCTCATCGGTGAGGCGATCTTCGTCGGGCTGGAGGCCTCCATCCGCGAGATGCGCCGCTGCATGGACGTCGGCCGCGCCGCGGTCCGGGCCTGACCCGCGGGGACATCCCATGATCATCGGCATCGGCTCCGACCTGATCGACATCCGCCGCATCGAGAAGACCCTCGCCCGCTTCGGCGACCGCTTCACCCACCGGGTCTTCACCGAGCTGGAGCGGGCGAAGTCCGACCGCCGCGAGGCGCGCGCCGCCTCCTACGCCAAGCGCTTCGCCGCCAAGGAAGCCTGCTCCAAGGCCCTCGGCACGGGCATCCGCATGGGCGTGAACTGGCGCGAGATGGGGGTCGTGAACCTGCCCTCCGGCAAGCCGACCATCGAGCTGAAGGGCAGCGCCGCCGAGCGGCTCGCGTCCCTGACGCCGGAGGGCTTCGAGGCCCGCATCGACGTCACCATCACGGACGACTTCCCGCTCGCCCAGGCCTTCGTGGTGATCTCCGCCGTCCCGGTCGGGTGGCCGCGCGCAGGCTGAAGGGCCGGGGTCCGGGCCATCGTGGCGCCTCAATCGCCACGTTGGTTGCGGCGCACCGTTACCCGGGCTATTGACGAGCCGACCCCACGAGGTTCCAAGAGGCGCATGAGCGTGTCCACCACCGACAAAAAAGAGCAGGCCGGCGGATTCGGCGAAACCGTCAAGGTCATCATCCACGCGCTCATCCTCGCCCTCCTGGTCCGGACCTTCCTGTTCCAGCCCTTCAACATCCCCTCCGGCTCGATGAAGTCGACCCTGCTGGTGGGCGACTATCTCTTCGTCTCGAAGTATTCGTACGGCTACAGCCGGTATTCGTTCCCCTTCGGCATCGTGCCCTTCTCCGGCCGCGTCTGGTCGGCGGAGCCGAAGCGCGGCGACGTCATCGTCTTCAAGCAGCCCCACGACGGCCAGGACTTCATCAAGCGCCTGATCGGCCTGCCGGGCGACCGGATCCAGATGAAGGCCGGCCGGCTCTACATCAACGGGGAGGCGGTCAAGCGCGAGCCCGCGCCCGACTTTACAGAGACCAACGCGTTCGGGGCCCAGTTCCGCGTCAAGCGCTGGCACGAGACCCTGCCCAACGGCGTCACCTACGACACGCTGGACCTCTACGACAACGGTCCCGCCGACAACACGCCGGAATACCTCGTGCCCGCCGGCCACTACTTCATGATGGGCGACAACCGCGACAACTCCACGGACAGTCGCGTGCTGGACGCGGTCGGCTACGTGCCCTTCGAGAACCTGATCGGCCGCGCCGAGATCCTGTTCTTCTCCATCGAGGAAGGCTCGGCGGTCTGGCAGGTGTGGAAGTGGCCGTGGTCGATCCGCTGGTCCCGCATCTTCGGGACTCTCTGAGGATCCCGCCGCCGATGGATCACCCCCGATGAGCGCCGCCCCGGACGGCCTGGCCGATCTCGAATCGCGCATTGGCTACGCCTTCAAGGACCGCCGGCTCCTGAAGCGTGCGCTGACCCATACCAGCGCCGTCTCGGCCGCCGCCGAGAGCTACCAGCGCCTGGAGTTCCTGGGCGACCGGGTCCTGGCCCTCGCGGTGGCCGACATGGCCTTCGCGGCCTTCCCGAAGGCGGACGAGGGCGAACTCGCCCGCCGCCTGAACGCCCTCGTCAAGCGGGAGACCTGCGCCGAGATCGGCCGCCGGCTCGGCTTCGGCGACATGGTCAGGCTCGGCGCCGGCGAGGCGCAGACCGGCGGACGCAACCGCGCCGCCATCCTCGGCGACGTGGCCGAGGCCGTGATCGCGGCGATCTACCTCGACGGCGGCTTCACGCCCGCCTACGACTTCGTGGTCCGCAACTGGCGCGACTCCATGATGTCGGCCCGCGGCCCCCTGCGCGACGCCAAGACCACGCTGCAGGAATGGGTGCAGGGCCGCGGCCTCGCCGCGCCCGTCTATCGCGAGGTCGGCCGCACCGGTCCCGACCACGACCCGGAATTCACCATCGCGGTCGAGATCGCGGGCGTCGCCGGCGGCGAGGGCCGCGGCCGGTCGAAGCGCGAGGCCGAGCAGAACGCCGCGACCGCCATCCTGGTGCGCGAAGGTCTGTGGACCGACGCCGAGGCCGCGGGGCAGGGCGGCTGACCCCGCCCGCCGCCGCCCTCGCGCCCCGCCGCTCCAGCCTGTAGACTGCCCTCATGTCCCAGCCCACCGCCCAACCGACCCGCGCCGGCTTCGTCGCCCTCATCGGCGCCCCCAACGCCGGCAAGTCCACGCTCCTGAACCAGCTCGTCGGGTCCAAGGTCTCGATCGTCACCCACAAGGTCCAGACGACCCGCAACCTGATCCGCGGCATCGCCCTCCACGACGGCGCGCAGATCATCTACGTCGACACGCCCGGCATCTTCCGCCCGCGCCGGCGGCTCGACCGGGCGATGGTCTCGACCGCCTGGGGCGGGGCCGCCGACGCCGATCTGGTCGCCGTCCTGGTGGACGCCAAGAAGGGCCTCGACGACGGCGCGCTCGGCGTGCTGGAGAGGCTCGGCGATGTGCGTCAGCCCAAGGTGCTGATCCTCAACAAGGTCGACCTCGTCCGCCGCGACACCCTGCTGGCGCTCGCCGCGGAGGCGAGCCGGCACGCCACCTTCGAGGCGGTTTTCATGGTCTCCGCCCTGACCGGCGACGGCGTCCCGGACGTCACCGCCTGGTTCGCCGCCCATGTCCCGGCCGGCCCCTGGCTCTACCCGGAGGACCAGATCTCCGACCTGCCGATCCGCCAGCTCGCCGCGGAGATCACCCGCGAGAAGGTGTTCCTCCGCCTCCACGACGAACTCCCCTACGAGTCCACCGTCGAGACCGAGCAGTGGAAGGAGCTGAAGGACGGCTCCGTCCGCGTCGAGCAGGTCATCTACGTCACCCGCGACAGCCAGAAGCGCATCGTCCTCGGCGAGAAGGGCCAGACCGTCAAGGCGATCTCCATGGCGGCGCGCAAGGAGATCGCCGAGATGGCCGAGAAGCCGGTCCACCTCTTCCTTTTCGTCAAGGTGCGCGAGAACTGGTCCGACGATCCGGAGCGCTACCGCGAGATGGGGCTCGAGTTCCCGAAGGCCTGAGCCGCAGGCGGTTGCGGCGGCAGTGCGACTCGTGCAGTTCTGCTGGCCGAAGGCCCCGGTTTCGCGATGCCCCTGTCGGTCCTCTTCGTCCACAACAACTTCCCCGGCCAGTTCGGCTTCATCGCCCGGGCCCTGCAGGCGCGCGGCGACAAGGTCGCGGCCATCGGGGCGCACACGGCGCCGTTCCTGCCCGGCTTCCCGAGCGCGCGCTGGGAGAACCGGCGCGGCACCACCCCCGGCATCCTGCCCAACGCGGTCCGCGCCGAAGCCGACATGATCCGGGCCGCCGCGGCCGCCAAGGCGGCCCTGGCCCTGAAGGCGTCCGGCTTCGCCCCTGACGTCGTCGTCGGGCACCCGGGCTGGGGCGAGACGCTCTATCTGCGCGAGGTCTGGCCGCAGGCGCGCTTCGTCGAGTACGCGGAGTTCTACTACCGCCTGCGCGGCGGCGATGTCGGCTTCGACCCGGAATTCGAGGTCGACGACCCGGACCGCCCCTTCCGCGTCCACGCCAAGAACGCCACCCTGGCGCTCGCCTACGCGGAGGCCGACCGCATCGTCGCGCCGAGCCGCTTCCAGGCTTCCATGCTGCCCGCGAGCCTGATGGGAAACGTGAGGATCATCCACGAAGGCGTGGACGTGACTCGCATACGCCCGTCCGGCAACCCGACCTTCACGCTCCCCGACGGTCGCGTCCTCGACCGCTCCCGCCCCGTCGTCACCTTCATCAACCGCCGCTTCGAGCCGCTCCGCGGCGCCCATGTCTTCTTCCGCGCGCTGCCCGCCCTCCTCGCCGCCGTGCCCGACGCGGAGGTGGTGCTGATCGGCAGCGAGCAGGGCAGCGGCTACGGCCGCCCGCCGCCGGAGGGCAAGACCTGGAAGCAGGTGCTGTGGGCCGAGGTCGAGGACCGGGTCGACCCGCGCCGCGTGCATTTCGTCGGCCACGTGCCGCACGACCGCATGCTTGCGGCCGTCGATCTCGGTGCCGCCCATGTCTACTTCACCTATCCCTTCGTCGCGTCCTGGTCCCTCTTCGAGGCCATGGCGCTCGAGGCCCTGGTGATCGGCTCGGATACCGCGCCGGTCCGCGAACTGGTCGAGAACGGCCGCAACGGCATCCTGCTCGACTTCTTCGACGTCGACGGCCTCTCCCGCGCCATGATGGACGCCTGCCGCCATCCCGAGGTCTACCTGCCGCTCCGCCGCGCCGCCCGCGAAACCGTCCTGGCCGGCTACGACCGCGCGAAGATCGGCGTCACGCCCTGGCTGGACCTGATCGACGAGGTCGCCGCCCTCGGCCCGCGCTGACCGCCAGCCGCCTGGGAGCGGCGCCGCGGCTGGGCTAGACTGCGCCGATGGAGTGGACCGACGATGCGATCGTGCTCTCGACCCGTCGCCACGGCGAGGCGAATGCCGTCCTGGAGGCGATGACCCGCAGCCACGGCCGCCATCTGGGCCTCGTCCGCGGCGGACGCTCGCGCAAGCTCGCCGCGAGCCTGCAGCCGGGCAATGTCGTGTCGCTCACCTGGCGCGCCCGCCTGGACGAGCATCTCGGTTACTTCACGGTCGAGCCGCTGCGCCATCGCGCGGCTGTCCTGATGACGTCCGCGGTCGGCCTCCATGCGGTCCAGACGCTCGCCGCCCATCTCCGCCTGCTGCCCGAGCGCGACCCGCACCCGGCCCTTCACGATGCCGTCGACGAGGTGCTCGATCGACTCCAGGATCCCGCCGAGGCGGGCGCCCTCATGGTCGTCTTCGAACTGCAGCTGCTCGATGAGCTGGGCGTCGGCCTCGACCTCGGGGCTTGCGCCCTGACCGGCGCACGCGACGACCTCGCCTGGGTCAGCCCGAAGACCGGCCGCGCCGCCGCCCGCGAGGCCGGGGCGCCCTATGCGGACCGCCTCATCCCGCTGCCCCCCTATCTCGCCGCCCGCCCCGGCACCAACTACCCGCCGCCCTCGGCGGCCGACCTCGAGGCCGGCTTCCGGCTGGCCGGCCATTTCCTGGAGAGCCGCGTATGGCACGCGCGCGGCCTCGATCCGCCGCTCTCCCGCGACATGCTGATCCGCGCCATCCGGACTGCCGCTGGCGGGGAGGAATCCTAGGGAGGGTCGGGGCCCGCGCGACGGGGAAGCCTCAAGCCGCCGCCATCGGGGTCTCTCGAGGCTCGACGCCTATCTCAGGGAGACGGCTTGAAGCTCTGGTTGCTGAACGGGGACCGGGTCGGCACCTGGACGACGATGAAGCCCGTGCCGGCCGCCTTATGGCAGGCATTGCATTCCTCGGTGAGGCGCCGGTACGAGGCCTCGAAGGTTTTCGCATCGGCGTTGTCGACCGCCGTGCGAAGATCCGAGAGCACCTGACCCGTCTTGTCGCGGGTGAGCGCGTCCTGGGCGACGGCCGCGGCGTCCGGATAGAGCTTCGCGGCCCGCCCGAGCGTGTCGGACATGCGCTCGAGCTCGTAGGAGGCGAGCTTCCAGTTGCCCAGCCGCTGAGCATACCAGAGCTTGAAATGCCGAAGCTGTGTGATGGTCATGAGGTCGGCCAGGGAGGGCTTCAAGACGTCCTCAGCGGCGGCCGCCGTATGGCCCGGAGCCACGGCGATCGAGACCGCGACAGCGGCAAAGAAGATCCGCCGGTATGTCCCTTGCCAGACCATGGAAGCGCGCCTCCGCTAGAATTTGAATGTGAAGTTGTAAGACCCGGGTTGGCTCGGGTCTACCCGCATTGTCCCGTAGTAACGCGCGGCTTGCCGCGGTCACCGTCCGTCCGCCCCGGCCGGCCCTTGGGGCCTTCGTGGGACGATCGGCTCGACCCGCTTGCGTCTTCCGGCCATCTCCGCTAACGAGAACATATGGGAAACAGGGTGATTCCGCCCGGGGACGGCGACGGGGACGGCGATAAGCCCGGCGGCGAGGTGCTGCCGGTCAATCTGCGCGAGGCGCTCGAGGAGCGCTACCTCGCCTATGCCCTGTCGACCATCATGCACCGGGCGCTGCCTGACGTGCGTGACGGCCTGAAGCCGGTGCACCGGCGGCTGCTTTACGCCATGCGGGCGCTGCGGCTCGATCCGGGCTCGGGTTTCAAGAAATGCGCCCGCGTCGTCGGCGACGTCATCGGCAAGTTCCACCCGCACGGCGACCAGGCGGTCTACGACGCCATGGTCCGCCTCGCCCAGGACTTCGCCCAGCGCTACCCCCTCGTCGACGGCCAGGGCAACTTCGGCAACATCGACGGCGACAACCCGGCGGCCATGCGCTACACGGAGGCGCGCCTGACCGAAGTGGCGGCCCTCCTGCTCGAGGGCATCGACGAGGACGCCGTCGACTTCCGCCCCACCTACGACGGCTCCGAGGAGGAGCCGGTCGTCCTGCCGGGCGCTTTCCCGAACCTGCTCGCCAACGGCTCCTCCGGCATCGCCGTGGGCATGGCGACGTCCATTCCGCCCCACAACGCCTTCGAAATCTGCCAGGCCGCGCTGACGCTGATCGGCCGGCCCGAGGCGACCGTCGAGGAACTGGTCGAGCTGGTGCCCGGCCCGGACTTCCCGACCGGCGGCGTCATCGTGGAGAGCCGTGCCTCGATCCTGGAATCCTACCGCACGGGCCGCGGCGCCTTCCGGGTGCGTGCCCGCTGGACGACCGAGGACCTCGGCCGCGGCACATGGGTCGTGGTGATCACTGAGATTCCCTACCAGGTCGCCAAGAGCCGGCTGATCGAGAAGCTCGCCGAGCTCGTCAACGAGCGCAAGCTGCCGCTCGTCGACGACGTGCGCGACGAGTCGGCCGAGGACGTCCGCATCGTCATCGTGCCGAAGAGCCGCAACGTCGAGCCCGGCCTGATGATGGAATCCATATTCCGCCTGACCGAGCTGGAGAGCCGGATCCCGCTCAACATGAACGTCCTCTCCGGCGGCCTCGTCCCGAAGGTCATGGGCCTGAAGGACGTCGTGCGGGAATGGCTGGATCACCGCAAGGACGTCCTCGTCCGCCGCTCCCGCCACCGCCTCGGGGTCATCGAGAAGCGCCTGGAGATCCTCGGCGGCCTCCTGATCGCCTACCTCAACATCGACGAGGTGATCCGCATCATCCGCGAGGAGGACGAGCCCAAGCAGGTGCTGATGGCGCGCTTCTCGCTGACCGACGTGCAGGCGAACGCCATCCTGGACATGCGCCTGCGCAATTTGCGCAAGCTCGAGGAGTTCGAGATCCGCAAGGAGCACGAGGACCTGACGCGGGAGGCCGCCCAGATCCGCGAGCTGCTCGCCTCCGACGTGCTGCAGTGGAAGCTCGTCGCCCACGAGATCCGCGACGTCGCGAAGACCTTTGGTCCGGAGACGAAGCTCGGCCGCCGCCGCACGACCTTCGCGGAGGCCCCCGGCCACGCCCACGAGGATATCAACCAGGCCATGATCGAGCGCGAGCCGATCACCGTGGTGGTCTCCGAGAAGGGCTGGATCCGCGCCCTCAAGGGCCACGCGGACGACCTGGCGCGCCTCGAGTTCAAGCAGGGCGACAAGCTCAAGATCGGCTTCAAGGCCGAGACCACGGACAAGCTCGTCCTGTTCACCACCGGCGGCCGCGTCTTCACTCTCGACGCCTCCAAGCTTCCCGGTGGCCGCGGGCACGGCGAGCCGATCCGCATCCAGGTCGACATGGACCAGGACCAGGACGTCCTCGACATCTTCGTCCACCGGCCGGACCGGAAGCTCCTCGTCGCTACCCGGGAGGGCAAGGGCTTCGTTTTGCCCGAGGCCGAGGTCGTGGCGCAGACCCGCAAGGGGCGGCAGGTCGTCAACCTCGGCGCCAAGGACGAGGTCCGGCTGGTCCGCCCCGTGCCGCCCGGCGCGACCCACGTCGCCGTGATCGGCGACAACCGCAAGTTCCTGGTCTTCCCGCTGGACCAGGTGGCCGAGATGGCGCGCGGATCCGGCGTGCGCCTGCAGCGCTACAAGGACGGCGGCATCGCCGATCTCAAGTGCTTCGCCGGCGCCCAGGGCCTGACCTGGACGACCTCCGGCGGCTCGACCTTCACGCGATCGCTCGACGAGCTGAAGGAATGGCTCGGCAACCGCGCCGACACAGGCCGCCTGCCGCCGCGCGGATTCCCGGCGACGAACCGCTTCGATCCCTGAGCGTTACCGGTCTAGTCACTTACAACAATATGCATGTGACTGGACGGGCCCCATGCTGCCCGGCTGCGGCACGGCTCCGCCGGCCGCGATCGAGAGGAGACGACGCATGTCGATTTTGAAGCGCGGGCTCAAGGGCGAGCCGGTTCGTATCCTGCAGGGGCGACTCGGCGTGCCCGCCGACGGCGATTTCGGCCCAGCGACCGAGAAGGCCCTGAAGGCGTTCCAGTCCGCCCACGGCCTCTCCGCCGACGGCATCGCCGGCCCGGACACCTTCGCGGCACTCGGCCTGAACGAATTGGTGCTCCTGCGCCAGGGATCGCGCGGCGAGACCGTGAAGAAGCTCCAGCAGGCGCTCGGGCTCCAGGCCGACGGCGCCTTCGGCCCGGCGACCCGCAAGGCCGTCATGGAGTTCCAGGCTTCGAAGGGCCTGGAGGCGGACGGCATGGCCGGCCCCGACACGCTTGCGGCCCTGCCGGCCTTCGCGTCGACCTTCACGGCCGAGACGGTGAAGAAGGCGGAACTCCCGCCCGACCTCAGGGTCGAGATCCCCGAGCCGCTGCCGCCGCTCTCCGGCGCCGACATCGCCGCCGCCGGAGCGGCCGCGTCGCCCGCCGCGCCGAGCGAGGAGCGCCCACCGAAGAAGTCCGTCTGGGCCACGGTCAAGGGTTGGTTCGGCTGAGCCGGCCGGTTCGGCGCGGTCGGAAAGAGTGCCCAAATCGTCCTGTGGATAAGCCGGGTCCGACGCCCGGGACGCAGCGGAAAGTCCTACCCTGGCGTGACTCGGCGGCGCGCGGCGGCGCCGGGTCCAGGGAGGCTCCTGCGATGCCGACGATCGAGATCGTGCTGGGCGACTTCGCGCCCGGCCCCCTGGCGCTCGACCACACCCTCGTCGGGCGCCCCGTCCTGCGGTCTCAGCGGCCCGACGGCTCCGTCGAGACCATCCACCTGCGTGGCCAGGTCGCCGGCTGTGCCGAGCACGACGAGGGCAGCATCTCGGGCTATCTCGCCCGCTGGATGGCGCAGGGCGGCCTGTCGCTCGACGCCGTCGTGGCGGACATGTTCCGTCACGAGCGGCTCTTCGTGGTCGTGCTGGCCGATGGCCGCAAGTTCGTGGCCCGCGCCACGCCCGAGATCGTCGCCGAGTTGAAGACCTGCGCCCGCCCGCCCAGGCGACCCGACGCCGCCCGGCCTTCCGGTCCCGGCACCGCGGCGGTCTCCGCCCCGCCGGTCCCGCCCCGCGCCTCCGGCCTCGCCGCCTGGTGGCGCGCCCGCCCGCCCCAGACCGGCGCCCCGAAGTAGCATCGCGACCGGCGGATGTCCCGGCCGGCCCCATGGTCGACCCCGGGGTGGCGGTCCCTGGAGATATCGCGCCGCTAAGGGCCGTCGGGGCGAA
Source organism: Prosthecomicrobium sp. N25 (assembly GCF_037203705.1). NCBI lineage: Bacteria > Pseudomonadati > Pseudomonadota > Alphaproteobacteria > Hyphomicrobiales > Kaistiaceae > Prosthecomicrobium > Prosthecomicrobium sp. N25. The sequence continues at coordinate 2,184,105 of NZ_JBBCAT010000001.1, forward strand.
GCGACGTGGATGGGTTCCCGCCAGCCCGTGCGATCTCGGGACGGCTTACCGAGCGGAGAACATCAGCGGCGCGACCAGCCCTGCGGGCTCAGATATTCAAGCGGCTGGAAACGGCGCTTGTAGTCCATCTTGCGGGAGCCGGAGACCCAGTATCCGAGATAGACATATTGGAGCTTGTGGGCCTTCGCGCGGCGCACATGGTCGAGGATCATATAGGTGCCGAGGCCGCGCCAGTCGGGCTCCGGGTCGTAGAAGGAATAGACCATCGAGAGCCCGTCGGAGAGGACGTCCGACAGCGCGGTTCCGAGGAGAGGGCCGGTGCCGCGCCCGTTAATGGCGGTGTCCGGCCCGCGGCGGCGGTACTCGACCACCATCGTGTCGACATGGGTGTCCTCGATCATCATGGCGTAGTCGAGCACCGTCATGTCGGCCATGCCGCCGTCGCCGTGGCGGGCGTCCAGGTAGCGCCGGAACAGGCCGTACTGTTCGGAGGTCGGGGTGGCCGGCATCTCGGCGCCCACCAGGTCCTCGTTCAACCGCATCGAGCGGCGGAAGGACTTGTTCCAGTCGAAGTCCTCGACGCAGATCCGGACCGACACGCAGGACCGGCACCCCTCGCAGGCCGGCCGGTAGGCGATGTTCTGGGAGCGCCGGAAGCCGCCCTGGGTCAGCACGTCGTTGAGCTGCGCCGCCCGTTCCCCGACCAGATGCGTGAATACCTTCCGCTCCTGCCGGCCAGCGAGGTACGGGCAGGAGGCCGGTGCCGTCAGGTAGAATTGCGGTGCATCGACGGGATGTTGCGTCATCGCGGGGCGCGTCGGGTCCAGGCTCGGCGGGCCGCATCCTCCACGCGGCGCACGCGAGGCCCATAATACATGGCCCGATCCGTCGAGGAAGGGATCTTGGCGCCCGTCGGTCTGCCATGCGGGCCTTGAAATCGGACCGTCCCGGGCCACGCCCGCCTCAGCCGTCGAGGTCCGGGCTCTCGCTGCGCTCCACCGTGAAGCCGCGGCCTTCCAGCGCCGCGATGATCTCGTTGGCGTGCCCCCCGTCCCGCGTCTCGAAGACGACGTCGAGCGTCGCCCCCTTGGCCGGCACCTTCAGGAACGTGCGGTGGTGCTCCACCTCCAGGATGTTGCCCCCGAGGTCGCCGATGATCGTCGAGATCTCCCCGAGCACGCCCGGCCGGTCCGGGATGATCATCCGGATGCCGACGATCTTCTCCTCGCGCGCCAGCTCGCGCACCATGATGGAGGAGAGGATGCGCGGATCGATGTTGCCGCCGCACAGGACCAGCCCGACCTTGCGCCCGTGGAACCGCTCCGGCGAGGTCGTCAGCGCGGCCAGCCCGGCCCCGGCCGCGCCCTCCGCCATGGTCTTCTGCAGGGTCAGGTAGGCGTTGACGGCCCGCTCGATATGCACCTCGTCGACGAGCAGCACGTCGTCCACGGCCGCCCGGCAGATCTCGAGCGTCAGCGCCCCGACGTTGCGCACCGCGATGCCCTCGGCGAGCGTCGTGCCGCCCACGTGCACCGGCCGGCCGTTGAGCGCGCACCACATCGCCGGGTAGAGCCGCGTCTCCACCCCGACCACCTCGATCCCGGGCTTCAGCGCCTTCGCGGCGATCGCCATGCCGGCGATCAGGCCGCCGCCGCCGACCGGCACGACCAGCACGTCCAGGCCCGGCTCGGCCGCCAGCATCTCGAGCGCGATCGTGCCCTGGCCGCGCACCACGTGGAAGTCGTCGTAAGGATGGACGAAGACGAGCCCCTTCTCGGCCGCGATCCGCTCCGCGCCCACCTGCGCGTCCGCCACCGACTCGCCCTCGAGCACCACGTGCGCGCCAAACCCGCGGGTCGCCGACACCTTCACGTGCGGCGTCGTCTTCGGCATCACGATCGTCGACGGGATGCCGAGCCGGGTGGCGTGGTAGGCGACCGCTTGCGCGTGGTTGCCGGCCGACATGGCGATGACGCCGCGGCGCCGCTCCTCCGCCGTCAGCGACAGCAGCTTGACGAGCGCGCCCCGCTCCTTGAAGGCGGCCGTCACCTGCAGGTTCTCGTACTTGACCCAGACATCGGCGCCGGTTAGCTCCGACAGCCGCGGCGCCGGCAGGCAGGGGGTACGCATCACGGCGCCTTCGATGAGCCTTGCGGCATCCTCGATGTCGGCGAGGGTCGGGTGGATCATCGGAGGACTCCGCTGGCCGGGGGGCTCGCGGGGTTCTACGCCGGCCGGGCGCCTTGTCAAATGCGGGGCCCGCGCTCCTCGAGCGCCGCGCGCGTGCCGAGGAACCCCTCCGGCTTCAGGACGAGCAGCGCCGCCAGCAGGGAGAACACCGCCGCGTCCCGCCAGACGATCTCGTTATAGGCGGACCAGAAGGTCTCCACGAGCCCGATCGCGATCCCGCCCAGGACCGCGCCGGCAGGCGACCCGATGCCCCCCAGGATCGCGGCGACCAGCGCCTTGAGGCCGATCACCGTGCCCATGTGGAAGCTCGTGCCGCCGTAGTGGGTGGTCAGGATGGCGCCCGCGAGCCCGGCGAGCAGCCCCGACAGCGCGAAGGTGGTGACCAGCACCCGGTCGGTGTCGACGCCGAGGAGCCGCGCCATCCCCGGATCGTCCGACACCGCCCGCCAGTCCCGCCCGAAGCGCGACCGGGAGAGCCACAGGAGCAGGCCGGCGACGAGCACCGAGGACCCGGCCCCCACGAGGAGCTGCATGGTCGTGGCGACCACCTCGAAGGCGCCCTCGGCGAGGAGGTGCGGCTCGCCCAGGATCGGCGGCAGGAAGCGCTCCTTGACCCCCTGCGCGCGCGCCACGAACTCCTGGTAGGCGATCGAGAGGCCGATCGTGGCGACCAGCACGGGCTGCGCCCCGCGGCCGGCCAGCGGCAGGAAGACGAATCGCCCGCCGAAGCGGCTCCACGTCTCCCCGACCGCCGCCGCCACCATGAGCGCGAGCGGGAGCGCCACGGCGGGCGTCCCCAGCCCCGCCGTCACCGCCGCCGCGACCCCGATGAGGCTCCCGTAGGCGCCCAGCATGGCGACGTCGCCGAAGACGAAGTTGATGCGCCCTGTCAGTCCGTAGACGAGCGCGTACGCGATGGCGAGGAGGGCATAGAGGGCCGAGGGCGCGATGGCGTTGACGAGCTGCTGCAGGAAGTAGCCGGTCGCCGGGTCGGCGGCGAAGAGGCCGGTCGGCTGCGCCTCCGGCCCGCGCGCCACGCCTCGCATCGCCTGCCGGACCGCCAGCGGGTCGCCGAGCCAGAAGCGGCGCAGGAGATGGAGCTGCAGCTCCGAGACGAGGCCCTGCGGCGTCTCCACACCGACCAGCGTCTCCTTGCCCGCCTCGAAGCCGACGCCCCCGAACGCGCAGGCGATCGAGGCTTCCACCGGATCGGGCGAGATCCCGTCCGGGTCCGGCCGCAGCGACCGGTAGCGGACGAGCACGTTGCCGGCCCGGCGCGGGTCCGGCTCGACCTTCAGGATCGTGATCGCCGCGCCCGGCGGCTCGATCACCGGCAGCAGGCTCTCGCAGGTCCGCCGCTGCGCGACCTCCACGTCCGCGCATCCCGCGAGGCCGAGGCCGGCGAGCGTGACGAGCCCCGCCGCGCCGAACCGCGTCCGCCGTACCCCGGCAGGACTCACGCCCCGGCCTTCAGCCTCTCGGCGACGACCGGCGCGAAATAGGTGAGGATGCCGTCGGCCCCGGCGCGTTTGAAGGAGGTCAGGCTCTCCATCATGGCGCGGTCGAGGTCGAGCCAGCCGTTCTGCGCGGCGGCATGGATCATCGCGTATTCGCCGGAGACCTGGTAGGCGAAGGTCGGCACCGAGAAGGCGTCCTTCAGCCGGCGGACGATGTCGAGATAAGGCATCCCGGGCTTGACCATGATCATGTCGGCGCCCTCCGCGATGTCGAGCTCGGCCTCCCGGATCGCCTCGTTGGTGTTGCCCGGGTCCATCTGGTAGGTGCGCTTGTCGCCCTTCAGCGTCTTGTTGGTGCCGACCGCGTCGCGGAACGGTCCGTAGAAGGCGGAGGCGTACTTGGCCGTGTAGGCCATGATCTGCACGTCCTGGTGCCCGGAGGCGTCGAGCCCCGCCCGGATCGCGCCGATCCGGCCGTCCATCATGTCGGACGGCCCGATGATGTCCGTGCCGGCCTCCGCCTGGACGAGCGACTGGTGGACGAGCTGGGCCACCGTCTCGTCGTTGACGATTGTCTCCCCGTTCATCAGGCCGTCGTGTCCGTGGCTGGTGTAGGGGTCGAGCGCCACGTCGGTCATGAGCCCGATATGGGGCACCGCCCGCTTGATTGACCGCAGGCCGCGGCAGACCAGGTTCTCAGGGTTCAGGGCCTCGGAGCCGGTCTCGTCGCGCAGGTCCGGGTCCGTGTAGGGGAAGAGCGCCAGGACCGGGATCTTCAGCGCCGCCGCCCGCTCGGCCTCGGCGACTGCGAGGTCGACGGACAGCCGGAACACGCCCGGCATCGAGGCGACCGGCTCGCGCCGGTTCTCGCCGTCGATGAGGAAGATCGGCCATATCAGGTCGTCGACCGTCAGGTTCGTCTCGCGCACGAGGCGGCGCGACCAGTCGGTCCTGCGGTTCCGCCGCATCCGCCGCCCGGCCAGGATGGGTTCGAGGTCGACGGCGAGGCGGGAACGGTGCTCGAAGTTCATGACGGGCGTCCATTTGGCTTGGCTGCGGCGGACTCTAGAGGGTTTCGCGCCGGTCGGAAACGGGACGATTCGCGATGCGGACCGCCGCACGCCGTGCCCGGCGCCGGCATTCCCCGCGGCGTCATCGCAGCGCCAGGGCGGCGGCGAACATCCCCAGTCCGAACACGGTGTGTCCGAGGATGTTAAGGATCCGCACCCGCAGGGCGTCCGGCCGGCGCGACGCGGCGATGCCGGCGCCCATCCCGGGCTGCAGGATGAACCAGCCGCAGCCGATCGTGACCCACCCGACCACGAGGGGCCAGAACGGCGTCGGCGCCTTGATCCAGGCGGAGCCGGCGAGCGCCAAGGTGACGGCCGCGAACAGGATTCCGATCAGGTAGTGCATCGTCCAGCCGACGGCCCTTTCCTGCTCGAAAGGTGCCGCGGCGCCGATGTCCGCATGCGCATAGGTGCCTTGGGCCACATGGCAGAACCAGCGGCCGATCAGTCCCCAGTTCGCCATCGGGATGCCGAGCGTGCGGTTGAGCAGGACCCCCCAGAGATCGAGCGCCGCGGTCGCGACGATGCCCATGGTGGCGGCCCGCAGAAGAAAGTCGGCCATCGGTGTCTCCCCCTCGGCGCGTCTGCAGCGCGCCCGGCCCGACTGTCCGACGCTTTCGCCGGACAATCAATTGCGGAGCGATCCGGAGGCGCCGCTCGCCGTGCCCGCCCTATCCCCCCGGCCAATTGACCCTGCGCCCGCACCTCCCTAGCCTCCGGCGCGACGAGTGGTCAGGCCGGGAGTGCGCCCCCCGTGGATTTCGAGCTGTCCGAAGAGACCCGCGCCATCCGCGACATGGCGGCGAGCTTCGCCGCGGCCGAGATGGCGCCCCATGCGGATGCCTGGGACGAGGGCTCGGTCTTCCCCGTCGAGACGCTCCGCAAGGCCGCGAGCCTCGGCTTCGGCGGAATCTATATCGCCGAGGACGTCGGCGGCTCCGGCCTCGGCCGGCTTGACGCGGCGGTCATCTTCGAAGAACTCGCCCGGGCCTGCCCGTCGACCACCGCCTATGTGTCGATCCACAACATGGCCTGCTGGATGATCGACCGCTTCGGCGCGCCGGAGCTGCGGGCCCGTCTGCTGCCGAAGTTGACCGCCATGGAGCACTTCGCCAGCTATTGCCTGACCGAGCCGAACGCCGGCTCCGACGCCGCCTCGCTGCGCACCCGCGCGGTCCGCGAGGGCGACCACTACGTGGTGACCGGCGCCAAGGCCTTCATCTCCGGCGGCGGCGCCGCCGACGTCTACGTCACCATGCTGCGCACGGGCGGGGAGGGGCCGAAGGGCATCACCTGCCTGGCGATCCCGAAGGACACACCCGGGGTCTCCTTCGGCGCCCAGGAGAAGAAGCTCGGCTGGAAGTCGCAGCCGACTGCCATGGTGAACTTCGACAGCGCCCGCGTGCCGGTCGCCAACCGCGTCGGCGAGGAGGGGGAGGGCTTCCGAATCGCCATGGCGGGCCTCGACGGCGGCCGCATCAACATCGCCGCCTGCTCGCTCGGCGGCGCGGCCGAATGCCTCGATCGGGCCGTGCGTTATACGAAGGAGCGGACTCAGTTCGGCAAGAGGCTAGCCGAGTTCCAGGCCCTGCAGTTCCGCCTGGCCGACATGGCGACCGAGCTCGAGGCCGCCCGCCTGATGGTGCATCGCGCCGCCGCCGCCCTCGACGCCAAGGCTCCCGAGGCGACCCGCCTCGCCGCCATGGCGAAGCGCTTCGCCACCGACGCCGGCTTCGAGGTCGTGAACCAGGCCTTGCAGCTTCACGGCGGCTACGGCTACCTCCGGGACTATGGGATCGAGCGCTACTTGCGTGACCTGCGGGTCCACCAGATCCTGGAAGGCACCAACGAGATCATGCGCCTCATCGTGGCGCGCGACCTGATCGGACGGAGCTGATGAACGAGACGGCCGAGATCCGCTTCGAGCGGCAAGGCAGGGCGGGGGTCGTCACCCTCGACCGCCCGCATGCGCTCAATGCCGTCACGCACGGCATGGTCCGCGCCCTGGACGCGCAGCTGCGCGCCTGGGCGGCCGATCCCGCCGTGGCCCACGTGCTGATTCGGGCGGCCGGCGATAAGGCCTTCTCGGCCGGCGGCGACATCCGCCACCTCTACGACCTCGGCAAGGCCGGCGACCCGACGCAGATCGACTTCTTCCGCGACGAATACCGCCTCAACGTCCTGATCCACCGTTACCCCAAGCCCTTCACGGCGCTGATCGACGGCATCGTCATGGGTGGGGGCGTCGGCATCTCCGTCAACGGCCGCTACCGGGTCGGCACCGAGCGGATCATCTTCGCCATGCCGGAGGTCGGCATCGGCTTCTTCCCGGATGTCGGCGGCACCTGGATCCTGCCCCGCGCGCCGGGCGAGCTCGGCATGTACCTGGCGCTGACCGGGGCGCGGCTGCGCCAGGCCGACGCCCGCTACGCCGGGATCGTGACTCACACCGTCCCGCGCGACCGCCTCGGCGACTTGGCCGCCGACCTCCTGGAGGTCGACGACCCCGCGCCGCTGCTGGCCGCCTTCGACACCGATCCCGGCCCGCCCCCGATCGCCGCGCGCCAGGCGACCATCGACGCCCTCTTCTCCGGGGTCTCGGTGGGCGAGATCCTCAAGCGCCTCGACGAGACCGCCGGGGCGGAGGCCGACTGGGCCGCCGCCACCGCGCGCGAGATCCGCGCCAAGTCGCCGACCTCCCTGGAGATCGCCTTCCGGCAGATGCGCTTCGGCCGCGGCGCCTCCTTCGAGGACTGCATGCGGCTGGAATACCGCATCGTCTCGCAGGTCCTGCAGGGCGCGGACTTCTACGAAGGCATCCGGGCCGTCATCGTCGACAAGGACATGAAGCCGCGTTGGCGGCCGGCCGAGCTCGAGGATCTCGAAATGGCCGACATCGAGGCGCATTTCCTCGCCCCGGACGGCGGCGATCTGGAGGTCGACTGAATGGCGGGCGCAGGCGGGACGGGCGCGATGCGCGGCGGGGGACAGGCTGCGCAGGAGCCGCGGGCGCGCTTCACGTGGCGACTGGGCCTGACCGTCTTCCAGCGGGTCGTCGCCCTCGGGCTGCTCGCCCTCGGGATCGTCCAATGGGGCTACGTGATGGGCGCGGTCGACATCGGCCCGGCGCCCTTCCTGGAACTCCGGCCGCCGGTGCGCAACGCCATCGCGGTGCTGGCCGCCGCCGACCTGGTGGCGGCGATCGGCCTGTGGTTCTGCGCCGCCTGGGGCGCGGCCTTCTGGTTCATCATCGCCATGACGCGCACGGCCCTGCACACGGCCTTCGCGGAGGTCCATGGCGCACAGCCGGTCGAGGTCGGCATCGAGGTCGCCCTGCTCGCCGTCTTCCTGGTCCTGCAGGTCCTCAGCCGTCGCGAGGCGCGGGCCGAGGAGAAGGCGAGCCGTCAGCGCCGGCGCCAGACCCAGTCCGCAGCGCCGCCCGTGGCCGGGGAGCCCGCAGCCGGCCGGTGACGTCAGTCCGTCCGGGTCGAGCGCCCGGGCCTATTCTCTGGGGGAGTTCCCGTCATGGCACGCATCGGTTTCGTCGGCCTCGGCAACATGGGTGGCCCCATGGCCGCCAACCTGGTGAAGGGCGGCCACGCCGTCACCGGCTTCGATCTGTCGGACGCCGCGCTGGCGCGGCTCGAGGAGGCCGGCGGGGCCCGGGCCGGCAGCGCCGCCGCGGCCGTGAACGATGCCGAGGTGGTCGTCACCATGCTGCCGGAGGGCCGCCACGTGGAGGCGGTCTACCTCGCCGACGGCGGGCTCGCCGACGCCGCGCCCGCCGGCACGCTCTTCATCGACTCCTCAACCATCGAAGTGGCGACCGCCCGGCGCGTGATCGCCGCCATGGAGGCGCGCGGCCACGCCATGGTCGACGCCCCGGTGTCCGGCGGCACCGGCGGCGCCACCGCCGGCACGCTCACCTTCATGGTGGGTGGCGCCGAGGCCGCCTTCGAGCGCGCTCGCCCGGTTCTGGAACTGATGGGCCGGACGATCGTCCATGCCGGCGGCCCGGGCAACGGCCAGGCGGCGAAGATCTGCAACAACATGGTCCTCGGCATTTCGATGATCGCCGTGTCCGAGGCCTTCGTGCTCGCCGAGAAGCTCGGCCTCGACGCCCAGAAACTCTTCGACATCGCGTCGAAGTCCTCCGGCCAATGCTGGTCGCTGACGACCTACTGCCCTGTCCCGGGCCCGGTCCCGACCAGCCCGGCCAACCGCGACTACGCCCCCGGCTTCACCGCGGCGATGATGCTGAAGGACCTGAAGCTCGCCCAGGATGCCGCCGGCACGGCGGGCGCCGCGACCCCTCTCGGCGCGGAAGCCGCGCAGCTTTACCGTTTGTTTGTCCAATCGGGGAACGCGAGTCTCGACTTCTCGGGCATCGTGCGCATGCTCCGCGGCAGCTGACACCCGGGCGACGGCAGCGCTCGTAAGCGCTTGCCGGACAAAGGCTTTTCGATCTGGATCCGGATCCCCGGCAGGCGCCTCCCCGCCGGGTATCAACAGTAATTTCACCAGCGCCGTTCATGTGTGATTCAGCAACCGAGCGTATCGGGCGATTTTACGGAAATTTTAGCCTGCGATTTAAGCCCATCTTAGACGCCGCCTCGTACGTTGCTGCCATAGATGGATAAGAACCATCAGCAGAACGAACGAAATAGCGAGGCGAAAACCCATGCTCAATGCCAAGCGCGCAGTAGAGACGCTGGCGCAGGCCGATGAGGACGTGGCGCTGAAGCCGCTCTACCTCGAGGCCTTGACCCTTGTCGAACGCCTGCATCGTCGGCTCCTCGACGTGATCAAGGACGAGTTCGACCGCATGGGCCGCGACGACGTCAACTCGGTCCAGGCGCTCCTCCTCTTCAACATCGGCGGCGCCGAACTGACGGCCGGCGAGCTGCGGACGAGGGGCTACTACCTGGGCTCCAACGTGTCCTACAATCTCAAGAAGTTGGTCGAGGGCGGCTACGTCAAGCACGAGCGCTCCCGCATCGACCGCCGCTCGGTCCGCGTGAGCCTGACCGAGAAGGGCCAGGCGGTCGCGACCGTCATCGACAAGCTCTACGACCGGCACATCCGGTCCATCGAGCAGGTCGGCGGCATCGGCCCCGGCGAGTTCAAGGCGCTGAACAAGTCGCTGCACCGGCTGGAGCGCTTCTGGACCGACCAGATCCTCTACCGGCTCTGATCCCGGCCCCCGCCGGCGTCTCCCGTCTTCGTGCCCGGGCCCGCCCGGGCACCCGTCTTTCCGGGGCCTCTTCCCCGCCGGGGGCGGCCCTGTCACGGCCGACGATCCACGTCCAAATTTTTTCGATCAATGTCTGGAACCGGACGACCGGTTCCGCGTTGGTGACCCGATGCAAGGATCAAGCGAGTGGTCCCTGCAGGCGGTTTGGACGACGCCGAACCCCCGCGTCGTTCGTCGCGCCACTCAGGCTCGACATGTCCGAGGCACCCCCACTTGGGCTCCGGCTGCACGCCGGAGCCCTTTTTCTTTCGCGCGGCGTCACTCCGCCCCTTCGCGCGGCACCGCCAGGCGCCGGGCCGGCGGCAGCGGCACGAAAGCGCTGGTGGAGGCCCGGTAGGCCGCCCAGCCCGGCCTCTTCTGCAACTCCGCCTCGAGTGGGGGAATTCCCGAGACCTTCAGCAGGAGCAGCGTCAAGAGCGCGGGCGCCGCGAGCACCCACCAGAGGCCGCCGGCCGCCGCCGCCGCGGCGAGACCGAGGCCCCACCACACGAGCGTCTCGCCGAAATAGTTCGGGTGGCGGCTCCAGGCCCAGAGCCCCGTCGTGCAGAGACGCCCGCGCGTCCCCGGGAGGCGCCGGAACGCCGTCAACTGAGCGTCCGCCGCCCATTCGATCGCGAACCCCGCTGCGAAGAGCGCGATCCCGAGCGCGAACACGGCCCCGCCGGGGCCCGTCGGCAGGTCCCCCGGCGCAACCAGCAAGGCGACGTGCACCGGCGCGGCGATGATCCACTGCAGGACCGCCTGCAGCCAGAAGATCGTCACCAGGTTGCGCCGCGGCCAATCCGGCCCTCCGGCCTCCCGCATCCGGGCGTAGCGGACGTCCTCGACGGCCCCCTTCTCGATGTGTCGCTGCACCATGTGAAGGGTGAGGCGGGTGGCCCATAGCGTCACGGAGACCGTCACGAGAATTTGTACCGGTCCCGCCCGGCCGGCGAGCGCGAGTTCGAGCCATGCCATGGCGGCAAAACCCGCGCCCCACCAATAGTCTACGATGCTGGCGTCCTTGAGCCGACCATGAATCAGCCACAAAAGACTGAAAACCACGAGGGTGAGCGCGAGCGTCGCCGCCAGCGCCGTTCCGTGTATCGTGACCGTGTCAGTCATGCGTTCCTTCGCTCTCGCATTTCCGCCGGTTTGGTGGCATAGGGGCGGAGGGCCGCGTTAACGGTTCGGTTTCCATGTTCTGCGTTCCTAGGGACGTCCCGGACGCCCCGGCCCCGAGCCCCTCGGCCTGACGGGCCTCACGATGGAGCTTACGAAGTGCCTGTACGCGCCAAGCCCTCGCACGGATTTGAGGTCAGCCGTCGCGCCCTGCTGACGGGCATCGCGGCCCTCGGTGCCGCCCGCGCGGTTCCGGCCGCCGCGGAGGAGTCGCCGGTCGACGTGCTGCTGCGCTCCCAGGCCGTGCGGGAATGGCAGGACAAGTTCGACGGCGGCGCCTCGACCCCTGTGGCGCAGCTGAAGTCGGACGTGCCGCTGCTGTCGCCCGACACCGTCGCCAACATGGAATATACCCTGCCGGTGATGCAGGACATCGTCGCGCGCGGCGGCTGGGTGCGCGTGCCGGACCGTCAGCGCCTGCGCATCGGCACCCGGGCCGACGCGGTCGTCCAACTGCGCCAGCGCCTCGCCGTCTCGGGCGACCTGCAGCAGTCCCAGTTCGGCTATGGGGACACCTTCGATTCCTACGTGGACGCCGCCGTGCGCCGCTTCCAGGTGCGCCACGGCCTGAAGCCCAACGGCCTCGTCGACAAGGCCGTCTTCGACGTGATGAACGTCCCGGCCGACGTGCGGCTCAGGCAGATGGAGACGAACCTCGTCCGCGTCCGCTCCATGTCGGGCTTCCTCGGCGACCGCTTCGTCTTCGTGAACATCCCCGCCGCCGAGCTCGAGGCGGTGGAGGGAGGCCGTGTCGTCGCTCGCCACAACGCCGTCGTCGGCAAGATCGACCGCCAGACCCCGGTGCTCTCCTCCAAGATCACCGAGATCAACTTCAACCCCTACTGGCATGTCCCGGTCTCGATCATCCGCAAGGACCTGATCCCGAAGATGCGGGCCGATCCGGAGTACCTGACCAAGAACCGGATCCGGATCTACGACAACAAGGGCCGCGAGATTCCGCCCGAGGCGATCAACTGGGACACCGACCAGGCGACCCAGCTCTCGTTCCGCCAGGACCCGGGCGAGATCAACGCGATGGCGACGGTGAAGATCACCTTCCCGAACCCGCACGACGTCTACATGCACGACACGCCCTTCAAGGACCTGTTCGGCGACAACAACCGGTTCTACTCGTCTGGCTGCATGCGCATCCAGAACGTCCGCGAACTGGTCGCCTGGATCCTGCGCGACGTGCCGAACTGGGGCCCCGCCCAGATCGACGAGGCGATCCGCTCCGGCACCCGCGTGGACGCCAAGCTGAAGGCCCCGATCCCGGTCTACACCAATTACATCACCGCCTGGGCGACCCGTGACCGGGTCATCCACTTCCGCGACGACATCTACGGCCGCGACGGCATCGGCGAACTCGCTCAGTTGCCGGGGATCATGCAGTAATCGAGACGCACCGCACGTGCCCGGGAAGGCCGGCCGCCGCCAGGTGTGCCGGCCTTTTTCGTGCGCGCGGTGAGCCGGGAGGGGCCGGGATGCCGGACGACCGCACCGTCTACTTCGAGTTCACCCAGGTCGGCCCCCAGGTCCGCGTCGCCGCCATCGATGGCGCGACCGGGGTCGAGGTGGTGATCGTGGGGCCCGCCACCGCCGCCCGTGCCGACCTGGAGGCGCTCGCCTTGCGCAAGCTCGAGCGGCGTCTGGCAAAGGAGCTTTGACGGGAACGAGGGCAATCATGCCGAAGGGGCGGGCCTGCCGGCCTTTTCCGACGTTTCGCCGCGTGTTATTCGCTCCCCTCATGGCTCGATGAGCCCCGCTGCGGTCGGAGCGTCCGAGTGCCGCACGACCGGCGGGGTGGGATTCCAGGCGGTCTCCAGTAGATTCGCCGGACGATCCCAGTCGTGGCGAGGCAGGGCCGTCCGGACGCATCCGGACAACCGGCCGCCGCGGCGAGAAGAACGATCGACGGGGGCCGCGACGGCGCCCGGATCAAAGTAGTCCGGCCCCGGCCGGCGCCACTTCAGGGACACGCTCCGAGAGGCTCCTCCCATGTCCATGACCGACGTTTCCAAGACCCAGCCGCTCTTCCCGGGTTTCTTCACCGAGAGCCTCGCCGCGTCCGATCCCGAGATCTTCGGCGCCATCAAGGACGAATTCGCCCGCCAGGCCGACGAAATCGAGCTCATCGCCTCCGAGAACATCGTCTCCAAGGCGGTTCTCGAGGCCCAGGGCTCGGTGATGACCAACAAGTACGCCGAGGGCTATCCCGGCAAGCGCTACTACGGCGGCTGCGAATATGTCGACGTCGCCGAGCAGCTCGCCATCGACCGCGCCAAGGCGATCTTCGGCGCCGAGTACGCCAACGTGCAGCCCCACTCGGGCGCGCAGGCCAACCAGGCCGTCTTCTTCACGCTCCTGCAGCCCGGCGACACCTTCATGGGCCTGGACCTCGCCTGCGGCGGTCACCTGACCCACGGTTCCCCGGTCAACCAGTCGGGCAAGTGGTTCAAGCCGGTGCCCTACAAGGTCCGTCCGGACACCCACCGCATCGACATGGACGAGGTGCGCGACCTCGCCCGCACCCACCGGCCGAAGGTCATCATCGCCGGCGGCTCGGGCTACCCGCGCATCATCGATTTCAAGGCCTTCCGCGAGATCGCCGACGAGGTCGGGGCGATCTTCATGGTCGACATGGCCCATTTCGCGGGCCTCGTGGCCGGCGGCGTGCACCCGAACCCGCTCGACCACGCCCATGTGGTCACCACGACCACCCACAAGACGCTCCGCGGCCCGCGCGGCGGCATGATCCTCAGCCGCGACCCCGATCTCGGCAAGAAGATCAACTCGGCCGTCTTCCCGGGCCTCCAGGGCGGCCCGCTGATGCACGTCATCGCCGCCAAGGCGGTCGCCTTCGGCGAGGCGCTGCGGCCCGAGTTCAAGGCCTACGCGGGGCAGATCGTGGAGAACGCCAAGGCGCTCGCCGCCAGCCTCGTAGAGGAGGGCCTGGACCTCGTCTCCGGCGGCACCGACACGCACCTGATGCTGGTCGACCTCCGCCCGAAGAACACCTTCGGCAACGTCACCGAGAAGGCGCTGAAGCGCGCCCACATCACCTGCAACAAGAACGGCATCCCGTTCGACCCGGCGAAGCCGATGGTGACCTCGGGCGTCCGCCTCGGCACCCCGGCCGGCACCACCCGCGGCTTCGGCCCGGCCGAGTTCCGCGAGGTCGGCAAGATGATCGCCGCGGTCGTCGACGGCCTCATGAAGAACGGCGAGGCGGGCGACGCCCAGGTCGAGCAGCGTGTCAAGGAGCAGGCGACCGCCCTCTGCCGCCGCTTCCCGATCTATCGCTGAGCGGATCGCCGACGTATCCGGAGAAGGGGCCCGCACGGGCCCCTTTTTCGTGCCCGGCCGCCGTGGCCGGACCCGCTCAGGCGCCCCGGCGCGCTACCGACCACACGAGGTGGACAGACCAGGCCAGGAAGCCGAAGGCGCAGAAGCCGGCGAGCCATCCCGGCAGGGCGCGCCAGTCGGCGAGGTGCCCGTCGTGGGCGGCGGCCGCCACCAGCACCGTGGCGACGGCGAACATGACGAAGGCCCGCGTGCTCTGCCGGCGGCCCTCGGCCTCGGGCGGGTCGTCCGGGTCGAGCCAGCGCGGCGAGACGACGAAGAGGTAGAGGGCCTGCTGCAGCGTCGCGAAGGCGAACAGCCACGCGGCCGCCTCCGCCAGCATGACGAGGGCGAGCCCGCTCGCCGCGGTCGTCACGGCGCCCGCCGCCAGCCACCAGGTCCGGATCCGCTCCGCCCGACTCGTCGAGAGGCCGAGCGCTTCGGCCATCCGGTCGGTCGCCGCGCCGAACCGGACGGCCCGCCCCACCATGGCGCCGCCCGCGAGATAGAACACGCCCACGGCGCGCAGAAGCAGGGGTACGGCCTCGTCCATCGCTCCCTCGAGACATCGGTCGGTCGGACCCTGTCCATAGGGCAGGACCGCCGGGCCCGCCAGCCGTCCCCGGCGCGCCGTGGCCGCCCGAGTCCCACCGGCGCGTGCTTTGCGCTAATCATCGGGTCCGAATCGGGCCTCTCCGATTCTCGCGGGAGAACTGCATGCGCTGTCCCTATTGCGGAGGCGAGGACACCCAGGTGAAGGACTCCCGCCCGACGGAGGACGGCGCGGCGATCCGTCGCCGGCGCGTCTGCTCCTCCTGCGGCGGCCGCTTCACCACCTTCGAACGGGTCCAGCTCCGCGAACTGACCGTCATCAAGAAGTCCGGCCGGCGCGTGCCCTTCGACCGCGACAAGCTGATGCGCTCGGTGCAGATCGCGCTCCGCAAGCGGCCGGTCGAGCCCGAGCGGATCGAGCGCATGGTGTCCGGCATCGTCCGCCAGTTGGAGAGCCTCGGCGAGCCCGAGGTCACCTCCGGGCAGATAGGCGAGTTGCTGATGGAAGGCTTGAAAAGCCTGGACGACGTGGCTTATGTCCGGTTCGCCTCGGTGTACAAGGACTTCCGCGAGGCGAAGGACTTCGAAGCCGTGCTCGACGAGCTGAGCCAGGACGAGGACGACCGGCCCCGGTGACCGGCGTCCGGGCCCGGGCCGGACCCGCCGACGACCGCCCCGGTGCCCCTGTGGACGAACCTCGCGCCAAGACGCCCGCCCCGAAGGTCAGCGACCTGGACCGCCGCTTCATGGATGCGGCCATCCGGATCGGCCGACGCCATCTCGGCCTGACGCGCCCCAACCCGTCGGTCGGCGCCATCGTGGTGCGCCAGGGCCCCGACGGCCCCGAGGTGGTCGGCCGTGGCACCACGTCCCGCGGCGGCCGCCCGCATGCCGAGCGCAACGCCCTGGCGGAGGCCGGCGAACGCGCCCGCGGGGCGACCCTCTACGTCACGCTCGAGCCCTGTTCGCAGCACGGCAAGCCAACGCCCGGCTGTTCCGAGGCAATCCTGGAGGCCGGCATCGCCCGCGTGGTCACCGCCCAGGAGGATCCGGACAGCCGCGTCGCCGGCCGCGGCCATGCCATGCTGCGCGCCGCCGGCGTCGAGGTCGTGGTCGGGGTCGGCGCGGCCGAGGCCGAACGCGGCCTCGCCAACCACTTCACCCGCATGCGCCGCGGCCGCCCGCGCATCCTCCTGAAGCTCGCCGTCTCGGCCGACGGCATGGTCGGCCGCCGCCGCGAGGGCAGGGTGCCGATCACCGGCGAGGAGGCGCGCGCCTTCGCGCAGGTCATGCGCTCCGAGCTCGACGCCGTCATGGTCGGCATCGGCACCGCGCTGCTCGACGACCCGAGCCTGACGGTGCGCCTGCCCGGCATGGAGGCCGCCTCGCCGACCCGCATCGTGATCGACAGCCGCGCCCGCCTGCCGCTCGCCTCGCGCCTGGCGCGGACGGCCCGGGAGGTGCCCGTCTACCTGGTCGCCACCGAAGCCGCCCCGCGCGCCCGCGTCGAGGCCCTGCGGGAGGCGGGCGTCGAGGTGCTGGTGGTCCCCACCGCGCCGGACGGTCATGTCGACCTCGTCAAGGCGCTGACCACCCTGTCGTGGAAGGGCGTGCCGTCCGTCCTGGTCGAGGGCGGGTCAGAACTTGCCGCGAGCCTCCTCGCCCAGGATCTGGTCGACGACCTCGCCGTCTTCCGCTCGGCCGTCCGGGTCGAGACCGACGGCGTGCCGGCCCCGGCCGCGCTCGCCCGCATCGAGACCGGCGCCGACGACCGGTACCTTCCCGTCGACCGCCGCCGCGTCGGGGCGGACCGCCTCACTCTCTACCGCCGCGACGGACGCTGAGGAGACGCCCATGTTCACCGGCATCGTCACCGACCTCGGCGAGGTCCTCTCGGTCGCCCCCCGGGAGAGCGGCCTTCGGCTCCGCATCGCCACCGCCTACGACCCCGACCGCATCGACCTCGGCGCCTCCATCGCCTGCGCAGGGATCTGCCTCACCGTCGTGGAGCGAGGCCGGACCGGCAACCGCGGCTGGTTCGACGCGGAGGCCTCGACCGAGACGATCGCGCTGACCACCCTCGGCACCTGGACGGCCGGCACGCGCCTTAACCTCGAGCGCTCGCTGACCCTCGGCCAGGAGATGGGCGGCCACCTCGTCACCGGCCACGTCGACGGCACGGCGGAGCTCCTGGAGCGCGCCGACGAGGGCGGCATGGCGGTCCTGACCTTCCGGGCCCCCGCCGCGCTCGCGCGCTTCATCGCCCGCAAGGGCTCGGTCGCGCTCGACGGCACGTCCCTTACCGTCAACCGGGTCGAGCACGACCGCTTTTCGGTCATGCTCATCCCCCATACCCTGGCGGTCACCACCTGGGGCGGGCGGGCGCCGGGCGACCGGGTGAACCTGGAGGTCGACCTCATGGCCCGCTACGCCGCCCGCCTCGCCGAAGCCGAGCACGCCGCCCGCACCGGCTGAGCCGCCCCCTCACCAAATCACGCCCAAGCGGCTATCCTGCCCGCGCCGTCCGCCGGCCCGCCGCACCCGAAGGAACCGTCGATGTCCACCAAGTCCCACTATGCCGACTACGATGCCGAACTGGTGCGCGGGTCGAACGTGCTGATCGTCGAGGCGCGCTTCTACGACGGCATCCAGGACGCGCTCCTCGCCGGCGCCGAGGCCGCGCTCCGGAAGGCCGGCGTCGAGTGGGGGACCGTGACCGTGCCGGGTGCGCTGGAGATCCCGGCCGTGATCTCCATCGCCGCCGAACAGGCGCGCATTGCGGGACGCCTCTACCACGGCTTCGTCGCGCTCGGCTGCGTCATCCGGGGCGAGACGTCCCACTACGACATCGTCGCCGGCGAATCCTCTCGGGCCCTGATGGATCTCGCCGTGCGCCACCAGCTCGCCATCGGCAACGGCATCCTGACGGTGGAGAACGAGGAGCAGGCCTGGGAGCGCGCCCGGGCCGACCGGCTCGACAAGGGCGGCGGCGCCGCCGCGGCCTGCCTGGCCATGATGGCCATCAAGCGGAGGTTCGGACTGTGAGCGAGCGTCAGGAGGGCAGGGCGGAGGCCCGCCCCGCCAACAAGCGCGGCGCGGCCCGCCTCGCCGCCGTCCAGGCGCTCTACCAGATGGACATCGCCGGCTCCGAACTGGGCGACGTGCTCGCCGAGTTCGAGGCGTTCCGGCTCGGCAAGGAGATCGACGGCCTGGAATTCCGCGAGGCCGACCCGGTCTGGTTCCGGGAGGTCGTCTCCGGCGTCGTGCGCGACCAGCGCGAAATCGACCCGAAGATCCACAAGGCCCTGGCGGAGGGCTGGCCCCTGAAGCGCATCGACGTGACGCTGCGCGCCGTCCTGCGCGCCGGCACCTGGGAGCTGACGGCCCGACGCGACGTGCCCGCGCGCGTGATCATCTCCGAGTACATCGACGTGGCGAAGGCCTTCTTCGTCGAGGACGAGCCGCGCATCGTCAACGGCGTCCTCGACCGCCTCGCCCGCGACATCCGCGCCGGCGAATTCGGGTGAGGCGCGTCCACGGAGCCCGGGGATGAGCGCGCGCCCGTCCGAAGACGGCCTGATCGCCCGCTGGTTCGCGCCGCTCGCGACCGATCCCGGCAGCTTCCGTCTCGGTGACGATTGCGCGAGCCTGTCCCCGCCGCCCGGCCACGACCTGGTGCTGAAGACCGACGCCGTGGCGGCCGGGATCCACTTCTTCCCCGAGGATCCCTGGGACGCCGTCGCCCGCAAGGCCCTGCGGGTGAACCTCTCGGACCTCGCCGCCAAGGGCGCGCGCCCGCTCGGCTATCTCCTGTCCCTGGCGCTGCCGGCCGACTGGCGGCCCGACCAGATGGACGCCCTCTCGGCCGGGCTCGCCGCCGACCAGGCCCTCTACGGCGTCGCCCTCTGGGGCGGTGACACCATCCGCTCCCCCGCCGGCCTCGTGCTCTCCGTCACCGCCATCGGCGCCGTGCCGCAGGGCCGCATGGTCCGCCGCGGCGGCGCCCGTCCGGGCGACCGCATCTACGTCTCCGGCACCATCGGCGACGCTGCGCTCGGCCTGATGTTGCGGCGCGAGCCCGGGCTGGCCGCAGCCTGGGGCCTTGCGGAGCACGAGCGCGACCATCTGCTCGCCCGCTACCTCCTCCCGGAGCCGCGCCTGCCCCTCGCCCCCGCGATCCTCGCCCACGCCGCCGGGTCGATGGACCTGTCGGACGGCCTCGCCATCGACCTCGGCCGCATGGCCCGCGTCTCCGGGGTCTCGGCTGAGGTCCGGCTCGCCCAGGTGCCCCTTTCCCCGGCCGCCCGGACCGCCCTGCGCGCCGACCCGGCGCTCGCCGCCACCCTGATCTCCGGCGGCGACGACTACGAGATCCTGGCTGCGGTAGGGGAAGCGTTCGCGCCCGATTTCGAAGCCGCTGCGCGACGCGCCGGCGTGCCCGTCGCCATGATCGGCACGATCCGGCCCGACCCGGGCACCCCCGTCTTCCTGCAACCGGACGGCACGCGCCTCGCCCTGCCCAACGCCGGCTTCGAGCACTTCTGACCCGCGCGGATCGGATCTGCGGCGCGTGCCGCGCCTTGTCCGGGGTTGCGGGGAGAGGGTCGCGATGCCGGGGGAGAGGTACGGCGAAAGCAGGACAGACCCGATCCCCGTCCTCTTGCCAAGTCGACGACGGCCCCGCAAAGAAAGCGCTTCAGGAGCGCGATCCCATGAACGCCAGCGACTCGCACGTCGACGACCGGCTCGCCCGGCGCAACGCCCTCGTCCTGGCGGTCGCGCAGGCGATCGGCGGGTCGGCCGCGCCGATCGTCATCGGCACCGGCGGCCTCGCCGGCGACTACCTGCTCGGCCTCGCCGGCCTGCCGCGGTCCTACGCGACCGTCCCGGTGACCATGTTCGTGCTCGGCACCGCCGCCGCGTCGATCCCCGCCAACCTCCTGATGAAGCGGATCGGCCGGCGCGCCGGCTTCATGCTCGGCGCCTTCGCGTCCGGGCTCGGCTCGCTCCTCGCCTGCTGGGCGCTGGTCGTCGGCAGCTTCCCCGTCTTCGTCCTCGCCACCGGGCTCGCGGGCGCCGCGGCCGCCTTCGTGCAGGCCTACCGCTATGCCGCCGCCGACACGGCGAGTGACGACTTCCGGCCACGCGCCATCTCGTGGGTGATGGCGGGCGGCGTCATGGCCGGCGTGGTCGGCCCCCAGACGGTGATCTGGACCAAGGACCTCTTCTCCCCGATCCTCTTCGCCGGCGCCTTCCTGGGCGCGGCCATGCTGCAGGTCGTCAACCTCGCGGTTCTCGCCTTCGTGCGCATCCCGCAACTCCCCGCCGCGGTTGCCGCCCGCGCGGGCCGGCCGCTCGGCGAGATCATGCGCAGCCGCACCTTCGTCGTTGCAGCGCTCTGCGGCGTCGCCTCCTACGCCATGATGAGCCTCGTCATGACCGCGACGCCGCTCGCCATGGTGGCCTGCGGCCTGTCGCAGACCGAGGCGGCGCTCGGCATCCAGTGGCACGTCATCGCCATGTTCGGCCCGAGCTTCTTCACCGGTACGCTGCTGACCCGCTTCGGCAAGCCCGCCGTGGTGGCGGCCGGCATGGCGCTCCTGGCCGCCGCCGGCGTCACCGCTCTCTCGGGCCTCTCGGTCGCCCACTTCTGGACGGCCCTCGTCCTCCTCGGCGTCGGCTGGAACTTCGGCTTCGTCGGCGCGACCGCCATGGTGACGGACAGCTACCGCCCCGAGGAGCGCGCCAAGGTGCAGGCCGCCAACGAGTTCCTGATTTTCGCCACGGTCGCGCTCGCCTCCTTCTCCTCGGGCAAGCTCCTGACGCTGGCCGGGTGGGACACGATCAACATGATGATCTTCCCCGTCGTGGCTCTCTGCGTCGCCCTGCTGGCCTGGTTCGTGACGGCCGGCGTCCGGCCGCGCGCGGCCGTCTGAGCCGCGCCCTTTCGACCGAAGGACACCTTGACGCGGGCAAGTCTGCGGGTAGGGTATGGCGCCTTTTCGAGGGGGGCGGCGGTGGGGCGCCCAACTCCCTAGCAAAGCGAACGAATTGAACAGATCCGAGCGAGGAATCGGGCCCGCTCCGCATGCCCGCCGAGGGCGCTGCGGAGGTCACCTGGAGGCGTCATGTCCATCTTCATCGTCATCGTCTGCGGACTTTTGTCCATCGCCTACGGCGTATGGGCCATCAAATCGGTGATGGCCGCGGACGCGGGTTCGGCCCGCATGCAGGAAATCGCCGGCTACATCGCCGAGGGCGCGCAGGCCTACCTGAAGCGCCAGTACACCACCATCGGCATCGTGGGCGTGGTCATCTTCGTGCTCGTCGGCGTGCTGCTCGGCTGGCTGGTCGCCGTCGGCTTCCTGATCGGCGCGGTCCTGTCGGGCGTGGCGGGCTTCATCGGCATGAACGTCTCCGTCCGGGCCAACGTCCGCACCGCCCAGGCCGCGACCCAGTCACTCGCCGGCGGTCTCGACATCGCCTTCAAGGCCGGCGCCGTCACGGGCCTCCTCGTCGCCGGCCTCGCGCTCCTCGGCGTCTCGGTCTACTACGCGATCCTGACCGGCGCGATGGGCATCTCCCCGACCAGCCGCACGGTGGTCGACAGCCTCGTCGCCCTCGGCTTCGGCGCTTCGCTGATCTCCATCTTCGCCCGTCTCGGCGGCGGCATCTTCACCAAGGGCGCCGACGTCGGCGGCGACCTCGTCGGCAAGGTCGAGGCCGGCATCCCCGAGGACGATCCGCGCAACCCGGCCACCATCGCCGACAACGTCGGCGACAACGTCGGCGACTGCGCCGGCATGGCGGCCGACCTGTTCGAGACCTACGCGGTGACGGTCGTCGCCACCATGGTGCTCGCGGCCATCTTCTTCGGCGGCCAGGCCATCGTCGGCTCCGCGATGCTCTACCCGCTGATGATCTGCGGCGTCTGCATCGTCACCTCGATCGCCGGCACCTTCTTCGTGAAGCTCGGCGCCAACAACTCCATCATGGGCGCCCTCTATAAGGGCCTCTGGGTCACCTCGATCCTCTCCGTCGTCGGCCTCGCGCTCGCCACCTCGCTGACGGTCGGCTGGGGCCCGATCGGCAACCCCATCGGCGGCGTCCAGATCGTCGGCACCAACCTCTTCTTCTGCGGCATCCTCGGCCTCGTGGTGACCGGCCTGATCGTCTGGATCACCGAGTACTACACGGGCACGGACTTCCGCCCGGTGAAGTCGATCGCCCAGGCCTCCGTCTCCGGCCACGGCACGAACGTCATCCAGGGCCTCGCCGTCTCCCTCGAGGCGACCGCGCTCCCGACCCTGGTCATCGTCGTCGGCATCGTGGCGACCTTCCAGCTCGCCGGCCTTTTCGGCACCGCCATCGCGGTCACCACCATGCTCGGCCTCGCCGGCATGATCGTGGCGCTCGACGCCTTCGGCCCGGTCACCGACAACGCCGGCGGCATCGCCGAGATGGCGGGCCTGCCCAAGGAGGTCCGCCACACCACCGACGCCCTCGACGCCGTCGGCAACACCACGAAGGCCGTCACCAAGGGCTATGCGATCGGCTCCGCCGGCCTCGGCGCCCTGGTGCTCTTCGCCGCCTACAACTACGACCTCCAGTACTTCATCGCGGAGGCCAACAAGGCCGGGTCCACCACGTTCCAGTACTTCAAGGGCGTGACCCCGGACTTCTCCCTGTCGAACCCATACGTGGTCGTCGGCCTGCTCTTCGGCGGCCTGATCCCCTACCTCTTCGGCGGCATCGCCATGACGGCCGTCGGCCGTGCGGCGGGCGCGGTCGTCGAGGAGGTGCGCCGGCAGTTCAAGGAGAAGCCGGGCATCATGGCCGGCACCGACAAGCCGGATTACGGCCGCGCGGTCGACATGCTGACCCGCGCCGCCATCAAGGAGATGATCATCCCCTCGCTCCTGCCCGTCCTCGCCCCGATCGTGACCTACTTCTTGGTCTACGCCATCGCGGGCAAGAGCCAGGCCTTCTCGGCGGTGGGCGCGATGCTCCTCGGCGTGATCGTCACCGGCCTCTTCGTCGCCATCTCGATGACCTCGGGCGGCGGCGCCTGGGATAACGCCAAGAAGTCCTTCGAGGACGGCTTCATCGACAAGGATGGCGTCAAGCACCTCAAGGGCTCCGACGCGCACAAGGCCTCGGTCACCGGCGACACCGTCGGCGACCCCTACAAGGACACGGCCGGCCCGGCCGTGAACCCCGCCATCAAGATCACCAACATCGTGGCGCTCCTGCTCCTGGCGATCCTCGCTCACTGAGGACGACGGGCGGTAGCCCCGAGGAATCGAAAGCCCCGCGCGAGCGATCGCGCGGGGCTTTTCCGTTTCGGGTGGGCGGCGGCCGGCCCTTCGCGCGAGGAGGCTTGCTGCTCGTGCAGGCCTTAGGCGGCTTTCATCTCGGCCAGGAAGGCCTCGACGTCGTGCCGGAGCGCGCCGGCCTGCGACGTCATGGTCTGCGACAGGCCCATGAGCTGCGTCGCGGCCGCACCGGTGATCTCCGCCGCCCGCCCCACGCCCGTGATGGACCCGGTGACGCCCTCAGTCCCTTGCGCGGCGAGCTGCGTGTTGGCGGCGATCTCCCGCGTCGCCACGCCCTGCTGCTCGATCGCGGCGGAGATGGCCGTCGAGATCGACTGGATCTCCTCCACGGTGCCGACGATGCGCCCGATCGACCCGACCGTTCGGCCCGTGGCCTGCTGGATGTCTCCGACCTTGGCGCTGATCTCTTCCGTGGCGCGGGCGGTCTGGGCGGCGAGCTGCTTGACTTCCTGCGCCACCACGGCGAATCCGCGCCCCGCGTCCCCCGCCCGCGCCGCCTCGATCGTGGCGTTGAGGGCGAGCAGGTTGGTCTGGGCGGCGATAGAAGCGATCAGGTCGACCACCTCGCCGATCTTCTGGGCCGCATCCGACAAGGCACGGACCTCCGCTTCGGTCTGGCCGGCCTCGCGGCCGGCGAGTGCGGCGACATCGGTGGCCTTCGTCACCCGCAGCGCGATCTCGCGGATGGAGGCCTCCATCTCCTCCGTCGACGCCGCCACGGTCTGGACGTTGGCCGAGGCCTCCTCGGCCGCGCCCGAAGCCGCGAGGGCCTGCCGAGACGTCTCCTCCGCCGTATCGGCGAGGCTGCGGGCGGCGGTGGACACCTCCTCGGACCCGTTGGCGAAATCTCCCGCGAGGCTCTGCATCTGTGCGGCGAAGCGGTCCGCCGCCGCCGAGCGCCGGGCATTCCGCTTCTGCTCGGCCCCCTCGGTCTCGCGGGCCGCCTGCGCCGCCAGCATGGACCCCCTGAACACGTCGAGCGCCCGTCCGATCTCGCCGAACTCGTTGCGGGCGTCGGTGGCGGGCGGCACGGCCTGGAGGTCGCCTCCCGCGAGGCGGTTGATGCATTCCATCAGCTCACGGAGGGTACCCGTCTGGTAGCGCCAGATCATCCGCACCACGACGGCGACTCCGACCAGAATCGTGGCGAAGACAAGGAGGCTGACGAGCTTGCTCCAGGACCGCCCTGCATCGACCTTCGCCCGCGCAGCCTGCCCCGACGCGACCTCCCGCTCGACGATCCTGTCGAGGGCGGGCTCGACCTCTGCGTAGGCCGCCGACAGCTTCTTCTCGGCCGCCTGCGCACGCTCCACGGCCGCCACATAGGCGTCGAAGCCGGCCAGGTAGGCGGCGACCAGCGTGGCGCCCTTGGACGAAACCCCGGCGGGCACTCCGGGGGCGGCGATCGCGGCATTCAGCTTGGCCGCGGTCTGGCGCGTCAGCTCGACGTATTTCGAGTCCCGGCGCAGCATGAAGTCTTTCTCGTGCCGCCGAAGCTGCAGCACCAGGATCGATACTTCGTGAGCCGAAGCCTCGTCCGCGACCGCTTCCAAGTCCTGGGCGGCCTTGCGGAGAACCTTCTGGGCTCCATCCTCGGCCGTCAGGCCCATCGCGACCCGGGCCTCGACGATTTTCGCGAAGCTTTCGCGATAGGTCGAGAGCCCTTCGGCGACGGTCGTGAACTCGGCCCTGTCCTCCGGGGGGACGCGCGCCGCCATGGCGCCGGTCCGGACCGCTAGAGATTCCAGCGTCGCTCTGGCCTTGTCGGCGTACTTGATTTCCGCCCGGAGCAGGAAATCCTTCTCGGACCGCCGCAGGAGGAGAGCGGTCGAGCCCAACTCGCTGGCACCCAGGGCGTTTTCGGTGCTGGTGGCGAGTTCGGCGTCGAGGCCGGCCCGGTAAAGGTCGCCGACCACGCCGACGGCCGCCATCAGGAGCAGGCCGGCGATGCCCAGGCCGCCGAGCATGAAGAGCTGTCGTCCGATGCTGATTCGTGCGAGGTTCATGACAAAGTCCTCTCTGGTTGAGGGTACTTTGTCCCGCATCAAGTAAAAGATGGTTGAATGACGATTATCTGATCAGATAAGAAGATGCAAATACCAGACTATATCACAAGTATATTAAAATGACGCTACGTAAACTAAAAGAAAACTTCCGTAATAACTCAAAAAGGACTAGAATGTTAGTATAAAACTCAAGATGAAAAAAAATGCGTACAGATGTTCATAGTCTCTTTGACGAGAGCTCGACATCCATGGCTGGCGAGCAGCCCGCTTTGGGTTGCGGCGACCTGCAGGATATACGTATGTAATTTACGACATTCTCGACTAGACTTGATGCAGGCTGGCGCCTGCATCGTGAGCCCCCGGGTGCCGCAGCTACTGCCCCATCCCCAGGGCCGGGCCGGCGCGCAGGAGCTGGCTCAGGAAGCCGTAGTCCTGGCCGGCCGTCTTGGTGCGCCGGGAGATGAAGTCGAACACCTTGCCGTCCTGCAGGCCGTAGTTGGCGACCTCGCGCACGCGGCTCTTGTCGTCGAAGTAGACCGCCAGCACCCGCTGGTCCTTGACCGTTGGCTCCATGAAGGCGACCGGCCGGGAGGTCTTCTGCGAGATGTAGTAGAAGGCCTCGCCGCCGACCGTCGCCGTGGTCGAGGGCGAACCGAGCACCAGCAGCACCTGTTCGCGGCTCGATCCGGTCTGGACCTGGCTGACCGCCTGCTCCGACACCACATAGCCGTGGAACGTTTCCTCCGCGCAGGCCGTCAGGAGGAGTGGGAAGGCGGCCGTGCACGCGATCGCCACCCGGCGGGCCAGACCCGCGGCGGTGCAGCGGCGCGCGTCCTTCGGTCCCTGAGACTGCATGAAAGGAACTCCCGTGAGGCCTGACGACAAGAGGCGCCCGCCTCGCCGGGACCGCGTCGCTTGGCATCTTCCCTAGCCTGCGCTAGGTCGGATGACAACGGGGCCGGCCAGGCGCGGACCGAAACCTCGACGACGGAGGTCTGGAGACACCCCATGCTGTTCGGATGGTTCCGATCCCGAATCGCCGATTCGAGCTATGCCGTCTATGGCTCGATCGTGGCACAGGCACGGCAGCCGGCCTTCTACCTGGACTATGCCGTGCCCGATACCGTCGAGGGCCGCTTCGAGATGATCCTGGTCCACATCGCGCTGCTCTTCGACCGGCTGAAGGACGAGGACGCGCCGATCCGCGCCGGCGCCCAGGAGGTGCTCGACCTCTTCTTCGCCGACATGGACCGGTCGCTACGCGAGATGGGCGTCGGCGACCTCTCGATGAAGAAGAAGATGACGAAGCTCGGCCAGGCCTACAACGGCCGCGCGCTCGCCTACGGCCGCGCCGCCGGGGAGGGGGCTCCGGCCCTCGCCGCGGCCTTCCTGAAGAACGTGTGGGCCGGCCGGTCCGGCCCCGCAGAGGCGGCCGGTGCCGCGCGCCTGGCCCGCTATGCCCTCGCGACCGCCGCCAGCCTGAAGGCGAGTCCGCCCCGCACCCTGCTCGACGCCGCCATCCCCTGGCCGGACCCCGCCGATGTCCGCCCCGAAGGAGCCGAACCATGACCGCCCATCCGAGTCCCGCGCCCATCCTGAGCCGGCCGCTCGCCATTTCGGACGTCTCGCCCGACGGCACCACGGTGCGCGTGGTGGCGACCGAGGCCGAGCGCCGGGCGCTCGCCCGCGACATCGACATCCCCTCGATCGAGAGCCTGGAGGCGGAGCTGACCGTCCGGCCCTGGGCACGCACCGGCTTCCGCATGACCGGCCGGGTTCGGGCTTCCGTGACGCAGACCTGCGTGGTGACCCTCGAGCCGGTCGCGCAAGTCGTCGACGAGCCGGTCGACGTCAAGTTCGTCCCGCCCTCCGAGGCCGCCAAGTATGCGGCCGCCCGCGACGAGGACGGCGAGGTGGTCCTCGATGCCGAGGCGGAGGACCCGCCCGACGTCTTCGAGGGCGGCACCCTCGATCCGGGCGCCGTCGCGGAGGAGTACATGGTGCTCGGCCTCGACCCCTATCCGCGCAAGCCGGGCGTCGCCTTCGAGCCGGTCGCGGAGAGCCGCGGCGGCGCCGAGGCGCCCGCGTCCCCCTTCGCGGCCCTGGCCAAGCTGAAGCGCGACTGACCGAGCGTCCGCCCCGCTCCCGCGGGTCGGTCCGATACCGAGATTAGAGTTGTCTCCCCGTGCGAAACCGCTATTGTCCGGCCTCCCGAACGGGCACCGCCGTCTCAGCGCCGCCCCACCGAAAGAAGCTTCGCGCCCCGAGATGGTGAAGCCCATCATCATATCGCTCGACGCCATGGGCGGCGACGCCGGTCCGCGGGTGATCATCCCCGGGGCCGACCTCGTTCTCGAGCGGCGCCCCGACATCCGCTTCCTGATCTACGGTGACACCGCCGTTGTCGCGCCGCTGGTCGAATCCCATCCGCGCCTGAAGGCCGCCTCCAAGCTGGTGCACACCGACGTCGTCGTGCGCATGGACGACAAGCCGAGCCAGGCCCTACGTGCCGGCCGCTGGAAGTCGAGCATGTGGAAGGCGATCGAGGCCGTGAAGGCCGGCGAGGCCCAGGCCTGCGTCTCCGCCGGCAATACCGGTGCCCTCATGGCCATGGCGCGCTTCTGCCTCCGCGGCCTCCCCGAGATCGAGCGCCCCGCCATCGCCGCCATCTGGCCGACGCTCAGGGGCGAGTCGATCGTGCTCGACGTGGGCGCGACCGTGGGCGCGGACGCCCGCCAGCTCGTCGACTACGCCGTCATGGGCAGCGCCATGGCGAGCGCCGTCTTCGAGGTGGAGCGCCCGACCGTCGGCCTCCTCAATGTCGGCGTAGAGGAGGTCAAGGGCAACGAGGAGGTCAAGACCGCCGGCCGGCTCCTGAAGGAGGCCGACCTGCCCGGGCTCGACTACCAGGGCTTCGTCGAGGGCGACGACATCGGCCGGGGCACCGTCGACGTGGTCGTCACCGAGGGCTTCGCCGGCAACATCGCGCTGAAGACCGCCGAGGGGACCGCCAAGCAGATCGCCCAGTACCTGCGCCAGGCGATGTCCCGGTCCTGGCTCGCCAAGATCGGCTACGTCCTCGCCCGCGGCGCCTTCGATGCCCTGAAGGAGAAGATGGATCCGCGCAAGGTGAACGGCGGCGTCTTCCTCGGCCTCAACGGCATCGTCATCAAGAGCCACGGCGGCACGGACGCAGAGGGCTTCGCAGCCGCCATCGAACTCGGCTACGACATGGTGGTCAACGACCTGATGGCGAAGATCGGACAGGGTCTCGCCTCGTATCGCCGCGCCGGGGTGCTCGCCCGCACCGCCGGAGCGGGAGCAGGGGACGCGTGATGGTGAACCGGACCGTGGTCCGCGGCGTCGGCTCCTATCTGCCCGCCGAAGTCCTGACCAACGACGACCTCTCGCGGATCGTCGACACCTCCGACGACTGGATCGTCGAGCGCACCGGCATCCGCGAGCGCCGCCGCGCCGCCCCGGCCGAGACGACCTCCGTGCTCGCCACGCGCGCCGCCGAGGCCGCGCTCGCCGACGCGGGGCTCGTCCCCGCCGACGTCGACCTCGTGCTCGTCGCCACCGCGACGCCGGACTACACCTTCCCGGCGACCGCCGTGCAGGTCCAGGCCAATCTCGGCATCACCCGCGGCTTCGCCTACGACCTGCAGGCGGTCTGCTCCGGCTTCGTCTTCGCCCTCGCCACGGCCGACGCGCAGATCAAGGCCGGCCTCGCCCGGCGCGCCCTGGTGATCGGCGCCGAGACCTTCACCCGCATCCTGGACTGGACCGATCGCGGCACCTGCGTGCTGTTCGGTGACGGCGCCGGCGCCGTGGTTCTCGAAGCCGCCGCGGCCGGGGAGGAGCGTGGCGTGCTCACCTGCCACCTGCGCTCCGACGGCCGCCACCGCGATAAGCTCTACGTCGACGGCGGCCCCTCCACGACCCAGACCGCGGGCCACCTGCGCATGGAAGGCCGCGAGGTCTTCAAGCATGCGGTCGGGATGATCACCGACGTGATCCGCGACTCCTTCGCGTCGACCGGGGCCTCCGCCGAGACCATCGACTGGTTCGTGCCCCATCAGGCCAACCGGCGCATCATAGAGGCGAGCGCCAGGAAGCTCGGGATCCCGATCGAGAAGGTGGTGATCACCGTCGACCGCCACGGCAACACCTCGGCCGCCTCCATCCCGCTCGCCCTCGACACCGCCGTCAAGGACGGGCGGATCCGCCGCGGCGACCTGGTCCTTCTGGAGGCCATGGGCGGCGGATTCACCTGGGGTGCGGTGCTCGTCCGCTGGTAGGCGGGCGCGCGCCCCGGTTGCGGGCCCCCGTTTGTCACCCTGTAGCCCGCGTCCAAGCCACGCACCCGCCCCCCTCCTTCCAGGCCATTGACCAAGAAGGCGAAGTTACAATACCGTTCTTGCGTTTCAGGTTGCGTACAGGAAGGACCTGCGGCGGCGGCCGAAGCCGCGGGCCGGAACCAACGAAGGGGCTGTACGATGGGGGGGAAGACCGTCACGCGGGCCGATCTATGCGAAGCCGTCTACCAGAAGGTGGGGCTCTCGCGTACGGAGTCCGCCGATCTTGTCGAGATGGTCCTCGACGAGATTTCCGATTGCCTCGTACGGGGCGA
Source organism: Prosthecomicrobium sp. N25 (assembly GCF_037203705.1). Lineage (NCBI taxonomy): Bacteria > Pseudomonadati > Pseudomonadota > Alphaproteobacteria > Hyphomicrobiales > Kaistiaceae > Prosthecomicrobium > Prosthecomicrobium sp. N25. The sequence goes on from NZ_JBBCAT010000001.1 coordinate 2,214,106, forward strand.
GTCGGTGAAACTCTCCTCGTTCGGGTCCTTCATGGTTCGCCAGAAGGGCGAACGCATCGGACGGAATCCGAAGACGGGCGAGGAGGTGCCGATCTCTCCACGCCGCGTCATGGTCTTCAAGCCGTCGAACGTCTTGAAGCAGAAGATCAACGAAGCGCTGGGCGAAGCCTGACGGTCGGCAGTCGGGACTTGAGCCGGCGCGGATCGAGCACACCGTGGACAAGAGCCCTGACGCGTTCCGCACCATCAGCGAAGTGGCGTCCGACCTGGACCTGCCGCAGCACGTGCTCCGGTTCTGGGAGACGAAATTCTCCCAGATAAAGCCCCTGAAGCGGGGTGGCGGCCGCCGTTACTACCGCCCCGACGACGTGGAGCTCCTCAAGGGCATCCGCCACCTGCTCTATGGCGAGGGCTACACCATCCGCGGGGTCCAGCGGATCCTGAAGGAGAACGGCGTCCGCTTCGTCATGAACGTCTGGCGCGAGGGGGCTCCCCAGCCGAACGCCGCCGGCCCCGCCGCCGACGCACATGATATCGGCGCCTACGAGCCGGCCTATGCGGATGCCTATCCGGGCGAGGGCGACCTCGACGAGGCCTACGAGGCGGAGGACGCGGCGGCGGCCGACTTGCCGGCCCATGCGGACCCCTCGGCTGCCGCCATTGCCCAGCGCTTCGCTCCCCGCGGGCCGGCGGACGACATGGACCGGGTCGTCGGCCAACCGCGCGACCTGGCCGAAGCTCCGGCCGCTCGCGCGGTCGGCTTCCATCCCGTGGCCCCCATGGCGTCCCCCCTGCGGGCCGCGCGCGCCGCCCAGGGCGGACTCGCCGAGCACGAGACGGGCGAGCACCGCTCAGCGCTGGGCAGCCTCATCGACCGCTTCCGCGGCGCCGGCCGTGGCGAGCACGACCCCTCCGCGCCGCCGCCCCTCAACAAGAGCCTGAGCCGGGAGGAGATCCGGCGCCTGCAGGCGACCCTCTTCGAACTCCTCGAGTGCAAGCGCCTGCTCGACCAGGCGCGCTGACCGGCTCTCGCCGGCCGGGCACCATCCGGCTGGGGACCAAGCGACAATCCGGGTTGCGCGTTCAGCCGAAACCGTCTATTCCGGCCCGGTTCGGAGCGTAGCGCAGCCTGGTAGCGCACCTGACTGGGGGTCAGGGGGTCGTCAGTTCGAATCTGGCCGCTCCGACCATTCGCTTATCGTCCGTGCCGCCTGGATCTCGAGGCCTCTCCCGGCCGGCGGACGGCAGAGATTATGATCGTCATCGAAACTATGCATTGAGGCACCGGTGCGGCCGGACGCGCCCCTCATGCTATGCTGAATGCCCGTTTGCGCCCGTGGGGAACTGGGCGGGAACCGAAGTCGGTCCCGCGTCATCCCAACGGTCGGAAGCTCGGGATGGGGGCAATCTTGTCAGTTCGGAAGACCCTGAGATCGCTGTTCCGATCCAGATGGATGGCTGACGATCTTTCCGGCACCGTGATCGACATTCCTGGTTTCGGATTGCAGTACTTCGCCATTCCGAAGGTGGCTTGTTCCAGCGTGATGGCGGCAATGGCCGATCTCCTGGATATCGAGTTTCCGGACCAAGAGTGGAAGCCAGAGCTATTCCAGACCCATAAGTGGGACGGACTCTATGACCGGAGCAAAGTCGTTCTGACCAAGAGGCAAGCATTTGGGGTCAAGCAGAAGAGGGTTAGGTTCGCACTAGTCCGAAATCCCTGGGACCGTCTGGTGTCGTGCTACAGTGAGAAGATCAGGGAAGACGGTGACCCGGAAAACTTCGCGGACGGGGTCAGCCGAGTCCTGCTGCCATACGGCATCTTTCGAAAGAATATGGACTTTGCCGATTTCGTGGAAGCAGTTGTCTCCATCCCGGAGTTCAAATCGGAGCCCCACTGGAGGTCGCAATTCACCTTCCTGATTGATGACTTCGGCAGGATGAGGATGGATTTCCTGGGGCGTTTCGAGAATGTGCGCGACCTGGAGGTTTTCTTGTGCTCATGCACGGCTCGAGAGGTCAAGCTTCCTCATCTTCTCGCGAGCAGTAGGACACACTACAGGGACTATTACACACCGAGGCTTCGCAATTTGGTCGCCGAGCGGTATGCGCGCGATATTCGGTCTTTCAAGTACGCCTACTGACCCGAAGCTTTGCGCGCGTACGGATCCGAGCTGCGGGGAGGCAAAATGCGCCGCTGCCGCCTTCCGGGCTGCATCGCGCGTCTTGATATGGAATCATCCGCGCCTGAACGAGAATCGTGTGCAAGCGGCTGACCAATCTTCCGATCCGCGAGACTTCGCCGCCGTCGCCGGCCCACCGGAGCCCAGTCGTGAGCCAAGACCCGACCGAACCCGCCCGGGGCCCTCGTGGCTCCGCCCCGATCCTCCCCACCCACGGCCGCTACCGCTACAGCCCGATCGCGGGCCGGCCGACCTGGGAGTGGCCCGGCGGCCGGCGGCTCGCCGTCTATATCGGCCTTAATCTGGAGCACTTCGCCTTCGGGGAGGGCCTCGGGGCCGAACTCGCTCCCGGCGGCCCGCAGCCGGACGTGCTGAACTTCGCCTGGCGCGACTACGGCAACCGGGTCGGCGCCTGGCGGCTCCTCGACCTCTTCGACGCCCTGTCGCTGCCCGCCTCCGTGCTCGTCAACAGCGCCATCTACGGCTATTGCCCGGAGCTCATGGACGCCGTCCGCGCCCGCGGCGACGAGGTGGTGGGCCACGGCCGCACCAATTCCGAGCGGCAGGGCGTGCTCGCGGAGCCGGAGGAGCGGACCCTCATCGAGGAGACCACGGCCGTCATCGAGGCCCATGAGGGCCGGCGGCCGCGCGGGTGGCTGGGGCCCTGGATCTCGCAGTCGCACCGGACGCCCGACCTCCTCGCGGAGGCCGGATACGACTATCTCCTCGACTGGTGCATGGACGACCAGCCGGTCTGGTTCTCCGCCCGCGGCGGCCGTCGCATCCTGTCCGTGCCCTATCCGCAGGAGCTCAACGACATCCCGGCCATCGTCGGCCGCAAGGATTCGGCCGAACAGTTCGCCGACACGATCATCGACACTTTCGACGAGCAGTTGGAGCAGTCCGCCAAGGGCCCTCTCGTCATGGGCATCGCCCTGCACCCCTATCTGGTCGGCCAGCCCCACCGGCTCCGCCATCTGCGCCGCGCCCTCCGGCACATCGCCGAGCGGCGCGACGAGATCTGGTTCACGACCGCCGGCGCCGTCGCCGAGCATGCGCGCAGCCTGCCGGACGGCGTGATCCCCTGAGGGTCACGCTCCGTGGGCCGGATCGCCCGGCCGGGCTATGAGCCGGTCGGCGAAGGGCAGGTCGGGGCCGAGCGGGACGATGCCCTTCGGGTTCAGCGCCTTGATCGAGTAGTAGCCGCGCTTGATATGCGCGATCGACACCGTGCCGGCGACACCGGGCACGTCCAGCATCGCCTCGATGTGGCGCGACAGGGCCGGGTAGTCGGCGATCCGTCGCCGGTTGCACTTGAAGAGCCCGTGATAGGCCGCGTCGAAACGGACGAGGGTGACGAAGAGCCGGATGTCCGCCTCGGTCAGCCGGTCGCCGAAGAGGAACGGCCCGCCCCCCGCAAGCCGCGCCTCGAGCTCGTCCAGCATGGCGAAGACCTCGCCATAGGCCTCCTCGTAGGCGTCTTGCGTGGTGGCGAAGCCGGCCCGGTAGACCCCGTTGTTGAGCGCCGGGTACATCCGCTCCCCGAGCGCGTCCACCTCGCCGGCGATGTCGGCGGGCCGCAGCGGCGGACCGCTCGCCAGCGCGCCGAAGCCCTCGTCGAGGATGCGCAGGATGTCGGCCGACTCGTTGTTGACGATCGTCCCCGTCGCCTTGTCCCACAAGATCGGCACGGTGGCGCGGCCCGTGAAGGCCGGGTCGGCGCGGGTGTAGAGTTCGTGCAGGTGAGTGACGCCGTTTACGTGGTCCCCGCCCGGCGGAAAGCGCCAGCCCTGGTCGGACAGCGCCGGCTCGACCACGTCGACCGAGACGGCGGCCTCCAGGCCCTTCAGCCGGCGGGCGATCAGGGTCCGCGACGCCCAGGGGCAGATCAGCGCCACGTAGAGATGGTAGCGCCCCGCCTCGGCCGGAAAGCCGGTCTCTCCGCCGGGTGTGACCCGGTGCCGGAAGCTCGAGGTCTGCCGCACGAAGCCGCCCTTCGCGTCCGTCCCCTGGACCGGCTGCCAGTCCGCCGCCCACTTGCCCTTCACCAGCATCGCCGGTTCTCCTGATTTTCGGCAATCCTGCGCCGGCGCGCCGCGTAGCGGAACCCCGCCCGACCGAGACGGACCGTTCGCGCTCCCGAAACCGCGGCTTCGCGGCGGACGTTCCCGCGATCCCGGGGCGGGGGGAATCGACGACCGGCCGCAGCCCCCGGAATGGCACCTCTGCGGCGGGGGGCCTGACGGCTCGCCCGAAACATGACATTGTCCGCCCCGTTCCGGATCGAAGGGGAGGACGACGATGACCGGCAAGGTGGCGCTGATCACGGGGGCGAGCTCGGGCATCGGCCGCGCGACAGCGGTGACGTTCCTGAAGGCGGGCTACCGCGTGGTGCTGGTCGGCCGGCGCGAGGCGGAACTCGCCGCGACCCTCGCCATGTCCGGCGCCCCCGCCGAGGCCGCCCTCCTGTCGCCGACCGACGTCACCGATCCCGCCGCCGTCGACGCCCTCTTCGCCGCCATCGAGTCCCGCTTCGGCCGCCTGGACGTCGTCTTCAACAACGCCGGGGTCGCCATCCTCTCCACCCTCGTCGGCGACACGACCTGGGAGCAGTGGAAGAAGGTCGTCGACGTGAACCTGAACGGCGCCTTCCTGGTCGCGCGCGGCGCCTTCAACCTGATGCGCCGCCAGTCGCCGCAGGGCGGCCGGATCATCAACAACGGCTCGATCTCGGCCCACGTGCCGCGTCCCGGCTCCGTCGCCTACACGGCTACCAAGCATGCCATCACGGGCCTCACCCGCTCGATCTCGCTCGACGGCCGCCCCTTCTCGATCGCCTGCGGCCAGATCGACATCGGCAACGCCGCCTCCGACATGACCGCCGCCATGCAGAAGGGCGTGCCCCAGGCGAACGGGACGCTCGCCCCCGAGCCGACCATGCACGTCCAGAACGTCGCCGACGCGGTGCTGCACATGGCCGCCCTGCCTCTCGAAGCGAACATCCAGTTCATGACCATCATGGCCACGAACATGCCCTTCATCGGCCGCGGGTGAGGGGAGGGCGCCCGGTCCCGGTCCGCCCGGACAGGCCCTCGGCGCCGATCCGCCAGATCGCCCGTCCGTCGCCCGACGAAGGGTTGGGGACGCCGCCGAACCAGGCGGCCAGGCGGTTGGCGGCGCGATTGCCGGGTGTCGTGACCCCGACCACGTCCCTCAGCCCGAGCGGTCCGAAGCCGAAGGCGAGCAGGGCCGCGGCAATCTCCACCGCATAGCCGTACCGGCCCCGGAAGGCTGGCACGATCTCGAGCCCGAGTTCGGCGACGCGCGGCGGCCAGCCCGCACCGCGCAGACCCGCGCAGCCCACATAGGCCCCGTCCCGCCGGCGCACGACCGCGAGCTGCCGGTTGGTCCGCGGCTCCTCCCGCGCCCAGTCGCGGAAGCGGTCGACGAGGCCGTCGGCGTCGACCGCCGGGTCCGTCTCCGCCGCCCCCGGACCCGCAGCCCCCCAATAGGCTCGAAAGGCGGCTTCGTCCGCCGCCGTGAAATCGCGCAGGATGAATCGCCGGCTCTCGATCATCACTCCCCCTCTTCGCCTCTCACGCGCGGACCGTTCCGGTCTCGCGAATTCCGGTACTTTCTCAACCCTTTCGCGCCTGCCCCCGGAACAATTCGCAAGGCCCCGCAGTTCGAAAAACCGACAGCTTTACCGTCCGCTGTCGTTTTCGGAGAGCATGAATGGCGGCCAGATATCTCGTTACCGGGGGGCTCGGGTTCATCGGGCGCTACCTTTGTCGCGAACTCCTCGACCAGGGCGCCGAGGTTCGCGTCCTCGACGGCCTCGTCGACCAGGTGCACGGCGGCTCGCATCCGGAGCCTGAGCCCGGCGTCGAGGCGATCGTGGCCGACGTGCGCGATGCCGAGGCCGTCCGGGCCGCCCTCGACGGCGTCGACGGCGTCTTCCACCTCGCCGCCGAAGTCGGTGTCGGCCAGAGCATGTACGAGATCGGCCGCTATGTCGGGGCGAACGACCTCGGCACCGCCGTGCTTCTCGAACAGATGATCGCCCGTCCGGTTCCCCGCATCGTGGTCGCCTCCTCGATGAGCGTCTACGGCGAGGGCCTCTACCGCACCGCGGACGGGCGCCGCGTGGATCGTGCCCGCCGGAAAGCCGCCCGCGTCAGGGCCGGCCTCTGGGAGCCGGTCGGGCCGGGAGGCGAGGCCCTCGAGCCGATCCCCACCGACGAGGAGAAGCCCGTCGACCTCGCCTCCATCTACGCCCTGACCAAATACGCGCAGGAACGCGCCTGCCTCATCTTCGGCGATGCCTACGGGGTCGACGCCGTGGCGCTGCGCCTCTTCAACGTCTTCGGCGCCGGGCAGGCCCTGTCCAACCCCTACACCGGCGTCCTGGCCAACTTCGCCTCCCGCCTCCTCAACGGCGAACGGCCCCTCATCTTCGAGGACGGCGCCCAGAAGCGCGACTTCGTCGACGTCCGCGACGTCGCCCGCGCCTTCCGCCTCGCCATGACCGAGCCGCGCGCCGCCGGCGAGGTCATCAACGTCGGCTCCGGCCGGGCCTATTCGGTCGCCGACGTCGCCCGCATCGTCGCCCGCGCGCTCGGCAAGGACATCCCCCCGGAGATCCTCCTGAAGGCGCGCAGCGGCGACATCCGCAACTGCTTCGCCGACATCGGCAAGGCCCGCGATCTCCTCGGCTTCGAGCCGCGGCACCGCCTGGAGAACTCCCTCGACGGCTTCGCCGAATGGGTGCTCGCCTCCACGGCGACCGACCGCGCCGCCGAGATGCGCCGCGAGCTGGAACGCCGGGGGCTCGTAACGTGACCCGGTCCGTGCCCGCCCGCCCCGCCCTCTCCGGCGCGGTGCGGCCGGTCGCCGTGGTCGGCGGGGCCGGCTTCATCGGCTGCAACATCGCCGAAAGCTTCCTGGCCGAGGGCCGCGACGTGATCGTCGCCGACACGCTGGCCCGCCCCGGTGTGGAGCGCAACCTCGCCTGGCTGACGGCCCGCCACGGGGCCCGTGTCCACCATGTCGCCGCCGACGTCCGGGATCCGTCGGCCATATCGGCCGCGCTGGAGGATGCGGGCGCCGTCGTCCACCTCGCCGCCCAGGTGGCGGTGACGACCAGCCTCGAGGACCCGGTCGCCGACTTCGAGGTCAACGCCCGCGGCACCCTCAACGTGCTCGAGGCCGTGCGCCGCACCGGACGGCGGGTTCCCGTCGTCTTCGCCTCGACCAACAAGGTCTACGGCAGCCTGGAGGACCTCGGCTTCGAGGACGTCGGCGAGGCGACCCTGCCGCGGGATCCGGCGAAGCGTGCCCACGGCGTGCCCGAGGCCCGCAACCTCGACTTCTGTACGCCCTACGGCTGCTCCAAGGGCGTCGCCGACCAGTATGTCCTCGACTGGGCGAAGTCCTATGGCCTGCCCACCGCCGTGCTGCGCATGAGCTGCATCTACGGCCCTCACCAGTTCGGCACCGAGGATCAGGGCTGGCTCGCCCACTTCCTGATCCGGGCGCTCCGCGGCGAGCCGATCACCATCTACGGCACCGGCCGTCAGGTCCGCGACGTCCTGCATGTCTCCGATGCCGTCGCCGCCTACCGGGCCGTCCTCGCCGGCATCGAGGGCGTCAAGGGCCGCGCCTTCAACCTCGGCGGCGGGCCGGCCAACGCGGTCAGCCTGAATGCCGCCCTCGCCGAGATCGCCCGCCTGGCAGGCCGCGAGATCCGCCTCGACGGCAGCGACTGGCGCCGCGGCGACCAGCCCTGGTTCGTGGCGGACACCCGCGCCCTGCAGGCCGCGCTCGGCTGGACGACCCGGGTCGGCTGGCGCGACGGCCTCGCCGACCTCGCCGATTGGCTGCGCCGCGAGAGCGGCCTGATCCTGGAAGACCGGAGGCTCAGCGCATGAGGGTGGCTCTCGTCAACCCGGCCTGGCACTACGACGGAAGCGTCTATTTCGGTTGCCGCCACGAGCATCTCCCCCTCGAACTCGGCTACACGGCCGCGCTCCTGGAGAAGGACGGCCACGAGACGCTGATGGTCGACGGCCAGTTGCAGAACCTCGACAACGGCGCGCTCGCCGAGACGGTCGCGGTGTTCGGGCCGGACATGACCGTCGTCACCACCGCGCCGACCTACCTGTTCTGGCGCTGCGCCCCGCCGGAGTTGCGCGTTCCCGCCGAATTCCTCGCCGAGCTCCGCGGTCGCGGCGGCCTGACCGTCGCGGTCGGCCCGCACGGCTCGGCCACGCCCGGCGCGGCGCTCGCCAAGCTCGGCACCGATGTCGTCGTGCGCGGCGAGTGCGAGGAGGTCGTGGCGGCCCTCGCGCGCGCCATCGGCGACCGGGGCGACTGGCGGTCCCTGCCGGGCACCGCCCGCCTCGAAGCCGGCCGAGTGGTCGTCAACGGCGCCCCGGCCGCGAGCCCCTTCGTCGACCACGGGCCGCTGCGCTGGCCCACCGAGTGGATCGCCAATCACCGCCATCACCACCACCGCTTCGACGGCGCCGGCCGGGGCTATGGCGCCGAGGTCGAAGCCTCGCGGGGCTGTCCCTACGATTGCAGCTTCTGCGCCAAGATCGACTACCGCGACAAGTATCGCCGCCGGAGCCTCGACCACGTACTCGCCGAGATCGACGGCCTGATCTCGCAGGGCGTCGGCTACGTCTACTTCGTCGACGAGATCTTCCTGCCGCAGAAGCCGCTCCTCGAGGCCCTCGTGGATCGCCGTGTCGAGTTCGGCGTGCAGACCCGCATCGACCTCTGGAAGCCGGACCTCCTGGAGCTTCTGGGCCGCGCCGGCTGCGTCTCGATCGAGGCCGGCATCGAGAGCCTGACCGTCGAGGGGCGGGCGGCTCTCGCCAAGCGCTGCAAGCTTTCGACCGACGAGCTCGCCGACCTCCTGGTCAAGGCCCGCCGCCACGTGCCCTTCGTGCAGGCGAACCTGATCGGCATGGAGGAGGACGAGGCGGACCTGGTGCGGTCCTGGCGCGAGCGCCTCATTGCCGCCGGGGTCTGGGCCAACGAGCCGGTGCCGCTCTACCCCTACCCGAGCTCGCCCACCTACCGCCAGCTCTGGGGCGAGCCCGACGACCGCGCCTGGGAGCGCGCACACGAGCACTACCTTACCGCCTTCGACCGCTTCAGCGACATCCAGGACGCCCGTCCGCTGCCGCTCGCCGCCCTGGAGGACGCATGCTGCAAGGGACACTGATCCGTTTCCCCGCCTGGCGCGCGCGCCCCTCGGCGGAGGCGATCCGCCCGCCGGCGCCGCAGGGCCACGTCCCGGCCCGCGACCGCCCCCGCCGCATCCTGATGACCCTCGACGCAGTCGGAGGCGTATGGCGCTATGCCGTCGACCTCGCCGGGGCCCTGAACCGCCGGGGCGTCCGCGTCATCCTGGTCGGCTTGGGCCCCGAGCCGCTCGACGGCCAGATCGCCGAGGTAGAGGCGATGGCGGACACGGAGCTCGCCTGGCTCGACCTGCCGCTCGACTGGATGGCGGGCTCGGTCGAGGAGGTCGGCCCGGTGGCGGCCCGCATCGGCGACATCGCCCGCGCGCACGACGTCGATCTCGTCCACCTCGACCTGCCGTCCCAGGCCGTCGGCCTGGACGTGCACTGCCCGATCGTCGTCGCCTCCCATTCCTGCGTGGTGACCTGGTGGGCGGCGGTACGCGGCGGACGCGTGCCCGACGCCTGGACCTGGCAGGAGATCGCCAACCGGCGCGGCTTCGACCTCGCCGACCTTGTGCTCGCCCCCTCGCGCAGCCACGCCGCGGCACTGGTCAAGGCCTACGGTCCGATCGACCGTCTGCACGTCGTGCCGAACGCGGCCGATCCGGGCCCGCAGCCGGCCGCCAAGCAGTGCTTCGCCCTGTCGGCCGGCCGCTGGTGGGACGAGGGCAAGAACGGCCGCGTCCTCGACGAGGCGGCGGCGCTCGCCGATACCCCCGTCCTGATGGCCGGCGCGCTCCGGGGGCCGAACGGCGAGACGGCCGTCTTCTCCCACGCGGAGACCACCGGCGAGATGGCCTCCTACGCCCTGCGCGCCCTGATGGCCCGGGCCGCCGTCTTCGCGGCCCCCTCGCTCTACGAGCCCTTCGGCCTGGCGGTGCTCGAGGCGGCGCTCGCCGAATGCGCCCTGGTCGTCTCCGAGATCCCGACCTTCGCGGAATTCTGGGACGGTGCGGCCCTCTTCGCCGATCCGCGCGACCCGGCCGACTTCGCGCGCATGATCGACCGCTTCGCCGCCGACCAGGGTCTTGCCCGCGAGTACGGCCAGCGGGCCCGTCGTCGCGCCCGCAAGTTCACGCTCGACCGCCAGGCCGACGCGGTGCTCGCCGCCTATGCCCGCGTGCTGCGCACCGCCGGTGCCCCGCTGAGCGTCGGGGGCTGACCATGCGCGTGCTTCTCTACACCCATTCCCTCGTCTCGGATTGGAACCACGGCAACGCCCACTTTCTGCGCGGGGTCGCCCGCGACCTGATCTCCCGCGGCCACGAGGTAGTGGCGCTGGAGCCGGAAGGCGGCTGGAGCCGGACCAACCTGGAGGCCGAGCAGGGGACCGGCATCGCCGACCGCTTCGCCGAGGTCTTTCCCGAACTCGCCTCCTTCCAGTACGACATCGACTTCAACCACGAGGCCGCCGTCGCCGAGGCCGACCTCGTGCTCGTCCACGAATGGACCGAGCCCTCCCTCGTCGCCCGCCTCGGCCGCGCCCGGCGCAACGGCGGCACGTTCACGCTCCTCTTTCACGACACCCACCATCGGGCTGTTTCGGAAGAGAAATCCATCGCCGACCTCGATCTCTCCGACTACGACGCGGTGCTCGCCTTCGGAGAGACGCTGTCGGAGCGCTACCGCAAGGCGGGTTGGGGACGCCGGGTCTTCACCTGGCACGAGGCAGCCGACACGCGCCTGTTCCGGCCGCGCGCGGCCGCCCGCGGCACCGATGTCGTGTGGATCGGCAACTGGGGCGACGGCGAGCGCTCCGCCGAGATCGACGCCTTCCTGATCGAGCCCGTGAAGCGCCTCGGCCTCTCCGCCACGGTGCGCGGCGTCCGCTATCCCCTGGATGCGCTGGAGCGGCTGGCCGCCGCCAGGATCGATTTCGGCGGCTGGATCGCCAACGCCGACGTGCCCGCCGTCTTCGCCCGCGCCCGCTCCACCGTCCACATCCCGCGCCGCCCCTATGTGGAGGCGCTGCCCGGCATTCCGACCATCCGGGTCTTCGAGGCGCTCGCCTGCGGCGTGCCGCTCGTCTCCGCGCCCTGGGACGACGCGGAGGGCCTCTTCCGGCCCGGCACCGACTACCTCGTCGCCCGCGACACGAACGAGATGGCGAAGCATCTGAAGGCCGTCGTCTCCGACCCGGACCTCGCCCGCGCGCTGCGCATCGCCGGCCTCGACACCATCACCCGCCGCCACACCTGCCACCATCGCGTCGCCGAACTCCTCGGCATCCTCGCCGAGGTCGGGACCGCCCGCGTCCGCGCCGCGCTGCCGGAGACCGTCGCATGAAGATCGCCTTCTACGGATCGAGCCTGCTCTCGAGCTACTGGAACGGCGCGGCGACCTACTATCGCGGCATCATCCGGGCGCTCGCCGCGCGCGGCTACCGGGTCACCTTCTACGAGCCCGACGTCTGGGATCGGCAGAAGAACCGAGACATCGACCCCCCGGACTGGTGCGAGGTGGTCGTCTACGAAGGCACCCTGGAGGCGTTGCGCCGGGCGACCGACCGGGCCCACGACGCTGACATCGTGGTCAAGACGAGTGGCGTCGGCTTCGAGGACGACGCGCTCCTCGGCGCGGCCCTCGGCGCCGCCCGCCCGGGCGCGCTCAAGGTCTTCTGGGATGTCGACGCGCCCGCGACCCTCGCCGAGGTGCGCGCCGGGCCCGACCACCCGCTCCGCTTCGCCCTCGAGGAGATCCACGTCGTCCTGACCTACGGCGGCGGCCCGCCCGTCGTCGAGGGCTACCGCAAGCTCGGCGCGCGCGAGTGCATTCCCATCTACAACGCGCTCGACCCGCAGACCCACCACCCGGTGCCCCCCGAGCCGCGCTTCGCCGCAGACCTCACCTTCCTGGGCAACCGCCTCCCCGACCGGGAGGCGCGCGTCGAACAGTTCTTCCTCGACCCCGCCGCCCGGCTGCCCGGCCAGAAGTTCCTCCTGGGCGGCTCCGGCTGGGGCGACCGGCCGCTGCCGCCCAATGTCGGCTACATCGGCCACGTGCCGACGCGCGACCACAACGCCCTCAACGTGAGCGCCAAGGCGGTCCTCAACATCAACCGCGAGTCCATGGCCGAGATCGGCTTCTCGCCGCCGACCCGGGTCTTCGAGGCGGCCGGCGCCGGCGCCTGCCTGATCACCGACGCCTGGCCCGGCCTCGGCCTCTTCCTCGACCCCGGCGAGGAGGTCATTCCCGTCCGCGACGGCCAGGACCTCGCCGAACTCCTGCCCGGCCTCACCCCGGAGCGCGCCCGCGAGATCGGCCGCAAGGCCCTCCACCGCGTCCTCGCCGAGCACACCTACGACCGCCGCGCCGAGGAGGTCGACAGGATCTTCCGCCGCCTGATCGACACCCGCGCCGCCGAGGTCGCCGCATGACCGCCGCCCCGTACGACCTCGTCGTCCTCGGCCTGTCGCTGTCCTCCTCCTGGGGCAACGGCCACGCGACCACGTTCCGCGCTCTCCTCGCGGGGCTGGAGCGGCTCGGCAAGCGCATCCTCTTCCTGGAGCGCGACGTGCCCTGGTACGCGGAGAACCGCGACCTGCCGGACCCGCCCTTCTGCCGGCTGGCCTTCTACGCGAGCCTCGAGGATCTCGACCGGTACCGCCCCGAGATCGCCGCGGCCGAGATGGTCCTGATCGGCTCCTACGTGCCCGATGGCATCGCGGTGATCGACAAGGTGCTGGCGGCCGCCACCGGCCGGGTCGCCTTCTACGACATCGACACCCCGGTCACGCTGGCCGCGCTGGACGAGGAGGGCGCGCCCTTTCTCGACCGTCGCCAGATTCCCGCCTTCGATCTCTACTTCTCCTTCACGGGCGGCCCGACGCTCGACCGGCTGGAGCGCGCCTACGGCGCCCGCCGGGCCGTCGCGCTCTACTGCTCGGTCGAGGAGGCCCGCTACCGGCCGACCGGGGAGCCCTACGACTGGGACCTCGGCTACCTCGGCACCTACAGTCCCGACCGCCAGCCCACCCTCGAGGCGCTGCTGATCGAGCCCGCCCGGCGCCTGCCGGATCGTCGCTTCGTGGTCGCCGGCCCGCAGTATCCCGACCACATCGACTGGCCCGCCAATGTCGAGCGCATCGAGCACCTCGCCCCCGCCGACCACGCCAGCTTCTACAGCCGCCAGCGCTTCACCCTGAACGTCACGCGCGCCGACATGATCCGGGCCGGCTGGTCGCCCAGCGTCCGCCTCTTCGAGGCCGCGGCCTGCGCCGTGCCCATCATTTCAGACCGCTGGGCGGGGCTCGGCGACGTCCTGCCGGAGGGCCGGGCCATCCTGCCGGTCGACGACGGCGACGCGGTCGTCGAGCACCTGACCCGCATGGCGGAGGACCAGCGCCGCCGGGTCGGTGCCCGCGGCAGGGCGGCCGTGCTGGCTTCCCACACGGGCCTCGCCCGGGCCGTCGAGTTCATCCGGGCCCTGGCTTCCCTGGACCGGGAGACGCGCCGGCAAAGCTCGGCCGATGCCGCATGACCCCGAACCGGCCCCGCGTCCCCCAGCCGACAGGAAGGCCTTCATGACCCGTCCGCTCGAAATCCCGTCCCGGCGCCGGCGCGTCCTGGTCGCCGGCGGGGCCGGCTTCCTGGGGTCCCACCTGTGCGATCACCTGGTGGCCCGCGGCCACGAGGTGGTCGCGCTCGACAACTTCCTGACCGGCTCTCCGGCCAATTGCGCCCACCTGCAGGGGCACCCGCGCTTCCGCCTCGTCCGCCACGACGTCTGCGACCCGCTGCCCGCCGACCTCGCCGCGGACGTGGTCTTCAACCTCGCCTGCGCTGCCTCGCCGCCCCGCTACCAGGCCGATCCCGTCCACACCATGATGACCAGCGTGCTCGGCACGCGCCACCTCCTCGACCTCGCCGCGCGCCACGACGCCGTCTTCGTCCAGGCCTCGACCTCGGAAGTCTACGGCGACCCGGATCAGCATCCGCAGCGCGAGGCCTATTGGGGCAACGTCAACCCGACGGGCCCGCGCGCCTGCTACGACGAGGGCAAGCGCGCTGGCGAGACGCTCTGCTTCGACTACCTGCGCCTCGGCCTCGCCGACGTGCGCGTCGCCCGCATCTTCAACACCTACGGCCCGCGCATGCAGCCCGACGACGGCCGCATCGTCTCCAATTTCGTGGTCCAGGCCCTGACCGGCCGCCCGCTCACCGTCTACGGCACCGGCGAGCAGACCCGCTCCTTCTGCTACGTCTCCGACCTGGTCGCGGGCCTCGTCGCGCTCGCCGCCCTCGACCGGACTCCCGACGGCCCCGTCAATCTCGGCAATCCCGGCGAGTTCACGGTCATCGAGCTCGCCCGCATGGTGCTGGAGCGAACCGGCGCCGCGAGCGGCATCGCCTATCGCCCGCTGCCGGAGGACGACCCCCGCCGCCGCCGCCCCGACATCGCGCTGGCCCGCCGCCTCCTCGGCTGGACCCCGCGCGTGCTGCTGGCGGAAGGCCTCGGCCCCACCATCGACTGGTTCGCCCGGACATTGGAGACCCGCCCCGCCGCGGCTCGCCGCCCGCGCCGCCCCCTGGAGTCCGGCGCGAGCCTGTGAGGGCAAGCGCTGCGGCCGGGGGAACGCGCTGGCCCCCGGCGCTCCGCTTCGCTCCGGCCGGGGATGCGGCGGAGGGGGCGGTCGAGGGAGCAAGCGATCCGGACCTGCCGCCTGGCGATGCCGATGGCGGCTCCGACCGCCCCACGGGTGTCATCCCGGCCATCGCGCCGGGACCCATTGGCCTCGCCACCCGTCACGGCGCTGCGGAAAGACTCCCGACCGCGCGCCTTGGCCCGGCATCTCACCATCGAGCCCTGGCGTCGCGGCCCGGCCAAGGGGCCCCGGCGCGATGGCCGGGCTGACATTCGCGGGACGTCTTTCCCGGAAGGGCCGGCCGTCGTCGTGACGCACTCGCACCACGGCCGACGGTCGTCGGCCCCGACAGCGCCCGTCACCCCCCGATGCGCGAGAAGTCCGCCACCGCGTGGCAGGCGGTGCGGATGTCGTTGAGCAGGCGCAGGCGGTTTTCGCGGAGCGCCGGATCGGGGGCGTTGACCAGGATCGTGTCGAAGAAGGCGTCGACGGGCCGGCGCAGGCGGGCGAGGGCCTGCATGGCGCGGCCGAAGTCCTCCGCCTCCACGGCGGCGCGCGCGGCCGGGACGGCCTCGGCGACGGCGGCCGCCAGGGTCTTCTCTTCGGCCTCGGCGAGGCGCGCCGGGTCGTGGCTGCCCTCGATCGGGGCGCCGGCCTTCTTCTCCTCGGCCCGCAGGATGTTGACCGCGCGCCGGTAGCCGGCAAGCAGGTTCTGCCCGTCCTCGCTGGCCAGAAACGCGCCCAGTGCCTCGACCCGCTTGACGATCAGCACGATGTCGTCCTGTCCGCCGAGCGCGAAGACCGCGTCGACCAGGTCGTGCCGCGCCCCCTGCTCGCGCAGTTGCACCTTCAGCCGGTCGGCGAAGAAGGCGAGGAGGTCCAGGCTCTTCGTCCAGGCGTCCCGCACCGTCGCCTGCGCGTAGGCCTCGACCTCGTCCGGGCTGGCGACCGGGGCGAGGAGCCGCTCGCGCAGCGCCACCATGACGGGTTCCGGCACCCCTGCCGAGGCGAGCTCGTCGGCGATGTCCATCTGCCGGTCCACCGCCACCAGCCGCTTGTCGAGCATGATCTGCCCGAAGGGCGCGGGCATCGCAGCCAGTAGCGGCAGCCGCACCCCGTTCGCCAGCACGATCCGGATCACGCCCAGCGCCGCGCGGCGGAGCTGGTACGGGTCCTTCGAACCCGTCGGCTTCTCGTCGATGGCCCAGAAGCCGATCAGCGTGTCCAGCTTGTCGGCGAGCGCCACTGCGACCGCGACCGGATCGGTCGGCACGCGGTCGGATGGTCCCTGCGGCTTGTAGTGGTCCTCGATCGCGGTGGCGACCGACGGGTCCTCGCCCTGCAGGAGCGCGTAGGTGCGCCCCATCAGGCCCTGCACCTCGGGGAATTCGCCCACCACTTCGGTGAGGAGATCCGCCTTGGCGAGCTCCGCCGCGCGCACCGCCTTCTCGGGATCGGCCCCGACCGCCGGGGCGAGCTCGCGCGCGAGCCGCATGATCCGCTCGATCCGCTCCCATTGCGTGCCGAGCTTCTCGTGGAAGACGATCTCCAGGTCCTTGAGCTTGGCGAGGCGCTGGTCGAGGAACTTGCCGGGCGGCGCGCGGTCGGCGTAGCCGGGCAGGTCCCGCTGGTCGGTGTCCCAGAAATGGCGGGCATCGGACAGGCGCGCCCGCACGACCCGGCCGTTGCCGGCCACGATCTCCGCCCCGCCGTCCGTGGCGATGATGTTGGAGACCAGCAGGAAGCGGTTGGAGAGCGTCTGGTCGACGTGGTGCGAGCGCAGCACGAAGCATTTCTGGTTGGCCCGGATGGTCGCCCGGATCACCTCGCCCGGCACCTCCAGGAAGCGCTCCTCGAAGGACCCCATCAGCACCACCGGCCATTCGACGAGGCCGGCGACCTCCTCGAGCAGGCCGTCGTCCTCCACCAGTTCCAGGCCATGGGCCAGCGCCAGGTCCTTGGCGTCGTGCAGGATGATGTCCTTGCGCCGGTCCGCGTCCAGGATCACGTAGGCCGCCTGCAGCTTCGCCGCGTAGTCGTCGAAGCGCTTCACCGTGAGGGCGCCCGGGGCCATGAAGCGATGGCCGTAGGTGACGTTGCCGGCGTGGATGCCGTCGATCTCGAAGGGAACGATGTCGGGCTCCTCGGTCTCCGGACCGAAAGTGCAGACGATCGAATGCAGCGGCCGGACCCAGCGCAGCGTGCCGGAGCCCCAGCGCTGCGACTTCGGCCAGGGGAAGCCGCGCACCACGGACGGCACCAGCTCGGCGATCACCTCGATGGCGGCGCGCCCGGGCCTCGTCAGGTGCGCGACATAGAACTCGCCCTTCTTCGGGTCGGAGACGACGGTCGCCTCGGCCAGCGAGGCGAGCCCGGCCGACTTCAGGAAGCCCTGCACGGCGGCCTCCGGCGCGCCGACGCGCGGGCCCTTCTTCTCCTCCTTGAGGTCCGGCGAGCGGGCGGGCACCCCGGTGACATGGAGCGTCAACCGCCGCGGGGTCGCATAGGCCTTGGCGCCTTCGTAGTAGAGGCCGGCCTCCACGAGCCCGTCGGTCACCATTTTCCTCAGGTCCTCGGACGCCTTGCGCTGCATCCGGGCCGGGATTTCTTCGGAGAAGAGTTCGAGCAGGAGATCGGGCATCGCGTCGCGCTTCCGGAGGGCCGAGGAGGTGGCGAGGGCTTAACAAGCCCCGGCGCCTTTGTCAGCCCCGCCGGCCGGCAATTCGCCCGGACGGGCGGGCGGGAACCGGTCGGCTTAACCGCCCCTTCACCTTCCTCGGTAACCATGACGGGCATCAGTCACCCGCGTATCCGGGGTTCGCCGCGTCATGAGTTTCCGAGCCGAGGGGGCCGCCCGCGGGCGCGCCCGGTCCGACCGCACCGCCTCTCCGACCGAACCCTGGCTCGACAGGATCCACATCGGCGATTGCGTGGCCGCCATGGCGGCGTTGCCGGCGGCGAGCGTCGACCTGGTCTTCGCCGACCCGCCCTACAACCTGCAGCTCGAAGGCGCCCTGCACCGGCCGGACCAGAGCCTGGTCGACGCGGTCGACGACGCCTGGGACCGCTTCGACAGCTTCGAGGCCTACGACGCCTTCACGCGCGCCTGGCTGCTGGCCTGCCGGCGCCTCCTGAAGCCGACCGGCTCCCTCTGGGTGATCGGCTCCTACCACAACATCTTCCGGGTCGGCACGATCCTCCAGGACCTCGGCTTCTGGATCCTCAACGACGTGGTCTGGCGCAAGACCAACCCGATGCCGAACTTCAAGGGCCGCCGCTTCCAGAACGCCCACGAGACCCTGATCTGGGCCGCCCGCTCGCAGGACGCGCGCCGCTACACCTTCAACTACGACGCCCTGAAGGCCTTCAACGAGGACCTGCAGATGCGCTCCGACTGGCTGCTGCCGATCTGCGCGGGCGGCGAGCGGCTGAAGGACGAGGCCGGCGACAAGGTCCATCCGACCCAGAAGCCGGAGGCGCTGCTGCACCGCGTCCTGCTGTCGTCCTCCAACCCGGGCGACGTGGTCCTCGACCCCTTCTTCGGCACCGGCACCACCGGCGCCGTCGCCCGCCGCCTCGGCCGCCGCTTCGTCGGCATGGAGCGCGACCCGGCCTACGCGGCCGCCGCCGAGGCCCGCATCGCGGCCGTCAGCCCGATCCCCGCCGAGGCGCTGGAGGTGGTCCGCGGCAAAAAGGCGGAGGTCCGCATCCCCTTCGGCACCCTCGTCGAGCAGGGCCTGGTCCGCCCCGGCGAGGTCGTGACCGACGCCCGCGGCCGGCTCGCCGCCACCGTCCGGCTCGACGGATCACTGGTCTCAGGCGCGGCCGAGGGGTCCATCCACCGTGTCGGCGCGGTCCTCCAGGGCCTCGACGCCTGCAACGGCTGGACCTTCTGGCACGTCGAGCGCGACGGCGTCCTCGTCCCTATCGACGACCTCCGCAAGGCCGTCCGCCAAAGCCTCGCCTCAGCCGCGGAATAAGCCCTGCGGAACCCTCCGCTCCGCTCCGGCCGGGGATGCGGCTCGGCGTTCCTTCGCCCGGATCTCTGCCCTGCCGGTCCAGTGAGCGCGGCCGTCCTCAGACCAGGACCGCCTCGGCGGGCGGCGTCACGCCGGCGAGGAGGCTCTTCACCGGGTCGAAGCTGCGGCGGTGGTGGGCCGAGGGGCCGAGGGTGAGAATGGCGGCCCGGTGCGCCTCCGTGCCGTAGCCCTTGTGCTCCTCGAAGCCGTAACCGGGGCAACTGGCGGCGAGGCGGATCATCAGCCGGTCGCGGGTGACCTTGGCGACGATCGAGGCCGCCGCGATGGAGAGCGAGGTGGCGTCGCCCTTGACCACGGCCTCCCCGGGGCAGGGCAGGCCGGGCGGCACGTCGAGACCGTCGACGAGGGCGTGCGCCGGGCATTCGGGCAGCCCGCGGACGGCCCGGGCCATCGCCCAGAGGGTCGCGCCGCGGATGTTCAGGGCGTCGATGCGCTCCACCGACGCGAAGGCGAGCGCGGTGTGGTGATGCGCGCAGATCTCGGCGAAGAGGCGCTCCCGCTCGGCCGGGGTCAGCTTCTTGGAGTCGTCCAGGCCCTCCGGGACGCGGCGCGGGTCGAGCACCACCGCAGCGACCACGACCGGGCCGGCGAGCGGCCCGCGGCCCGCCTCGTCGACGCCGCAGACCGGCACCTTCGCCTTCAGCCGCCGCAGCACGCGCCTTTCGATCGACAGGTCGGGACCGGTCGGCAGGTCGAAGAGGGCGGGCGATTCGGGGCGGCGGGCCATGGCGTCGATCCTGCCGCCCGCCGGCCCCCGCCGCAATCGGTCGCGAAGGCGTCGTCCCCGCTGTCCCCGGAGCGTCTCAGTCCGGCAGACGGACCATGCCGCTCTCGTCGAAGCGCCAGTGCGGATTGTGGGCGACCTCCCAGAGATGCCCGTCGGGATCGGCGAAATAGGCCGTGAAGCCGCCCCAGAAGGCCTTCTCGGGCGCGCGCACGAGCCGCGCCCCGGCCGCAACGGCCGTCTCCACAAGGGCGATCACCGCCTCGGGAGACTCCACGTTGTTGGCGAGCGTCACGCCCGAGAAGCCGGGCCGGCTGTCCGCCACCTGCGCGTCGGCCGCCAGGTCCGCGCGGCCGAAGACCGACAGGACCATCGGCCCGACCTGGAAGAAGGCGACGGACCCCGGGACGCTCTGCGTCGAGCGGAGGAGGCCGAGACGTTCGTAGAAGGCCGCACTCGCCTCGACGTCGGCAACGCCCAGGGTGACGAGGTGAAGGGCGAGGGCCATGGTCTCTCTCCGTGTTTCGCCATGCGGTGCGCACCGTCCGTCAGAACAGGCTGAGCTGCACCCCGTTCGGCCGCGGCGGCTCGAACAGGTCGGCGCGCAGCCGGGCCCGGGCGGTCTTCTCGATGCCGAGGCGCTTCAGCGCGAGCTCGAAGCGCCGGCCGATGGTCCAGGCGTAGGGGCCTGTGCCGCGCATGCGCGTGCCCCAGTTGGCGTCGTAGTCCTTGCCGTCCCGCATCGAGCGGATCAGCGACAGCACGTGCCGGTAGCTGTCCGGCCGGTGCGTGAGCAGCCACTGCTTGAAGAGCTCCGAGACCTCGAGCGGCAGACGCAGAAGGACATAGCCGGCTTCCCGCGCCCCCGCCTGGTGGGACGCCTCGAGGATCCGCTCGATCTCGTGGTCGTTCAGCCCCGGGATCACCGGCGCCACCATGACGGCCGTCGGCACGCCCGCCTCGGCGAGCTCCCGGATCGCCGCCAGCCGCCGGTGCGGCGCCGCCGCCCGCGGCTCGAGCGACCGGGCGAGCCCCCCGTCGAGGGTCGTCACCGACAGGGCGACCTTGGCGAGTCCCTTGCGCCCCATCCGCCCCAGGATGTCCTTGTCGCGCGTGACGAGGTGCGACTTGGTGACGATCGCGACCGGGTGGTTCGTCCGTTCCAGCACCTCCAGCACGGCCCGCATCACCCCATGGGTGCGCTCGATCGGCTGGTAGGGGTCGGTGTTGGTGCCGATCGCCAGCGTCCGGCACTGGTAGGCCGGGTCGGCCAGCTCGCGCTCCAGGAGTTCGGCGGCATTGGGCTTGACGAAGAGCCGCGTCTCGAAATCGAGCCCGGGCGACAAACCCATGTAGGCGTGCGACGGCCGCGCGAAGCAGTAGACGCAGCCGTGCTCGCAGCCGCGATAGGGGTTGATCGACCGGTCGAAGGAGATGTCGGGTGACTGGTTGCGGGTGATGATCTTCTTCGGCTTCTCGACCTGCACCTCCGTCCGCAGCGGCGGCAGGTCCTCGAGGCTCGACCAGCCGTCGTCGACCAGGACCCTCGTCTCCGGCTCGTAGCGGCCCGAGGCGTTGCTGACCGCGCCCCGGCCCCGCCGGAGCTCGGCTGGAATCGCCACGGCACCCGCCCCGTATCCGTCGGCGGATCCCCCGTCGGGCAGGCCCTCGGGTCCCGGGGGCGCTTGCCCGGCTGCGGCAGTCCGTCGCAGAGCGGCCATACTGTCGCTGCCCGGCCCCTCCACGGCACGCGGCCCCGGACGGGGCTTCGGCGCGGCCCGTACCGGTGACCTTACGGTATCGTCGGAGCTTGCGAGGGTTCGGTTCTTCGCTCTGGTCATGCGGGGACTCTAGCGCAGGGCGCGAACAAAGCAAGAACTTCCCTCGATCTAGGGCAAGGCCGGGGCGATTTGGCGACTCCCGCGGGCGTCGAATCCCTGCTATGGAGCCGAAATGCTGTCCGTCGTCATCCCCACCCTGGATGCCGAGGAGGGTCTGATCAGGACTCTGGCCTCACTCGTGCCGGCCGCCGCCGAAGGCGTGATCCGAGAAGTGGTGGTCGTGGACGGCGGGTCGCAGGATGGCACCGAGAAGGTGGCCGAAGCGGCTGGTTGTCAACTCCTGCATGTGTCCGGCTGCTGGGGCGAGAAGGTCGCGACCGGCATCGCCGCCGCCCGGCGTTCCCCTTGGCTGATGGTCCTGCAACCGAACATCCTGCTCGAGGGCGAGTGGTTCCGCGAGGTCGCCGCCTTCGCCGACCGCGCCGAGCGGACAGGCGGGGCGGACCGGCGCGCGGCGACCTTCCGCATCGCCTTCGACGCCTTCGGCTGGCAGGCCCGCCTGGCGGAGAGCACGATCGGGGTGGCGAGTTCGGTGTTCGGCCTGCCGCTCCCGCAGCAGGGTCTGGTGGTCTCGCGCCGGCTGTGGGACCGGGCCCGCCGCGACGGGCCGCTGCGCGACCATCGTCATCTCGTCTCCCGCATCGGCCGCCGCTCGATCCACGTCCTGCGCGCCCGCGCCATCGCGATCTCGACCGTCACTGACGGCCAGAGCCTGCCGCCGGGCGGCGCCATCGCACGCCATGCCCTGGCGGCCCTGGGCCTGCCGCTGCGGGTCACAGGCTGAACGGCCGGCCCGCGCCCTCTCAGCCGCGCGCCATCCGGCGGATCCATCCGGCGACGGCCGACGCCCGCCGTCGCGCCTCCCGCGCCCACCGGGCGGCCACCGGCCGGATCCGATCCCGCAGCCGGGCGGCCGCCTCCCGGAGCCGCCCGAGCAGGCGCCGCGCCGCCTGCCATGCGCTGGTCTCCTCCAGGATGCCGAGCGCCCAGTCCCGGAGCCGCACGACGAGGCCGTGTGCGCGCGCGAACCACGGGATCATGAGGAGCTTGTCCCGGGTCACGTGGAAGAGCCGCTCGACGAGCACGATCGACAGGAGGTGCGAGACGATCAGCAGAATGAGGCCCGTGCGGAATCGCCCGGTTGCCATGAGGTAGAGCGAGATCAGCTTCGGCGGCTCGAGAACCGCGAAGGGCACGGCGAAGAGGAGCAGGGTGGGGTAGGGCGGCAGCCCGTGGATGAAGGCGGCCACCCGCGCGAACAGCCGCAGCGCTTCGAGGCGGCGCACCACAGGCCGGATCGCCGCCAGGACGACGTCGTCCAGGATGAAGTAGAGCGCCACCAGGACGGCGACCGGCGCGCGCAGGATGCGGCGGGCGAGGCCGCGGGACGGCCGGTCGGGCGGCGGGTTCGGAGGAGACAAGGGGCGCGCAAACCTCGGATTGGCAGCGCCGCCACGGGAACGGCGCGCCGAGAGAAAAGCCGCCATGTCGCCGGAAGGCAAGCGCCACGGTTGACGGTCGGGCAAATCGGGGTACTCGTCTCACCCGATCGCGTCCCGACCCGAGGCCCCATGACCCGCTCCGCCCTCGACGCCCTGCTCGCCGAACGCCCCGTCCTCCTCGCCGACGGGGCGACCGGGACCAACCTATTCGCCATGGGCCTCCTCTCCGGAGATGCCCCGGAACTCTGGAACGACGAGCATCCGGACCGGATCCGCGCCCTCCACCAGGGCTTTGTCGACGCCGGCGCCGATATCGTCCTGACCAACACCTTCGGCTGCAACCGCCGCCGCCTTGCCCTCCACAAGGCCGAGGACCGCACCCGCGAACTGAACGAGAAGGCCGCCCGCATCGCCCGCGACGTGGCCGACGCGGCCCCGCGCCCGGTCGTGGTCGCCGGCTCCGTCGGCCCGACCGGCGACCTCTTCGCGCCCCTCGGCCCCATGACCGAAGACGAGGCGGTCGAGGTCTTCGCCGAGCAGATCGAGGGCCTGAAGGCCGGCGGCGCCGACGTCGCCTGGATCGAGACCATGTCGGCGCCCGAGGAGATCCGCGCCGCGGCCCTCGCCGCCATCCGGGTCGGCATGCCCTATACCTTCACGGCGAGCTTCGACACCGCCGGCCGCACCATGATGGGCCTGACCCCGGCCGCCGTCGCCGACATCGCCGCCACCCTGCCGGTCCCGCCCGTTGCGGTCGGCGCCAATTGCGGCGTCGGCGCCTCCGACCTCCTCGCCTCGGTCGGTGCGATGACGGAGGCCCACCCCGAGCTCGCCGTCGTCGCCAAGGCGAACTGCGGCATCCCGAAGGTGGAGGGCGACGCCGTCGTCTATACCGGCACGCCCGAGCTGATGGCCGACTACGCCCGGCTCGCCGTCGACACCGGCTGCCGCATCGTCGGCGGCTGCTGCGGCACGTCCGCCGGCCACCTCGCCGCCATGCGCGCCGCCGTCGACGCCCACATCCGCTGCGCCCGCCCCACCCTCGAGGCCATCGTCGAGACGGTCGGCCCCCTGCAGAGCCCACCCGCGACCGCCCAGGCCCGCGAGCGCAGCGGCCGCCGGCGCGGCTAGACCGTCCGCCGGTGCCGGGCGCCGGTCAGCGCTGCGCGGTTTGCCAGGCCGGGTGGACGAAGTAGGGGGCGTTGGAGCGCGGCAGGGGCGGGCGACCCAGGATGTGGTCGGCCATCTTCTCGCCGATCATGATCGTCGGCGCGTTGAGATTGCCGGTGGTGATCGACGGCATGACCGACGAATCCACGACCCGCAGGCCCTCGACCCCGTAGACGCGCCCCTCCGGATCGACCACGGCGAGACGGTCGTCCTTGCGGCCCATGCGGGCCGAGCAGCTCGGATGGTAGGCGCTCTCGACGTTCTCGGCGATCCAGGCGTCGATCGCCTCGTCGCTCGTCACGTCGGCCCCCGGCTGGATCTCCTCGCCGCGATAGGGGTCGAAGGGCGCCTGCGCGAAGATTTCGCGCGTCAGCCGCACGCAGGCGCGCATCTCCTCCCAGTCGTCCGGGTGGCTCATGTAGTTGAAGCGGATCGACGGCTTGTCGCGCGGATCGGGCGAGGCGAGCCGGACGAAGCCGTGCGACTTCGACCGCATCGGCCCCACATGGGCCTGGAAGCCGTGCCGGTCGACATGGGCGGCGCCGTCGTAGCGGACCGCGGCGGGCAGGAAGTGATATTGGATGTCCGGATAGCGGACCCCGGCGCGCGAGCGGATGAAGCCGCAGGTCTCGAAGTGGTTGGTCGCCCCGAGCCCGTCCTCGAACACGATCCAGCGCGCCCCGATCATCCCCTTGGCGACCGGGCTCATGTGCGAATAGAGCGTGATCGGCTGGGTGCAGGCCACCTGGAAATAGAATTCGAGGTGGTCCTGCAGGTTCTCGCCGACGCCGGGCCGGTCGGCCACGACCGGGATGCCGAGGCCGCGCAGCTCCTCCGCGGGCCC
Source organism: Prosthecomicrobium sp. N25 (assembly GCF_037203705.1). Taxonomy (NCBI): domain Bacteria; kingdom Pseudomonadati; phylum Pseudomonadota; class Alphaproteobacteria; order Hyphomicrobiales; family Kaistiaceae; genus Prosthecomicrobium; species Prosthecomicrobium sp. N25. The sequence goes on from NZ_JBBCAT010000001.1 coordinate 2,239,191, forward strand.
CACGCCGGACAGCTTCAGGATCTGCGGCGTGCCGATCGGCCCCGCCGACAGGATCACCTCCCGCCGGGCGCGAACGATCTCGGTCCGCCCCCGCCGCTCGATCTCGGCGCCCACCGCCCGGCCCCCCTCGAAGAGGATGCGCCGCACGAGCACGTTGGTGAGAAGGTCCAGGTTCTCCCGCTTCAAGGCCGGCTTCAGGTAGGCGTTGGCGGTCGACCAGCGGCGGCCCTTGTGGACCGTCATGTCCATCCGGCCGAAACCTTCCTGCCGGTAGCCGTTGACGTCCGGCGTCTCCGCGTATCCGGCCGCCACCCCCGCCTCCACGAAGGCGCTGTAGAGCGGGTTCCGGCAGGGGCCGTAGGAGGTGTGCAGCGGCCCGCTGTCGCCCCGGTAGGCGTCGCCCCCCTCCGCGCGCGTCTCGGCGCGCCGGAAATAGGGGAGCACGTCCGCGTAGGACCACCCGTCCGCGCCCTCCTCCTCCCAGCGGTCGAAGTCGGCCGGGTTGCCGCGGATGTAGACCATGCCGTTGATCGAGGAGGAGCCGCCGATCACGCGCCCGCGCGGGCAGTGCAGGCGACGGCCACCGAGATGCGGCTCCGGCTCGGTCTCGTAGAACCAGTTGTACTTCTCGCTGTTCATCGGGATCGACAGCGCCGTCGGCATCTGGATGAAGATCGACCGGTCCGACCCGCCGCGTTCGAGCACGAGCACGCTGTGGCGGCTGTCCTCGCTGAGCCGTGCAGCCAGCACCGACCCCGCCGATCCGGCCCCGACGATGAGGAAATCGACTTCCCGCGTCATGGTTCGTCCCTTCAGTACGGGCTGTCGATCGGCTGCAGCGCCACGTAGACGCTCTTCGCCTGCGTGTAGTGCTCGACCGCCGCCTTGGAGTTCTCGCGGCCGAGCCCCGACTGCTTGAACCCGCCGAAGGGGAGCTCGATCGGCGTCAGGTTGTAGTGGTTGATCCAGCAGGTCCCGGCCTGCAGCGCGGCGATCGCCCGGTGCGCGCGGGTCAGGTCGCGCGTGAAGACCGCGGCGGAGAGGCCGAACTCCGTGGCGTTCGCCCGCGCCACCGCCTCGTCCTCGGTATCGAACTCGAGCACCGTCATCACCGGCCCGAAGATCTCCTCGCGGACGATCCGCATGCCGTCCGAGCAGCCGTCGAAGACGGTGGGCTCGACGAAGAAGCCGCGGTCGAGGCCGTCCCGCGTGACGCGCCTGCCGCCTGTCACGATTCGCGCCCCCTCGGCGACCCCGGCCGCGATGTAGCCGAGCACCTTCTCCATGTGCTCCTCGGAGATCAGCGCGCCGACCTGGGTGGCCGGGTCGAGCGGATCGCCGACGACCATGCGCTCGACCCGCAGGGTCAGCCGCCGCAGGAACTCCGCCTTGATCGAGCGATGGACGAAGACGCGGGTCCCGTTCGAGCAGACCTCGCCGGCCGAATAGAAGTTGCCGAGCATCGCTCCCGAGACCGCGTTGTCGATGTCGGCGTCCTCGAAGACCAGGATCGGCGACTTGCCGCCGAGCTCGAGGGTGACGTGCTTCAGGGTGTCCGCCGCCGCGGCCATGACCCGCTTGCCGGTACCGACCTCCCCCGTCAGCGACACCTTGGCGATGCCCGGATGCGCCACGAGCGCCTTGCCGGTCGCCGCGTCGCCCTGCACCACGTTGAACACCCCGTCCGGCAGGCCGGCCTCGGCGAAGATGTCGGCGAGCGGCCCGGCGGTCATCGGCGTCAGCTCGGCCGGCTTGAAGATCATCGCGTTCCCGCAGGCGAGCGCCGGGGCGGCCTTCCAGCAGGCGATCTGCAGCGGATAGTTCCAGGCCCCGATGCCGGCCACGACGCCGAGCGGCTCGCGCCGGACATAGCCGAAGCCGGCCGGGCCGAGGTCGACATGCTCGCCCGTCAGCGTCGCGGCGACGCCGGCGAAATAGTCGAGGCAGTCCGCGCCCGAGAGCACGTCGACCACGCTCGTCTCCTGGATCGGCTTGCCCGTGTCGCGCGTCTCCAGCGCGGCGAGTTCGTCGTTGCGGGCGCGGAGGAGATCGGCCGCGCGGCGCAGCACCCGGGCCCGCTCGGCGCCGGTCATGCGCGACCAGACGCGGAAGCCCGCCTGCGCCGCGTCCACGGCCCGTTCGATCTCCGCCGGACCGGCGACCTCGATGCCGGCGAGGACCTCGCCGCGCGCCGGGTCGATGCTGGTGAAGAGCTCGCCGGACGTGCTGCGCACCGGCCGGCCGCCGATTCGGTTCCTCTGGACGGGAAAGCGGGCGCTCAAGGGCTGGTCCTCTTCAGGAGGGCGAGGTCGAGGAGGGCGATCTGGGTGTCCACGAAGCCCTGCACGATGGAGCGGGCCTCGGCCGCGTCGGGCGGGTCGGACGACAGGGTGGCCCGCAGCCACAGCCCGTCGATCAGCGCGGCGGTGGCCCGGGCGAGCCGCAGCGCCTCGGGCCGCGACACCAGGGCCGCGAAAGCATGGGTGAGGGTCGACAGCATGCGCCGCTCGTAGGCCCGCTGCACGCGGCGGAAGCGCGGGGTGGCCGGCACCTGGCCCCAGAAGGCGAGCCATACGGTCGCGATCCGCCGCTCGAACTGGGCGTCGCCGAGCGCGCTGTCGATCACGGCGGCGATCCGGTCGCGCGGCGTCCGGGCCGCCGCGAGTCGCGCGACTGAGACATCCCGCAACTGGCCTGCGAGGTGCCGGAGGGTGGCCTCCAGCACGCCGTCCTTGTCGCCGAAATAGAACGCCACGAGCCCGACCGAGACGCCGGCGCGTCCCGCGATCGCGGCGACCGTGGTGGCCTGGAAGCCGACGTCCGCGATCGACCCGATGGTCGCCTCGATCAGTTCGGCGCGGCGCCGGTCGAGCCGGGCATTGGGTCGCGGTCGCCCCGGGCGGGCATCGAGGATGGCTTCCGGCATGGGCGCGCTCCGTAGGACGGCGCGATCATGGAGTTTGAATGCTCATTCAGTCAAGGGCGCTCCGGCCACCCAGCCCTGCCCGACGGAGCGACGGGCGAATCTCTCCGACCGGCAATGGAATTGGCTGACTCCAGCTAGAATTACAGGATCTGGCGGAGCGCATGACGCATCTGGAGCGGCGAATGTCGCATTCGGGCGAAGCGGCTCCGTTGAGCGGATATTCAATCCAATGAACCTGTTGGATCCGTAGGCGCCGGGACGCTAGGATCCGGGCGAGCCGTCGGCAGGTGTGCCGGATGCGCGCCGGCAGGCCGCGTTGGTGCCGCGGGCCGGACCGGCCAAGGGAGATCGGTCAGATGACATTGAAGACGTTCGCCGCCGTTTCGCTGATCGCGCTGTCGCTCGCCGGGGGGGCGATCGCCGCGGAGCCCGCCTCCTGCAAGACGGTGCGCTTCTCTGACGTCGGCTGGACGGACATCACGGCGACCACCGGCCTCGCCTCGCGCGTCCTGACCGGCCTCGGCTACACGCCGAAGGCCGAGGTGCTGTCCGTCCCGGTCACCTACACGTCGATGAAGAACAAGGACATCGACGTCTTCCTCGGCAACTGGATGCCGACCATGGAGGCGGACCGGAAGCCCTATGTGGAGGACAAGTCGATCGAGGTGCTCGACGCCAACCTGGAGGGCGCGAAGTACACGCTCGCCGTCCTGCAGACCACCTACGACGCCGGCCTGAAGACCTTCGCCGACATCGTCAAGTTCAAGGACAAGCTCAAGGGCAAGATCGTCGGCATCGAGCCGGGCAACGACGGCAACCGGCTGATCCTCGACATGATCAAGGACGACAAGTTCGGCCTCAAGGGCTGGGAACTGGTCGAGTCCTCCGAGCAGGGCATGATCGCCGAGGTCGAGCGCGCCTCCAGGAAGAAGGAGCACGTGGTGTTCCTCGGCTGGGAGCCGCATCCGATGAACACCAAGTTCAAGATGAAGTACCTCGAGGGCGGCGACGACGTCTTCGGGCCCAACCTCGGCGGCGCCACCATCTACACCAACGTCCGCACCGGCTACACGACCGAGTGCCCGAACGTCGGCCAGCTGGTCAAGAACCTCAAGTTCTCCCTCAAGATGGAGAACGAGGTGATGGGCCTGATCCTCGACGAGGGCCTGGACGGACCCAAGGCCGCGGAGAAGTGGCTGAAGAAGAACCCCGCCGTGCTCGACGCCTGGCTGAAGAACGTGACCACGATCGACGGCAAGCCCGGGCTGCCGGCGGTCAAGAAGAGCCTCGGCCTCTGACCGGCCCCCGCCGCTGACGAAACCGCTGCGCGGCCGGCCGGGCCGCGCAGGCTCCATCGTCCCTCCACGAGCCCCCGGGCGTCGCCGCCTGCGGGCCGGAGCCGGGAGCGGCGCCGCCGGACGGGCGGCCTCCGCGCACGGCGCCTCACGGAGGGACCCGGTCCCGCGCCCCGCCCCTCGGAGGCCCCGTCATGGAAGAGTGGATCACGTCCAACAAGATCCCCTTCGGGGCCTGGATGAAGGCGGTCATCGACTTCATCCAGGAGCATTTCGGCGACGCCATCGACCTCGTCTCGACGGGCCTCGCCTTCTTGATCGAGGGCACCACCTGGCTCCTCCTCCAGCCCCCGGCGCTGTTGTTGGTGGCGCTCTTCACCGGGCTCACCTGGTACTTCCACCGCAACCCGCGCCTGACCATCGGGGTGGCGGCCTCGCTGCTGCTGATCATGAACTTCGGCTATTGGGACGCGACGATGGAGACGCTCTCCCTCGTCGGCTTCGCCACCCTGGTCTCCGTCCTGATCGGCGTGCCCCTCGGCGTCGCAGCCGGCCACCGGCCCTGGCTCTTCGAGGCGATGCGGCCCGTGCTCGACCTCATGCAGACCCTGCCGACCTTCGTCTACCTGATCCCGACGCTGGTCCTCTTCGGCCTCGGCGTGGTCCCCGGCATGATCTCCACGGTGATCTTCGCCGTCCCCGCGCCGATCCGCCTGACCCACCTCGGCATCACCTCCGTGCCGAAGCCGTTGATCGAGGCCGGCGAGGCCTTCGGCGCCACGCGCAGCCAGCTCCTCTGGAAGGTCGAGCTGCCGCATGCCCTGCCGACCATCATGGCGGGGGTCAACCAGTGCATCATGCTCAGCCTCTCCATGGTGGTCATCGCCGCCCTGGTCGGCGCCGGCGGGCTCGGCAAGCCGGTGGTGCGCGCGCTCAACACGGTCAACATCCCGATGGGCTTCGAGGCGGGCCTCGCCATCGTGCTGCTCGCCATCGTGCTCGACCGCGTCTGCAAGCGGCCGGAGAAGCGCGGAGGGGCCGCATGACCGCCGGGGCCACGGATACCGACACCGCCATCCGCATCCGCGACGTCGACATCGTCTTCGCCAAGGATCCGGCGCCCGCGCTGCGCCTGCTCGACAAGGGCGGCACCCGCGAGGAGATCCTCGCCGCCACCGGCGCGGTGCTCGGTGCGGCGGGCGTCTCCATGGAGGTGAAGCGCGGCGAGATCTGCGTGCTGATGGGCCTGTCCGGGTCCGGAAAGTCGACGATCCTGCGCGCCATCAACCGCCTCAACACGGTCAGCCGCGGCGAGATCCTGCTCGCCGACGACGGCCGCATGGTCGACGTGGCGAGCTGCGACGCCGAGACGCTGCGCCGCATCCGCCAGCGCCGCGTCACCATGGTGTTCCAGCAATTCGCCCTGCTGCCCTGGCGCACCGTGCGCGAGAACGTCGGCTTCGGGCTGGAGCTGCGCGGCACCGACAAGGCCGAGCGCGACCGCATCGTCGACCAGAAGCTCGCCATGGTGGGCCTCTCCAAGTGGGCCGACAAATATGCCAACGAGCTGTCAGGCGGCATGCAGCAGCGCGTCGGCCTCGCCCGCGCCTTCGCAACCGACGCCGACATCCTGCTGATGGACGAGCCCTTCTCGGCCCTCGATCCGCTGATCCGCACCAAGCTGCAGGACGAGTTGCTGCTGCTGCAGAAGGATCTCCGCAAGACCATCGTCTTCGTCAGCCACGACCTGGACGAGGCGCTCAAGATCGGCAACCACATCGCCATCATGGAGGGCGGCCGCGTCGCCCAGTACGGCCGGCCGGAGGACATCGTGCTCCGCCCCGCCAACGCCTATGTGCGCGAGTTCGTCGCCAACGTGAACCCGCTCAACGTCCTGACCGCCTACAACGTCATGCGCGACGCGCGCGACCTCGAGCCGGCCGGCCCCGACTGGGTCTGGCTCGACCGCCGCCGCACCACTCGCTTCCGGCTCGACCCGGCCCGCAAGGTCTGCCAGGCCGCGACCGCCGGCGGCGCCGCCACCTGGGTCGCCACCGAGGATGCCGAGAAGCCGTTCCCGGACGGCGCCAACGTCGCCTTCTGGGCCCGCCTTTCGACCCCGCTGCGCCACGTCATGCTGGCCATGCAGCGCGACGCCGGCCCGGTCGCCGTCTTCGACGACGAGGACCGCCTCGTCGGCGCCATCGGCGTGCGCGACGTGCTCGGCGCGGTGCTGCGGCGGGAGCGGACCGGCGGGTAGGACCGTCAGGGCGGCGGGCGCTGCGCTGCGGACGGTGGAGGGGGCAGGGCCCCGGCCCTCCGCTCCGCTCCGGCCGGGGATGCGGGGGAGGGGCGGTGCCCCGAAGTCCGGGTGCCGTTCGGCCCTCATCCCTTCCACCGCAGTCCAGGACAAGGCGCGGCACGGGCCGCCGATCCGGGATCCAGCGCTTGCCTCGGTCCGAGGACCTGCGGCGGGTGGAGGGCGCTGGGCCCCGGCCCTCCGCTGCGCTCCGGCCGGGGGATGCGGGGGAGGGGCGGTGCCCCGGGCCGAATGGGCCGGCCAGACCGGACCGTCATGGCAGGGGGGCGATCACCCTCCCGCCCGGCGCCGGCCCTTGAACATTCGCCTCAGCTTGTGGCGCAGGAAGCCGAGGGCGTCGCGGGCTCGGTCGAGGAGGGGCGCGAGGCGGCCGCGGGCGTATTTCCGGCTGATCTTCCGGCCCTTGGTCTTCGCCACCAGGGCGTCGCAGAGCCGGTCGATGGCTTTCGGTCGCTCGGCGGCCGGCAGGGCGGCGATGTCCGGCACGGGCGCGCCGACGATCGCCTCGAGCGCCGCGCGCGTCTCCGCCGGCCATGCGGCCTCCACCGCCGCCTTCGCCGGGTCGACGCCTTCGAAAAAGCGCCGGCCCGTGACGCTTTCGAGCCAGGCGATCTCCGCCTCGCTCGCCCGCCAGACTGCCTCGAGGACGTCGCGCGGCAGGGCGAAGCGCGAGCCGGGGACTTCCTCGATCATATCGCGCAAGGGCCCGAAGGCCGGCCGGTCGCCCTTGCGGCTGCGCTCCAGGTAGCGGTCCAGGATCAGCACCGTCTCGGCATTGCGCGCCGTCTTGGTCCAGCCGCCGGCCATGGCGGGGCGCAGGTCCTCGGGCACGCCGACCAGGGCCGCGAAGTCGGTCACGAGGTCGCCGCCCAGGAAGGCCTTGCGGTCGAACTCGCGGATCTCCAGCGCGTCGCGGCCGAAGACGCCCATCCAGGTCTCCAGCGCCTCCCGGTAGTGCGGCACGAGCGCGCTCCGGCCGGAACGGATCGCCTTCAGGTCGGCCATGGCCGAGAGCGTTTCGCGCCCGCCCTTGACGTTCTGCTGCGCTCGGCTGTTGGCGAGCCCGATCGGCTCGCGCAGGTAGGCGACGATGCGGATCTCGGAGAAGTGCGGGTCCAGGAAGGCCTTGAGGTCGCGGCACTGGCGCGCGCTGAAACGGAACAGCATCTCCCCCGACGAGACCGTCACGGGAGCGTTCCCGAAGGTCAGTTCGGCGGCGAGCACGCGCTCGAGTTCGCCGAGGTCGTAGTCCTCCAGCGCCTCGTCGGCCCCGAGATGCTTCGTCACCCGCGTCCTGAGCTTCAGCTTCTTGGCCGAGAAGAGCGCCAGATAGACCTTGGAGTGGCTGGGCCCCAGGTCCGGGTAGTTGATGCCATGCGCCCGCAGCGCCGCGCGATGGGCGTCGAAGGCCTCCTGGATCGAGGTCGATCCGGCCTTCGGCATGCCGATATGGAGGAAGAGCTTCGCCACCTGTCTGTCCCGAACGCCTCAGGGGAGGCGGACCGTAGCATGGTGCCCCTCCGCCGCAAGGGGCTCGGGTCAAGCCTCGGCGGTCCGGGAGCGCGGCGCCGAGGGCCAGAGCTGCACCAGCAAGATCGCCCCGAAGATCAGCACGCAGCCCATGAAGCCGGCCGTCGTCAGCCGCTCGCCGAGCACGATCGCCCCGGTCAGCGCCGCGAAGGGGGCCTCGGCGGAGAGGATGATGGCCGCGTCCGTCGCCCGCGTGTGCCGCTGCCCGATGGCCTGGAACGTGTAGGCGATTCCGCCCGACAGGAACCCCGTCAGCACGATCGGCCAGAAGGCCGCCTGCACGGCCTCGATAGAGAGCGGCGCGAGCGGCAGGGCGAGCGCGATGGCGCCGACCGCCGTCGCGAGGTTCTGGACGAACGCCAGTCCGACAGGGTGCCCGACGGTCTGCACCAGCCGGCCGATCAGCACGATCAGCAGCGCCCAGCCCATGGCGGTGACGACGATCAGCCCGTCCCCGTGCCCGAAGCCGTGCACCCCGCCCGACAGGAGCCACGTGCCCCCGAGCCCGACCAGGGCCCCGACCCACACGATGCCGCGCGGCCGCTCGCGATACACGAGATAGCCGACGATCGGCGTGAAGAGGACGTAGAGGCTCGTCAGGAACCCGGCGTTGGTGGCGCTCGTCGTCTTCATGGCGAACTGCTGGATGATCGAGGACGACATCATCACCAGCGACACCAGCGCGATCACCGGCCAGGTCTTGCGCGGGATCGGGACCGCCTCCCGCCGCCGCTCGGCGAGCGCGAAGGGCAGGAGCAGGAGCGCCGAGAGCAGGAACCGCAGCCCCGTGAACCAGAACGGGTCGAGGTGCCGCATCGCGATCGCCTGGGGCACGAAGGCGGAACCCCAGATCGCGGCGGAGGTGAGGAGCATGAGGTTGGCGGTGGCGCGGCGCATGGGCTCGGGCTTAGCAGGCCGGCCCCGCAGGCGGCAAGGCGCCGCCGGCATCCGGGGAGGGGGCCGCGCCGCCGCCCCGCAGGAAGGGCGTGATCAGGCCGAACCCGGTCTCCCGCCGCTCGAAGGCGAGCCCGAGGCGCTCCGCCGCCGCCCGGGCCTTCGCCTCGGTCTCTGGGTCGGGCACCTGCTGCAGGTGGACGAGGCGGCGATAGTGGCCGAAATAGGCGGGCAGCAGCTCCGGGTGCCGGTCGAGCCCGAGGCCGCGCACGACCAGCGTCTCGAACTGCCGGGCGAGGTAGTCGGTCAGGTAGAAGGTACCGACCTCCTCGGCTTGCAGCGCCTCGAAGGCGTCGGGCCCGGCATAGAAGGCGTAGCAGTGGTCGCCCGCGATGCGCTCGACGCCCTCCTCGGCCAGCACCCGGTCGAGCGCGCCCCCCGTCCCGCAATCGCCGTAGAGGACGAGCACGCGGCCGTATCCCTCCCGTCGGCGCGCCGCCCGGATCCGGCAACGGACCGCGTTCGGGATCTTCTCCGGCCGGTTGTGCAGCTTGGCCGGGAGGCACGCGACGGCGATCCGGTCGAGCCCGTTCAGGCGGATGACGGCGAGGAGCTCCTGGGCGAGCGCCCCGCAGGCGATGACGAGCGTCCGCTCCGCGTTCGGTCCGAAGGGCTCCGTCGAGCCGGCGTCCGCGCAGGCCTCCGCGGGCCGGGCCGGGGCGTGCCGGTCCGGCGCCAGCCGGGCGAGCCTCGCCGCCCGGCCGCCGCGCCGTCCACCGCCGCTCCTGCCGCCGTCCGTCATGGCATCGGTTCCGTCCGGGGCGGTCAGCCGCGCGACTGCACGGACCCCTGCCGCTTCGCCATCCAGGTCTTGGCCGTCTCCACCGCGATCGCCGCGTCCCGGCAATAGGCGTCCGCCCCGATGGCCTCCGCGAAGGCCTCGTTGAGCGGCGCGCCGCCGACCAGGACGATGTGATCGTTGCGGATGCCCTTCTCCTTCATCGTGTCGATGACGACCTTCATGTAGGGCATCGTGGTCGTCAGCAGGGCCGACATGCCGAGGATGTCCGGCTGGTGCTCGTCGATGGCCTTCAGGTAGTTCTCGACCGGGTTGTTGATGCCGAGGTCGATCACCTCGAAGCCGGCGCCTTCCATCATCATGCAGACGAGGTTCTTGCCGATGTCGTGGATGTCGCCCTTGACGGTGCCGATCACCATCTTGCCGATCTTCGGGGCACCCGTCTCGACGAGCAGCGGCCGCAGGATCGCCATGCCGGCTTTCATCGAATTGGCCGACATCAGCACCTCGGGCACGAACAGGATCCCGTCCCGGAAGTCGACGCCGACGATGCGCATGCCCTCGACCAGCGCCTTCGTCAGGATGTCATAGGGCGTCCAGCCGCGATCGAGCAGGATCCGCACCCCGTCCTCGATCTCGCCCGCCAGCCCGTCGTAGAGGTCGTCCCACATCTGCTCGACGAGTTCGTCGTCCGAGAGCGAATTGAGGTCGAGTTCGTCGTCGGCCATGGGTCCTCTGGTCCCTCGTCGGGCGGGCGCGCGCCCGCTGTCCTTCGGCGCGTCCGTGGAACCACGGACGACGTCGGTCAGGATGCACCCTGCCCGGGGTGGCCGCCAGGGGCTGTCCCGCGGCGGACTTCACGTGTCGGGCGCGCGACATGCGCCGGGTCGAGCCGGCCGGGTCGGGCGCGAGGGGGCGCTCGGAGGTCAGGCCGCCTTGTCGAGGGTCGAGCCCGTCGCGGCCGGGTCCTCCGCATAGGCGCCCGTGGCGGCGATCCGCAGCGACAGCGAACTCGACCGGGCCGAGAAGGCCTGCAGGACGCTCTCGCCGTCGTCGATCGCGGCCGAGAATCCCTGAACCATCTCGCTGCTGAACTCGAACTCGGCCGACATCGTCCCCTGGTCCGTCACCACCTGGAACGCGCCCTTGATGGAGATCGACAGGCTTTCGACTTGCGACACGGAGGCGGACCCGCTTGTCTCCGCCTCGCCCCCCGCCGGCGGCTCCGGCAGGGTCGCGAACTTGCCCAGGAGCTCGCGGTAGTCGTCCTTGCGGCCCTCCGGCCAGCGACGCCGGTCGAGGACGTCGCTCATCGCGGCCCCGAAGGCCTTCTTGGCGTCCTCGGAGGGCTCCTGGCCGTTCGCCACGTTGGAGAGGTAGGAGAGGAGGGCCAGCTTGTCGTCTCCGCCGAGCGACCGGTCCTTCAGGATCAGGTTCAGCGAATCGAGCAGGAACTTGAGCTTGTCGAGCTTGTCCGCTTCCGGAGTGGAGGGCTCGGGCTGCTCGGTGCCTTGCGCGAGGAGCCGGTCGAGAGCCTTGTCGGCGGAGGCGAGCCGGCCGGCGAGACGCCCGCGCGGGCTGTCCGATGCCTCGACCTGCAGGCTGGTGGCGGAACTGCGCGTGATCGCAACCGAGATCGACGCCTGTTCGGCGGTGCCGGACGTCTCTGCGCCCGCCGACCCTGCCTCCGCGGCGCCGGTGGATCGGCGGCTGGCGAAGAGGGCGGCCGAGCTCTTCTCGAACGAGGATGCGGCGGCGGCGAGCGACATCATGGGGCGCGTACTCCTGTACGGCTGCGGGCGCACTCCTGTGCTTCTCCCCAGACTATCGCCGAGAGGGTGACCGGGAGGTTAAGCGGGGGCGGGAGGCGCGGCCCGACCTCTGCCCCGCATCCCCGGAGGCGCGCCAGCGCCGGCTTCAACCCCTGAGCCGCGCATTTTCCGGATCGTAGGGGCTCTCCCCGATCACCACCGCCCGATGCGGCTTGCCGAGGATGACCACCTCGAGCTCCGTCCCGGCCTCCCCGAGGTCCGGGCGCACCATGGCCAGCGCGAGCGACTTGCCGACCCGCCAGCCGTAGCCGCCGGAGGTGCAGCGGCCGACGATCTCGCCGCCCTTCAGGATCGCCTCGCTGCCGCGCGCGTCCGCGTCGGTCACGTCCAGGAGCTCGAGAGTCACGAAGCGGTTCGCCTGCCCCCGCTCGCGCCAGGCGACCAGGGCGTCGCGCCCGATGAAGTCCCCCTTGTTCGGATGCACGAAGCGGTCGAGCCCGCTCTCGTAGGCCGAGTACTCGATCGACAGCTCCCGCCCGACGTTCCGGTAGGACTTCTCGAGCGCCATCGACATCATGGCGCGCACGCCGAACGGCCTGATGCCGAAGCGTGCCCCGGCCTGCATCAGGAGGTCGAAGATCGTGGTCTGCATCTCGATCGGATGGTGCAGCTCGAAGCCGAGTTCGCCGACGAAGTTGACCCGGAGCGCCATGGCGGTCGCCGGGCCGACCGAGATCGTCCGGCCCGTCAGCCAAGGGAAGGCGGCGTTCGAGAGGTCCGTGTCGGTGAGCGCCTGCAGCACCTCGCGCGAGCGCGGTCCCGCCAGGCCGAGCACGCCCCAGGCTTGCGTGACCGGCGTCAGCGTGACGCTGCCGTCCGTGGGCAGGAGCTTGCGCAGCACATCGTGGTCGTGCCGCTCCAGGCTGCCGGCGGAGACGAGGTAGAACGCGTCCGGCGCCCGCTCGAACAACGTGAACTCGGCCCGGACCCCGCCGCGCGGCGTCAGCAGGTGGCAGAGCGCGATCCGCCCCGGCTTGGGGATGCGGTTCGCGAGGATCGAGTCGAGCCAGGTCCGCGCCCCGGGACCGGCGACGAGGCATTTCGCGAAGGCCGAGAGATCCTGCAGGCCGACGCCGCCCGAGACGGCCTTCACCTCGTTGCCGACATGCTCGAAATAGTTGGAACGCCGGAACGACCAGAGCTCCCGCACCTTGCCCTCGGCGTCCGGGGTCGGGTGGTTGTGGTTGGTGAGCACGTCCGGCTTGTCGAGGCTGGCGACGTCGATGCCGTAGCCCGCAGGGGCGAACCAGTTCGGCCGCTCCCAGCCGTAGACCGACCCGAACACCGCCCCGAGCCCCTTCATGCGGTCGTAGCAGGGCGTCGTCTTCAAGGGCCGTGCCGCCTCGCGCTCCTCGTCCGGGTAGTGCGGCGTGAAGACGTTGCGGTAGGCCTCCTCGTTCTTGGCCTTGAGATAGCCGCGCGTCGCGTAGGGACCGAAGCGGCGCGGATCGACGCCCATCATGTCGATCGACGGCTCGCCCTCCACGATCCACTCGGCGAGCTGCCAGCCCGCCCCGCCCGAGGCCGTGACCCCGAAGGAGTGGCCTTCGTTGAGCCAGAAGTTCCTGAGATCCCAGGCCGGCCCGACGATCGGCGAGCCGTCCGGCGTATAGGCGATGGCCCCGTTGTAGACCTTCTTGACGCCGACCTCGCCGAAGGCGGGCACGCGCGCGATGGCCGTCTCGATATGCGGCGCCAGCCGGTCGAGGTCCTCCTGGAAGAGCTCGTACTCGCTCTCGGGGGAGGGGCCGTCCACGTAGCAGCAGGGCGCGCCGTGCTCGTAGGGGCCGAGGATCAGGCCGCCGGCCTCCTCGCGCATGTACCAGGCGCTGTCGGACTCGCGCAGCACGCCCATCTCGGGCAGCCCCTGCCGGTGCCGCTCCTGGATCGCCGGATGCGGTTCCGTGACGATGTACTGGTGCTCCACCGGGATGACCGGGATGTCGAGCCCGACCATCGCGCCGGTCTGCCGGGCGAAGTTGCCGGTCGCCGAGACCACGTGCTCGCAGGTGATGTCGCCCTTGTCGGTCTTCACGAGCCACTCGCCGTTCGGCTTCAGCTCGATGCCCGTGACCGTCGTGAACCGGTGGATCTCCGCGCCGCGCGCCCGCGCCCCCTTGGCGAGCGCCTGGGTCAGGTCGGCCGGCTGGATGTAGCCGTCGTCGGGATGCCGGATCGCGCCGAGAAGCCCGTCCGTCTCGCAGAGCGGCCAGATCTCCTTCACCTGCGCGGGCGTCAGGATCTCGACCCGGACCCCGATCGTGTCCGCGATCCCCTTGTAGTACATGTACTCGTCCCAGCGGTCCCTGGTCCGGGCGAGGCGGATGTTGGAGACCTTGCGGAAGCCCACGTGCTGGCCCGTCTCCGCTTCCAGGCTCTCGTAGAGCTTGACCGAATATTTGTGGAGCTGGCCGACCGAGTAGGAAAGATTGAAAAGCGGCAGGAGGCCGGCCGCGTGCCAGGTCGAGCCGGAGGTCAGCTCCTTGCGCTCGATCAGGCAGACGTCGGTCCAACCCTTCCGGGCGAGATGGTAGAGCGTGCCGACGCCGACGACGCCACCGCCGATCACCACCACGCGCGCATGACTTCTCATCGGTCGACCTCGCTCTGGATCCGCCCCCGGCCGGCGGGAGCGCGGCGATTGTCGGTCCGGCCCCGGCCGCTTTCTGTCGCGCGCCCGACCTCGCCGGTCGCTCCGCCGACAGGACTGGCGGGTCGGCCCCGGCCCGCGCGCCGGTCCTGCGGGCGGGCGCCGGAGCCTGCCCGGACCGTGGCGCCGCGCAGTCCCGACGGCTGCCCGCCCCGCTAGCCTCCCGGCGAAGCCACGGGCCGGCATCGGGAATCGCGCCGCAGGCGGCGCATTGCCTCTTCCCTTGCGCGGTCGATCCGTGTGAGCTTGCGGTCACAATATCCGGGCCGCCTCGGCGAGCCCGGATGAGAACCGGGAGGTTTCAGAGTATGCGGACGCGCTTCACCCGACTGACCGCCGCCATGGTCGCAACCGGCCTGGCCCTCGCGCCGATCGCCGCCAAGGCCGACGAGTTCATCAACGTGCTGACCGGCGGCACCTCGGGCGTCTACTACCCGCTCGGCGTCGCCGTCTCCAAGATCCTGACCGACAAGATGCCGGGCGCTCGGCCGTCCGTGCAGGCCACCAAGGCCTCGGTCGAGAACCTCAACCTCGTGCAGTCCGGCAAGGGCGAGATCGCCTTCGTGCTCGGCGACGCGGTCCAGGGCGCGCTCGCGGGCGACACCGAGATGGGCTTCAAGGGCAAGCTCGACAAGATTCGCACCATCGCGGCGATCTACCCGAACTATGTGCAGATCGTCGCCTCCGCCGAGAGCGGCATCAAGACGCTCGCGGACCTGAAGGGCAAGCGCCTCTCCGTCGGCGCGCCGAAGTCCGGCACCGAGCTCAACGCCCGCGCCATCCTGAATGCCGCCGGCATCCAGTATTCCGACCTCGGCAAGGTCGAGTATCTCGACTTCGCCCAGTCGGTCGAGCTCATCAAGAACCGCCAGCTCGACGCCACCCTGCAGTCCGCGGGCCTGGGCGTCGCCTCGATCCGCGACCTCGCCACCTCGGTCCCGGTCAACGTCGTCGAGGTCCCCGCCGCCGTCATCCAGAAGGTCGGCGCGCCCTTCGTCTCCGCCACCATCCCGGCCAAGACCTACCAGGGCCAGGACGCCGACGTCGCCACCGCGGCCATCGTGAACTTCCTGGTCACCCGGTCGGACCTCTCCGAGGAGACGGTCTACGCCATGACCAAGGCGATCTTCGACAACCTCGACAGCATGTACGCCGCCCACGCGGCCGCCAAGGTGATCAAGGTCGAGACAGGCGCCAAGAACCCGATCGCCCCCATGCATCCCGGCGCCCTCAAGTACTTCAAGGAGAAGGGCGCGAGCTGAGCGGCGCGGACCGCCGAGACGAGGGGCCCCGGCATCCGGGGCTCTCTCCGCCCCTCCCTCCAGACCACGCCGCACCCAGCCCATGACCGAGCCCCTCGCCGACGATCTCGTCCGCCCGACGCCCGAAGGCGACGTGGAGACCCATCTGCCGGAGGATTTCGGCCCCGGCTTCCCCGGCACGGTCGTGTTCTGGATCGCGGTCACCTTCTCGGTCTTCCAGATCGTCACCGCCTTCGGCATCCCGCTCGACGTGCCCCTCGTCGCCGGCCTCGACGCGATCCGCCTGTCGCTCGGCGGGCTGGCGGTCTGGATCGCCGTGACGGCGCTGAAGGCGGCCAAAGGCCGCGACTGGACGGGCGACGTCGTCGGCCTCGTGGCGCTCGCCGGCGTCTGGGTGATCCTCGCCCGCTATCCGGGCGGCGTGCCGAGCCAGGTGCTGCGGACCCTGCACGTCGGCTTCCTCGGTCTCGTCGCCGCCGGGATGCTGGCGAACCACCGGGCCGGCTCGCTGCCCCTGAAGGCGCTCTACTGGATCGCCGGCATCGCCGCCTTCCTGATCGGCCTGTACCAGTGGTACGAGTACCATGGTCTCGTGCAGCGCTCGGGCGACCTGCTTCCGCGCGACTTCGCGATCGGCGGCGCCGCCGTGGTGCTGCTGATCTTCCTCGTCTGGCGCGTCATGGGGCCGGCCCTGCCCATCGTCGCCCTGGTGTTTCTGGCCTACACGCTCTTCGGCCAGCACCTGCCGCGCGGCCTCGACCATCGCGGCTACGACCTCGAGCAGGTCATCGAGCATATGGTCTTCGGCACGGAGGGGATCTACGGCACGCCGACCCTCGTTTCCGCGACCTACATCTTCCTCTTCATCCTGTTCGGCTCCTTCATGGAGCAGGCCGGCGTCATCCGCTTCTTCAACGAGGTCTCCATGGCGCTGTTCGGCGGCGCCCGCGGCGGGCCCGCCAAGGTCTGCGTCGCCTCCTCGGCGCTGATGGGCACGGTCTCGGGCTCCGGCGTCGCCAACGTGGTGGCCTCCGGCCAGTTCACCATCCCGCTGATGAAGCGCTACGGCTTCAACTCCGCCTTCGCGGGCGGCGTCGAGGCGACGTCCTCGATGGGCGGCCAGATCATGCCGCCGGTGATGGGCGCCGTCGCCTTCATCATGGCCGAGACGATCGACGTGCCCTATTCGGACATCGTCCAGGCCGCCATCATTCCCGCCTGCCTCTACTTCGGGGCCTGCTTCTGGTCGGTGCACCTGGAGGCCGGCCGCCTCGGCCTCGAGGGTCTGCCGCGCGACCAGCTCCCGAGCCTGGTCGCCGAGGTGCGCGACAACTGGTTCCTGATCCTGCCGCTGGCGATCCTCGTCTGGCTGCTCTTCGCGGGCTTCACGCCCCTCTTCGCCGGCGCCGTCGGCGTGGCCCTGACGGTCATCATGATCCTCGGCACCGCAGTCGCCTTCGGCTTCGGCCCGAACGTCGTGCGCCTGGCCTTCTGGCTGGCGCTCGCGCTCCTGTCCGCCGCCTCGCTGTGGTATTCGGTCGCCGCCGTCACCCTCGTCATGCTCGGCACGGCGGTGCTCGCCGTCTTGACCGGCCGCGGCCGGCAGACCCTGCACGACTGCCGCGCCGCGCTCGCCGACGGCGCTCGCCAGGCCCTGCCGGTCGGCCTCGCCTGCGCGCTCGTCGGCATCGTGATCGGCACCATGACGCTGACCGGCCTCGGCACCACGGTCGGCAACGCCCTGATCTCCATCGGCAAGGACAACCTCTTCCTCACCCTCGTCCTGACGATGATCTTCAGCCTGATCCTCGGCATGGGCATCCCGACTATCCCGAACTACATCATCACCTCGTCGCTCGCCGCCCCGATCCTGCTCGCGCTCGGCATACCGCTGATCGTGAGCCACATGTTCGTCTTCTATTTCGGCATCATGGCCGACCTGACCCCGCCCGTGGCGCTCGCCGCCTTCGCGGCCGCGCCGATGGCCAAGGAATCCGGCATGAAGATCGGCTTCCAGGCCGTGCGCATCGCCCTGCCGGGCTTCATCATTCCCTATCTGGCGATCTACGATCCGACCCTGATGCTCCAGCCCGTGCCGGGCCTCGAGGGCGGAGCCTGGCTGGCCTCCGTCGTCTACGTGACGGTCAAGGCCGTGGTGGCCATGGCGCTTTGGGGTGTCGCCGCCTTCGGCTGGGCGGACTCGCGCGTCTCCTGGCCGGAGCGGATCTTCGTCTTCCTGGCCGCCGGCTTCCTGATCTTCCCCGGCATCGTGTCCGACGTCGTCGGCTTCGCGGGCGCCGCCGCCTTCCTGATTTGGCGACGCCTCAAGGGGAGCGGAGCCCCGGCGGGAGCGCGCTGAGCCGGGGCGCCGCCGGTCAGGCCGCCAGCTCCGCCACGAACCGGGTGATCCGGTCCGACAGGCTGCGCGTCGCGGTCGCGACCGAGCCCGACGACCCGAGCACCGTCTCCGCCGCCCGGGCCGTCTCGCCCGCCGCCTCATTGGAGCGCTGCGACAGGTCGGCGACCTCGCCGGTGCCGATGGCCGCGCGCTGCACGTTGACCGAGATCTCCCGCGTGACCGCCTGCTGCTGCTCCATCGAGGCCGCGATGGAGCCCGTGTAGGACGCCACGTCCTCGATCGTCCCCGCGATCGTGCGGATCGCCTCGACCGACTTGCGGGTCGAGTCCGAGATGCCCGCCACGCGCTGCGCGATGTCCTCGGTCGCCCGGGTGGTCTGGTTGGCGAGGTTCTTGACCTCCGCTGCGACCACCGCGAAGCCGCGGCCTGCCTCGCCGGCCCGCGCCGCCTCGATGGTGGCGTTGAGCGCGAGCAGGTTGGTCTGCTCGGCGATCGACTGGATGATGTTGACCACCTCGCCGATCCGCTCGGCCTCGGTGGCCAGCGTGGCGACGTTGTCGGTCGTGGCGCTGACGGTCGACTTGGCGTGATCGACCACGGCCTTCGTCCGGGCGATGTGGCTGCCGATCTCGCCGATCGAGGTCGCCATCTCCTCCGCCGCCGCCGCCACGGTCTGCACGCTGCCGGACGCCTCGTTGGAGCGGCTCGCCGCCGCCGTCGCATTGCCGGATGCGGTCGCGGCGATCGACGTTAGCCGGCTCGCGATCGTGGACAGCGAATCCATTTCGCCACGCACCTGGGCGAGGAGTTCGGCGACCTCGTGCTGGAACGCGGCCACCTTGACCCGCACGGCGTCGCGCGCCCGCACTTCGGCATCCGCCTTGTTGCGCTGCTCGGCAAGCAGTTGCGATGCCGAGTCCTTGGCGTGGTTGGCTTCCGACAGCGCCGTCGCGGAGGTGGTCAGGGCCCCTTCGAGGTTGATGGTGAGCCAGACCAGGATCGCCGTCTGCGCCACCACGATGGCGGCATGGATCAGCACCCGGACGATGTCCGCCCCGCCCGGGAACACGGCGGCCGGAAGCGCGAAGTTGAACGTCAGGTGATGCACGGCCGTGACCGCCGCACAGGCCAGGATGGCGCGCCAGTCGCACCAGCCGGCCACGATCGCCAGCGTGGCGAAGAAGTACATGTGCAAGTCGATCTGGTAGGCGTGCCCGGAGAAGGCGTAGACCAGCATGGCGACCAGCGCGGCGGACGCCATCGAGGTCACGATCCGGGTGGTCGGGCCCGACCGGTCCGCCATCCATGTCGCCGTGGCGGCACCCGCGATGGCGACCGAGCCGACCATCGCGACGAGCGCCGAGCCGCCGCCGACGAAGACCGACGCGAGGCCGATGATGCCGACGTTGCCCCACAGGAAGATCAGGATTGGAAGGGCGAACCGGTCGCGAAGGCTGTCCAGGCGGTTCATGATGGGACGTCTCCTTTGAAGCGGAAGCAAGTGCCGGTGGCGCGGGCGTCGAGCACCAGGCCGGCGCCGGCGCGGTAGAGGCGGCCGACGAGGCCGGGCTCGTCGCTCCGCGCCAGGATCACGAAGGGCCGCGTGCCGGTCCCGACGATCTGCCCCCCGGCCTCCGCGACGGCGCGGAGCGCCGCGGCCGGATCGGCCCATGGCATGGCGATGACGAGCACGTCCCGGCCCTCGCCGGGCGCCACGGCGGTTCCCGCGAGGACAAGGCCGATCATCGAAGCGTTTAGGGCGACGATGCGGGCCGCGGGGCGGCGGTCACGTGGGGGCAAGAGTTCAACCGGTTCGATGGGTTTGCCGATACCCCAAGTAATGATTTCCAAATACTGAAGATGCAGTTAAAAATGATGCCATAACCGAAGAACAGAGCTGTAATTACAGCTCGCAGAGGCGTCAATAATCGGCAATTGTGACGAGCAACATTTTGGTGGTGCCGACGTGCGCCGGTCTGGCCGGTCGACGCGCCGTCTGCGGAGCCGGGCCGCGCCGAAGGGGACCGTCGAACGATCCCGCGCGGGGAGGGGTTTCGTGCCCCGGCCGGACTGCCGGCGATCGCCCGGAACGCGAAAGGGCCCGGACGTGCCGGACCCTCGAACGCGACGGTGAGGATGTAGGTGGTGCCCGCTCAGGCCACCCGGTCGCGCGGCGGCTGGCCGGCGAAGAAGGCCTGGAGGTTCTCAAGCACGCGCCAGCCCATCGCCTCGCGGGTCGACTGGGTGGCCGAGCCGAGATGCGGCAGCAGCACGGCATTCTCGCACTCGAAGAGCGACGGATCGATCTTCGGCTCACCCTCGAACACGTCGAGGCCGGCGCCCTTGATGGTGCCCGCCTTGAGCGCGGCCGACAGGGCCTTGGCGTCGACCACCTCGCCGCGCGCGGTGTTGACCAGGATCGCGGTCGGCTTCATCAGCTTCAGCCGCTCGGCGTTGATCAGGTGGTAGTTCTCCTTGCCGCCCGGCATGTGCAGCGAGACCACGTCCGCCTCCCGCAGCACTTCCTCGATCGTGTCCCGCTTCTCGGCCTTGGTCTCCGCCGCCAGCTCCGGCTTGACCGGGAAGGGGTCGAAGTAGATGACCTTCATGCCGAAGCCGCCATGGGCACGCTTCGCGGCCTCCCGCCCGATCCGCCCGAAGCCGAGCACGCCGAAGACGCCGCCCGACACCTTCGTGCCGATCATGTGGGTCGGCCGCCAGCCGGTCCACTGCCCCGCCCGCACCTCGCGCTCGCCCTCGCCCGCGCGCCGGGCGGCCATCAGCATGAGGGTGATGGCGAGGTCCGCCGTGCAGTCCGACAGGACTTCGGGCGTGTTGGTGACGACGATGCCGGCCTTCTTGGCCGCCTCCGTGTCGATGTGGCTGTAGCCGACGCCATACGAGCCCATGATCTTGCAGCGCGGGTTGGTGACGTCCAGCACCGCGGCGTCGACCTTGTCGGAGACGGTCGGGCAGACCGCGTCGTAGTCGAGGAGCGCCTGCCGCATCGCGGCTCCCGTCATCGGCGTGTCGCTCTCGTTGAGCGTCACGTCGTAGAGCTCCTTCAGCTTCGCCTCGACGGCCTCGGGCCAGCGACGCGTGACGAGAACCTTGGGCTTGGACACGGGGATGCTTCCTCTTCTTCTCTAGGCCTCCGGACCCCGCCGGGGTCCGGATTCGACTTTAGACGCAGGCCGGTCTGGGATGCCAGACCGTGCAGGCGTACGATTTGTCGCGGGCCGCCGCTGAATACGACGGCCCGGCAACGCCGGGACCGGGCCGCCTCACTCCGCCGCGACGGCCGAGATCCCGCGCTCGGCGAGCATCTTCTGCACGGTCGGGGCGAACTCGGACGGGGTCGGCACGATGGTGACGCCGCAAGCCTTGAGGATCTCGACCTTCTCGGCCGCGCTCTCCCCGAAGGCCGACACGATGGCGCCGGCATGGCCCATCTTGCGGCCCTTCGGCGCGGAAAGCCCCGCGATATAGGCGCAGACCGGCTTCGTCATGTGGTCGCGGGCATACTCGCCGGCCTCGGCCTCCTGCGGACCGCCGATCTCGCCGATCATGATGACCGCGTCCGTGTCCGGGTCTTTCTCGAACATCTCGAGCACGTCCCGGTGCGAGCAGCCGTTGATCGGATCGCCGCCGATGCCGACCGAGGTCGACACGCCGAGGCCCACGGCCTTGAGCTGCGACGCCGCCTCGTAGCCGAGCGTCCCGGACCGGCCCACGATGCCGATACGGCCGGGCAGGTAGATGTGGCCGGGCATGATGCCGACCAGCGCCTCGCCGGGGGTGATCACGCCGGCGCAGTTGGGGCCGAGGAGCCGCATCCGGTTCTCGGCCTTGTAGCGCTTCATGTAGCGCTTCACGCGCATCATATCCTGGGCCGGGATGCCGTCCGTGATGCAGACGCAGACCTTGATGCCCGCGTCTGCCGCTTCCATGATCGAGTCGGCCGCGAAGGGCGGCGGCACGAAGACGATCGAGGTGTCCGCCCCGGTCGCCGCCACGGCGGCCTTGACGGTGTCGAAGACCGGCTTGCCGTGGACGGTGGTGCCGCCCTTGCCGGGCGTGACGCCGCCGACGACCGGCGAGCCGTACTTGATCATGTCCTCGGCGTGGAACGAGCCGATCTTGCCGGTGATGCCCTGGACGAGGATCTTGGAGTTCTTGTTGATCAGAACCGACATGGGAAATCCTCCTCTCAGGCCGCGGCCTTGACGGCCTTGGCGGCCGCCACGGACTTCTCGGCGGCTTCCGCCAGCGTGTCCGCGGTGATGACGTTGATGCCGCTCTCCTGCAGGATCTTCTGCCCGAGTTCGACATTGGTGCCGGCGAGCCGCACCACGAGGGGCAGCTGCAGGTTGGTCATCTCGACCGCCTTGACGACGCCCTGAGCGACCCAGTCGCAGCGGTTGATGCCGGCGAAAATGTTGACCAGCACGCACTTGACGTTCTGGTCCTGGGTGACCAGCCGGAACGCCTTGGCGACCCGCTCGGGCGTCGCGCCGCCGCCGATGTCCAGGAAGTTGGCGGGCGAGCCGCCGGCGAGCAGGATCATGTCCATGGTCGCCATCGCCAGGCCCGCGCCATTGACGATGCAGCCGACCTCGCCCTCGAGGCCCACGTAGGAGAGCCCGCGGTCGGCGGCCTGCGTCTCGCGCGGATCCTCCTGGCTCTTGTCGCGCAGCTCCGAGATGTCCGGGTGGCGGAACAGGGCGTTGTCGTCGAAGCTCATCTTGGCGTCGAGCGCGACGAGATGGCCTTCCTGGGTCAGCACCAGCGGATTGATCTCCAGCATCGTGCCGTCCTTGTCGCGGAAGGCGCGATAGGCGCGCAGGAACAGCTGCGATGCCTCGGTGACGGACGCCGCCGGAATGCCGAGCGCGAAGGCGAGCTCGCGGGCCTGGAAGGCCTGCATGCCGACCGCCGGCTCTACGGGCATACGGATGATGGACTCCGGCTTGGTGGCCGCCACCTCCTCGATGTCCATGCCGCCTTCCGTCGAGGCGATCACCATCACGCGCTGCTCGGCGCGGTCGAGCACGTAGCCGAGGTAGAGTTCCTTGGCGATGTTGACGCCGCCCTCGACGTAGAGCCGGCCGACCAGCTTGCCCGCCGGGCCCGTCTGGTGGGTGACGAGCTTGCGGCCGAGCATCCGGTCCGCCGCCTCCTCCACCTCGTGCTCGGACTTGCAGACCTTGACGCCGCCGGCCTTGCCGCGCCCGCCCGTGTGCACCTGGGCCTTCACCACCCAGATCGAGCCGCCGATCTCGCGCGCCCGGTAGGCCGCCTGCTCGGGAGAATAGGCGAGGCCGCCCTTGGGGATCGGCACGCCGAACTTCGAGAGGATCTCTTTCGCCTGGTATTCGTGGATGTCCATGGGACTGCTCCGTTGGCGTCGAGCCCGGGGGTGGGGAGTTCCGGCTCGCCGCGGGGACGCAGCGCGGGGCTCCGTCTCCGAGGCGGGGACTCTCGGCTCCTTCCCCTTCTCCCCGCGTGGGGGAGAAGGTGCCCTATGGGCGGATGGTGGGGTGGGCGGCCTGGTGCGTCAGGCCGCCTGCTTCCGGGCGATCGCCTCCGCGACCGTCACGACGTTCTGCGCCATGCGCGCCGAGGCCGCGTCGATCATGCGGCCGTCGAGCGAGGCCGCGCCCTTGCCCTGGGCGGCCGCCTCGTCGAGCGCGATCAGGATGCGCTTGGCGCGGTCGACCTCGGCGGGCGGCGGCGAGAACACCTCGTTGGCGAGCGCGATCTGGGAGGGATGGATCGCCCACTTGCCCTCGCAGCCGAGCACGGCGGCACGCTTGGCGCCCGCGATGTAGTCCTGCGGCGCCGAGAAGTCGCCGAAGGGCCCGTCGATGGCGCGCAGGCCGAAGGCGCGGCAGGCGGTGACCATCCGGTCGATCGCGGCGTGCCACTGGTCGCCCGGATAGTCCGGGTTGAGACCGCCGATGACCACCGTGCGCGAGCGGCGCGAGGCGGCGAAGTCGGCGACGCCGAAATGCAGGGCCTCCAGGCGCTTGGTGTAGTGCTGGCGCGCGATGTCCTCGACGTTGGCCATGCCGATCGCGGTCTCGATCAGCGCCTCGAGGCCGATCCGATTGGTGAGCCCCTTCGCCTCCTCGATCTGGGAGACCATCGCCTCCACCATGTAGACGTCGTGCGGGGTCCCGACCTTGGGGATCAGGATCGTGTGCAGCCGGTGCCCGGCCTGCTCCACCACGTCCACCACGTCTCGGTACATGTAGTGGGTATCGAGGCCGTTGATGCGCACCGACACCGTCTTGCCCTTGGCGGCCCAATCGATGTCGTTCAGCGCCTGGATGACGTTCTTGCGGGCCTGCTCCTTGTCGCCCGGCGCCACCGCGTCCTCCAGGTCGAGGAACACGTAGTCGGCGGCCGACTCGGCCGCCTTGTCGATCATGGTCGGGTTGGACCCCGGGCAGGCGAGTTCGGAGCGCTGCAGGCGCGTCGCAACGGGCTTGTACTGGGTATGGCTCATCGTTCCCTCCCCCTCCATCAGGGGCCGGTTGTTTGGGCGCGGGACGCGCGCCGGGTCAGCGGAGTTGCGTCGGAGTGTCCGGGCCGCCACCGGCGGTCGCCGTCGAGCTCTGCGGCTCGTCCTCCCTCGGCGGGGAGCGGGGAGGGGACCGGCGGGCCCCCTCCGGGATTCCGGATCAGGCCGCCTTGGCGAGATCGATCGTCTTCTTCGTGTACACCGCCTGGGCCGCCGCGACGCCCGAGCCGAGCTGGATCTTGGCGCCGCAGTCGACGAGCGACATCTCGGCGACCGAGATCGCGCCGAGCAGCATCAGCTCGTTCATCGCGCCGAGGTGGCCGATGCGGAAGACCTTGCCGGCGAGCTTGTTGAGGCCCGAGCCGAAGGAGGTCGTGTAGCGGTCGTAGGCGTGGCGGATCACCTTCACGGCATCGACGCCCTGCGGCACGTAGATGGCCGACACGGTGTCGGAATGCCACTTCGGCGCCTTGGCGACGAGCCGGCAGCCGTCCCACGCCTCGACCGCCGCGCGCACGCCGTTGGCGACGTGGTGGTGGCGGGCGAAGATGTTCTCGAGGCCTTCCTCGAACATCAGGTCGAGCGAGGCGCGCAGGCCGCGCAGCAGCGTCGTGGCCGGGGTGTAGGGGAAGTAGCCGTCCTTGTTGAACTTGGACATGTCCTCGAAGGAGAAGAAGCAGCGGTGCATCTTCGAGGACTTGTGAGCCTCGAGCGCCTTCTGGCTGACCGCGATGATCGCGAGGCCGGTCGGCAGCATGAAGCCCTTTTGAGAGCCGGACACGATCGCGTCGACGCCCCACTCGTCCATGCGGAAGTCGATCGAGCCGACCGACGACACGCCGTCGACGAAGAGCAGAGCCGGATGGCCGGCCGCGTCGAGCGCCTTGCGGACGCCGGCGATGTCGGAGGTGACGCCCGTCGCCGTCTCGTTCTGGGTGGTGAGCACAGCCTTGATCTTGTGCTCCTTGTCGGCCTTCAGGATGTCGTGGAAGGTCTCGACCGGAACGCCCTCGCCCCACTCGCACTCGACCACCTGGGTGTCGAAGCCCATGCGCTGGCACATGTCGGCCCAGAGCAGCGAGAACTGGCCGAACGTGGAGATCAGCACCTTGTCGCCCGGGTTGAGCGTGTTGGTGAGCACGGCCTCCCAGCCGCCGGTTCCGGACGACGGGTAGATGAACGCCTGGCCGGTCTCCGTCTTGAAGACCTTCTTCAGATCCGCGAAGAGCGGCAGCGTCAGCTTCGGGAAGTCCGGCGAGCGCATGTCCTCCATGGGGAGGTTCATGGCCATGCGCACCTCGTTGGGGACGTTGGTCGGGCCGGGGATGAAGAGACCGGGATGATACCGCATGGCGTTCCTCGATGACGTGGCCTAAGACAGAAACCGTCGTTCCGGGACGGCACACAACCGGGCCGTCGGACGGGTCCTTGTTCGTAACGCGACCATGGGCACCGGCATTACCGATGAAAACGGCAAGAATGTTTATACGGGCATGAGGTGGGGTAATGGCTTCGCTGCGGCGCACACTTCCTCCGGTGAACAGCCTCGTGATTTTCGAGGCCGCCGCGCGCCACCTCAACTTCACGCGGGCCGCCAGCGAGCTGGGTTTGACGCAGGCCGCCGTGTCCCGCCAGATCCAGGCGCTGGAGGCCTCCCTGGGGGCCCCGCTGTTCCAGCGGCAGGCCCGCGGCCTGACCATGACCAAGGACGGGACGCGACTCCATTACGCAGTCACCATGGGCCTGGAGTACATCGCCACCGTCTGTGTCGACATCCGCCGGCGCCGCGGACCGAAGGACCTGACCGTCTCCTCTTCGGTGACCTTCGCGTCCTACTGGCTCGTGGCCCGGCTCGCCAATTTCCGGGCCGCCCATCCCGACGTCGACCTGCGCCTCGTCGCCTCCGCTCCGGTCTCGGACCTTGTCTCCGCCGGGATCGACGTGGCGATCCGCTACGGCTCGGGCCAATGGCTGGGGGTCGTCTCCGAGCGGCTCTTCGGTAACGAGATCTGGCCGGTCTGCTCGCCGAAATACATGGTGGGCCGCGAGCCCCTGAAATCCGCCGAGGAGCTCCTCGACGAGACCCTCCTCCACCTCGGCGCCTTCGACCGGAACTGGGTCACCTGGGACCACTGGTTCAAGGCGCTCGGCGTCACCATGCGGCCGACCAAGCGTGGATTCACCTTCGACAACTACTTGATCTTGCTGCAGACGGCGATCCGCGGGGAGGGCATCGCGCTCTGCGGCCAGCGCCTCGCCGAGGACTTCATCGCGCGCGGCGACCTGATCCGCCCGATCGAGACGGCGCTCGTCTCCGACAACGCCTTCTATCTCGTCTATCCGACCGACGTGCCCCTCTCCGACAGCGCCCAGCGCTTCCGGGACTGGATCCGCGCAGAGGTGCGCTGACAGCCGGGCCAAGGCCCGGCGACGGGGCCCGGAGGGGCGGTGCGAAGAGATTGGCGAGTGCCCGTTTTGGTCGGTGGAACCGCCGTGAGCCGGTTGGCCGAGAACCCGGCCCGTCCGTCCGACCGCTTCGGGAGGGCGTCGCCGACCGGCGGGAACGTTCGCTCCCGCGCCCGTCGGGCGTCGTCTCGGAGCCCCGCCGCCCCCAAGGGAGTCCGGCATCGCCCGTCTCTGGGTTCCACGCCCAGACCGCCCAGGGCCTTTCGGATCGAAGGCAGCCGACCGACGCCCGGTGGAGCGCGGCGACCCTGTTCCGGAAGTTGCGCCACAGCCATGAGCCGCGCTCATGGCGACGCACCCGCCCTGCCGGCAGGCGGGGCGACGCGGATCCCGAACCATGAAGCAACTCAGACGCGCACAAGGCGGCACATTGGAACATCATCCTGCCGCGCCTCGTTGGGATCACCTATGCGACATCTTGGCAGGACCTTTTCGGCCAGCCCTGCTGCCCTAGTTTCTTCGGCACTGCACAACGGAGTTGTCAGAGAAATGACTGCCCGGACCGAAGTCATGGACGATTTGCCGCGCCCCGGACGCTGGTGGATGCTGGCCGCCTTCGTGGCGTTGACGCTCTTGTTGGGCTTCCTCGCGGGCCTCGCGACCCAGCCGAAGATCCCGACCTGGTACGCCTCCCTGCAGAAGCCCTGGTTCAACCCGCCGCCCTTCGTCTTCGCGCCGGTCTGGACGATCCTCTACGTGATTATCGCCTGGGCGGGGTGGCGGATCTGGGAGAAGCCGGCGAGCGCGGCGCGGACGCGCGCGCTCTGGGTCTATGCCGTGCAACTCGCGCTGAACCTCGCCTGGTCGCCGGCCTTCTTCACCGCCGAGAGCCCGCTCCTGGGCATGGTCGTGGTCATACCCCTCTGGCTGTCGGTGCTCGCCAACATCCTGGCCTTCCGGCCTCTCGACCGCGCCGCCGCGCTGTCCCTGCTGCCCTACCTGGCGTGGGTCAGCTTCGCGGCCCTGCTGAACGGCGCCATCCTCGCCCTGAACTGACCCCTCAGCTCGCCTTCTCGAGGAAGGGCGAGAGCAGGTCCGGCGTCGGCCCGGCGAGGAGCGCGTCGCCGATCGACGTGTGGTCGAGCAGGTCGACCTGGGCGTCGTAGATCTTCGCGAAGACCCGACGCAGCTCGCAGCGCGTCTCGTCCGCGCAGTCCTCGCAGCGCCGGTAGGCGGTGCGCGACAGGCAGGGGAGCGGCGCCACCGGTCCGTCGATCAGGCGCAGCACCTGGCCGAACGAGACGGTGGTCGGGTCCTTGATGAGCGTGTAGCCGCCCTCGCGCCCGCGCCG